>CAMJQA010000022.1 GCA_946407895.1 uncultured Prevotellaceae bacterium
GCCAGTATCTGAAGCCCGCCCGCGAGAACATGAAGAAGATGTACATCCACAAGATTGTGGAGGTTCTGGGCAGCAACAACAAACTGTAATCCCAAGTCTCCCCTAGGAGACATTATTTAATTTAATAAAGCTCCCTCGTTAGAACTTGTATTCTGGCGGGGGGCTTTTTTTATCGTGTCTCGGGTTAATAATAGTGGAGCAGCGCCTTTCTGTCGCCTTCGATGCAGAAGAGCGGTTCCTGTTTTATGCCAGAATGTCTGTCCTGAAGTGCCGTAATGTCAGCCTGATGATTCTCCCAAACCGATATTTGGCAGCCGGAGCGTGAATGAATGTAAAAAGAGCGCTTTTCGGGATTAACAACCGTTAATCGTGCTTCGTTCTATGTTAAATATTGGGAAAAATGACTGAAAAATTCTGTCTGATAACAAAATTGGCCGTATCTTTGCAACAGAAAAGAGTGATAGATAATTTTTGAATATTAACAATAAGAAAGAATAAAGTTATGAAACAAACAACTAAAAATTGGATTGGTGCAGCTGCACTGATATTTGCCAGCAGCGCTGTTACAGGTGCTGTAGTTAGCACGACAACCGCCTCAAGGGCTGTGGCCTCTGAGCCAGAAGCCTTTCCCAAGGCAGCTCCCTCGCGTCCTGCACCCGCTGCTGTTGGGCTGGTTGATTTGACTCAGGCAGCCGAATCATCGGTCAACGCAGTCGTTTATATCAAGGTGACGCAGATGGGCAAGACTCAGCGCGTTACCGTTCAGGATCCCTTCAGCGACTTCTTCGGTGAGTTCTTCGGATATGGAGGGCGCGACCGCGAGCCTCAGCAGCGCGAGTATAAGAGCCCCGACAGGCACGGCGCAGGCAGTGGCGTCATCATTAGCAACGACGGTTACATCGTGACCAACAATCATGTTGTAGGCGGAGCTGACGAGATTGAAGTCAAGCTGAATGACAACCGCGAATTCAAGGGACGTATCATCGGAACGGATGAGACTACCGACCTTGCTCTCATCAAGATCGACGGCAAGGACCTGCCCACTCTGCCCATCGGAAATAGTGATGAGCTGAAGCTGGGGCAGTGGGTGCTGGCTGTCGGCAACCCCTTCAATCTGACCAGCACGGTTACTGCCGGTATCGTCAGCGCCAAGGCTCGTAGCTTGGGTGCCAACGGTATTGAGAGTTTCATCCAGACGGATGCTGCCATCAATGCCGGAAACAGCGGCGGTGCACTCGTTAACGAGCGCGGCGAGCTGGTGGGCATCAACGCCATGATCTATAGCCAGACGGGCAGTTATGCCGGCTACGGTTTTGCCATCCCTACCAGTATAATGAATAAGGTTGTGGCCGACCTGAAGGTCTATGGCACCGTTCAGCGCGCCATCCTGGGTGTGCAGGGCACGGATGTGATGAATTACATTGATGCCGAGAAGGCAAAGGGCAATGAGATTGACCTGGGCGTTCAGTCGGGTGTATATGTCGACAAGGTTACGGATGCCAGCGCCGCTCAGGATGCAGGCCTCATGAAGGGCGACGTCATCACTCAGTTCGAGGGCAAGAAGGTGGCCAAGATGTCTGAGCTGCAGGAGGCTATCGCACAGCACCGTCCGGGCGACAAGGTGACGCTGACCTACGTCCGCGACAAGAAATCGCATAACGCTACCGTCACGCTCCGCAACACTCAGGGCAACACCAAGGTGCTGGAGGAAGTTGATATGGACGATATGGGTGTACAGCTGAAGCCTCTGGGCGAGGACGAGAAGCAGCGCCTGAACATCTCATACGGACTTATCGTGAATGCCATCCGAAACGGCAAGATGAAGGAGGCCGGAGTAACCAAGGGCGCAATCATCATGCAGGTGAACGACCAGAAGATGGAGACTACCGAGGACTGGGAGAATGCCGTGAAGGAAGCCAACAAGGGTTCGGAGCGTACACTCTGGATTAAGGCCCTCACACCAAGCGGCAGATGGGTCAGCTACGTGGTGGACTTGAACGAGAAATAGCCGGATTGCGGTCTTAGAGAGAAAAGATTCCCCGAAATCTTGTCGGTTTCGGGGAATCTTCGTATATTTGCGTGCAAATTTAGGATAAAGAAGATGAAACTGCTAAAATACATACTGCTTCTCGCCCTTTGCGGCTGCCTGTTTCCGTCATTGGTGCAGGGCAAGGCCAAGCGCGTGCCGACATATATGTTCGGCTATGCCGTATCGCTGATTGACTCAACGGCCTATATGACGGATATACAGCGCTTGGATACCGTAATCCTGGAGGCGAAGACTTCCTTCCTGCGCGACCGCCAGCTTTATACTGCCCAGCTGAATGCCTATCTCGAGGACAAGCTGGTGCTGAGCAACATGACCTGCGCCGTCTTCTACAACCAGAAGCGCAAGAAGCTGGAGAAGGTGCGTGCGAAGGTGAACAAGACGCAGCTGGCTATGGGCATGAAGATTAAGCCCATTACGGCCGACTCCTTCAGCTTCCACCCCGAGCTTTGGACAACGCCCGAGGACGAGAGGGCCAACCTCCCCAAGGCTGAGCGCAAGGCGCTGGAGAAGGCCGACAGGGCTAAGCTGAAGGAGCAGCAGAAGGCTCTCAAGGAGCAGCAGAAAAACGAGAAACCCAGGAAAAAGAGGTAGGCTAAGGCACATTTTTCCGGCCTCTACTACTCAGGAAAAGTTCTCCCCCCCGAGGGAGAATTTTTTTATCCCCGTTCAATTTTCCGTTCAAAGACCTGAAACGTACGTTCAAAGACCTGAAACATACGTTCAAGGACCTGAAACATACGTTCAAAGTCTTTGAACGGAAAAATCGCAGGGCAAAGGGGAATTTTACCTGGGAGGGCAGGGCTGTTTATTCCTGGTTGCAGACGGATTCCTCCCCGGTTCCCGGCTCAGCCTCACCCTAATTCAGGAGGGAGGGATCCGGTTCCCGGCTCAGCCTTACCCTGATTCAGGCGGGAGGAGATTCGGTTCCTGGCTCAGCCTTACCATAATTCCGATGCAGGGGATCCGGTTCCTTTTTCTCCCTCATTCCTGTTTTCATCTAAAGAAAAATGAATTTTCTTTATTCTACTGGCTTATATATCGCGAATTTTATGTATCTTTGCACACAGAAATTGAAAAGATAGAGATAGCGACAAGATATGACTACGAAATACTATCGGGTAGGCGACCACGACTTCTGCATCTCGTTTGTTGATGCCGTCAACAACGAGGAGCTCATCCCCTCGTTCCGGAAGTTTGCCGTAGATGCTCCCTCGGGCCGCTTGCTGTTCACCTTGATGGTGGATGACAGCTTCCGGTGGACGGATGCCGGGCGCGAGATAGGCCAGTTCGACAACGGGAATGGCGTGCACGGCGTATATAGGCAGGCTGACGGCAGCTATTGCATCGAGGTGAGCGACGTGTGCGGCGTGCTGTGCTGTCTGATGCAGGCCGGTGCCGATTTCAGTAGCTGCACCGTTGCCCTGACCGGCACTACCTGGGCCCAGCGCAACTTCGGGTTGAACAACGCTATTATGATGGCCTATGCCTTTGCCGCGGCTGACTGCCAGACGCTGCTCGTCCATGCCAGTGTAATCCGCTGCCAGGGGTGGGGCTATCTGATGACGGCGCCCAGCGGCACGGGCAAGAGCACGCATACCCGCCTGTGGTACGATAATATTCCGGGCTGCGACCTGATGAACGACGACAATCCGGTGGTGCGCATCGTTGATGGCGAGGCCCGCATATACGGCTCTCCCTGGAGCGGGAAGACGCCCTGCTACCGCAACATACAGGCTCCGATAGGGGCTTTCGTGCGCATTCAGCAAAGGCCCAGCAACAGCATACGGCCCCTTCGCCCGCTGGAGGCCTTTGGCGTACTGCTGCCCGCCGTGAGCAGCATGAAGTGGGACGAGCGCGTCTATCGGGGCATCTGCGATGCCATCAGCGAGGTGCTGCGCCTCTGTCCGGTTTACGAGCTGGGTTGCCTGCCCAATGCCGAGGCGGCCATTCTCTGTCATGATACGATAGCCAGATGAGTATGCTGAAGTCCCTTCTGCGCCGCCTTCTGCGCCTGTTGATGACGCCTGTGCGCTGCATCTATCATCGCCGCAACGGCCTGGTGTCGGATACAGGCAGGCACGAGGTGCCCAATGATGTACTGCTGTCGCTGGTGAGCGAGTCGCTGGCCGCGGGTCATACGGCCGTTATCTGGGTGAAGGGGTATAGCATGCGCCCGTTTATTGAATACGGTCGCGACCGTGTGAAGCTGGCTTATCCCGGCGAGTTGAGGGTGGGCGATGCCGTGCTGGCCCAGATTCATCCCGGCCACTACGTGCTGCACCGCATCATCGAGCGGCAGGGGGCAGACCTCACCCTGCAGGGCGACGGGAATGTGAGGGGCGTGGAGAAATGCCTGGTCAGCGATGTATGCGGCGTAGTCATCGAGTACATCCGTCCCAGGCGCACCATTCTGGCCAGCGACCCTTCCCTGCAGCGCCGTATCAGGCTGTGGCGGGCCCTGCGCCCTGTGCGGCGGTTGCTGCTTATCCTGTATAAGGCCTATGTATAATAATGTGTAATAACTAAATGATATAAGATAATGAGAATCAAATCCGGTTTTGAATTGCGCGATGTGTGCGGAGAACATATCATCGTGGCCTATGGCGAGGAGAATATCGACTTCAGCAAGGTGATAAGCCTGAATGAAACGGCTGCCCTCTTGTGGCGTCAGGCTGAAAAGGGGCCTTTCACGGCTCAGACGCTGGCCGACGTGCTGTGCGACGAGTATCAGGTGGATGCCTACACCGCCCTGCGCGACGTTACGCAGACAATCGGCGAGTGGCAGAAGATAGGCCTGGTGGAAGAGTAGGCTTCATGCTCGACCTGGTTCATACCTTCCTGCAGGAGATGGGCGAGGCCTTGCGCCTGCCTGCCTCCTTTGTGGCCATTGAGTTCATTGGCACCTTTGCCTTTGCCATCTCCGGCGTGCGCCTGTCCTCGGCCAAGCACTTCGACATCTTCGGTGCCTGGATCGTTGGTATGGCCACAGCCATCGGGGGCGGCACGATGCGCGACCTTATGCTGGGCGTCAACCCCTTCTGGATGATGAACTACAGCTACTTCCTGTGTTGTGCATTGGCCGTCGTTTGGGTAATGGCCTTTGGCAAGTACCTCATCCGGCAGCAGAATACGTGGTTCCTCTTCGATACCATAGGACTGGCCCTCTTCAACGTCATCGGCATAGAGAAGACGCTCAACATGGGCTACCCCTACTGGATGGCCATCACTATGGGCTCTATTACCGGAGCGGCGGGCGGAGTCATCCGCGATGTGCTCATCAACGAGGTGCCGCTCATCTTCCGCAAGGAAATCTACGCCCTGGCCTGCGTTGCCGGCGGCCTGGTATATATGTTTTGCCAGAAGGCGGGCCTGTCGGTGGAGATTTGTGCCTTGCTGAGCAGCATCAGCGTTGTGGTGATGCGCCTGCTGGCCGTGAAGTTCGGCTGGCACCTGCCTGTGCTGAAGGGCGAGGCAGCGGCCCTGCTGCTACTGTTCCCCTTCCTGGGCACGCATGCCCAGGTTCAACGCATCATGGACGGGAATGTGCGCACCCTGCAGGTCATTGTCGACCGCAACCCCCTGGCTCCGCCTATGATGGCTATGGGCAAGCACCAGCATGTGGAGATCTCTTGGGACGAGATGAGCCACGAGGCGCAACGATACGTCTATCACATCAGGCATTGCGATGCCGACTGGAACCCGTCCGACGAGATTTTCGAGAGTGACTACCTGAGCGGCCTCAACGACCAGCTTGTGGAGGACTATGAAAACAGCTTCAATACCACTCAACTCTATACGCACTATGCCCTGACCCTGCCCAACCGGCAGACGAGCCTGCTGCTGAGCGGCAACTATAGCGTGCAGATATTCCGGGAAGACGATGATATGGACGAGGACGATCCTGTGCTGGAGGCACAGTTCTGCATCTTTGAGAACGCCGCGCCCGTCCGGCTGACCGTCAGCAGCAATACCGACATCGACTTTAACCGCGACCATCAGCAAGTCTCCCTGGCCGTAGGCTTTGGCTCGCTGTCCGTCGTTGATCCTGTTCAGGAACTGCAGACGGTAATCATGCAGAATCGCCGCTGGGACAATCGCGTCTCGGGCCTGAAACCCAATATCCGCAATGCGCGGGGCATTGAGTTCACCCACAACCGCGACCTCATCTTCCCTGCCGGCAGCGAGTATCACCGCTTCGAGATTCTTGATGTTCATCGCACAAACCTGGGCGTTGACCGCATGGAGTGGTTCGATCCCTACTACCATGCCACGCTCGACGAGCTGCGCCCGGCCCGCAACTATGAGTACGTCGAGGACCAGAACGGCGTATATGTACTCCGTAGCGCTGATGATGTCGACGATGCCACTACGGCCGAATACGTTACGGTTCACTTCCGCCTGAAGACGCCGCGCCTGCCAGGGGGCGATGTCTATGTCTGCGGCCTGTGGACGGGCGAGGCTCTGGCTCCCGAGTGCCGGATGGAATACGACGAGCAGCACGGCGAGTACGAGGTGGCCGTCCTGCTGAAGCAGGGCTACTACAGCTATCAGTTCCGCCAGGAGGACGGCGCCACGGCCCGCACGATGGGCGACTTCTACGAGACGGAAAACGAGTACAGCGCCCTTGTCTATTACCGCGGGCAGGGTGCCCGCTACGACCGCCTGGTGGGATACACCGTCGTGCATAGCAATTAGTAAGGCTAAGGCGTCGAACAGTTTATATATAGAATAAGATGAAAAGGAGTTCTTTGCACCTGTTGTTTTGCCTCCTGTTCCTGTTGTGGAGCGGGGCAGGGGCTCGTGCGCTCACCTATACGCAGCAAGACAGCCTGCGCGTGGTGGAGCTGTTGCGCGACGGAGCCCGGCAGCCCCAGGGCACTAACCTGATGCTCTACTTCGGGCATAGCCTGCTGGACGTACCCTATGTGGGGCGCACCCTCGAGGTGAACCCCCGGGAGGAGCTGGTGGTCAACCTGCGCGAACTGGATTGCACCACCTTCGTGGAGACGGTGCTTGCCCTTACCCTGACTACCCGGCAGGGCGGACGGAAGTGGGATGACTACTGCCAGACGCTGACCCGCATCCGCTATCGCGGCGGCCAGATGAAGGGATATGTGAGCCGTAACCACTACTTCAGCCAATGGATTGAAAGCAACGTAAAGCTGGGTCTCATCAGCGAACGAATGGGCACTAAGGACGACAAATACTTCCCTTTCACAGCCACTCAGCACATCAACGTGCACTATATGAGCCAGCACCCCGACCTCTATCCCATGCTGAAGGGCAAGCAGGACGACATTGCCCGCATCCGCCGGTACGAGGAGGAAATCAACGGCACGGCCGTGCGCTACATACCCAGCCGCCTGCTGAGCTACGACCGCAAGACGCTGCGCTGCGTAGAGGACGGCGACATCCTGGCCCTGGTGACCAGCCGCGACGGGCTCGACGTCAGCCACGTTGGCATTGCCGAGTGGGGCAGCGACGGAAAACTGCACCTGCTCAACGCCAGCAGTATATATAAGAAGGTGGTGCTCGACGACATATCGCTCTATGAATACATGATGAAGTACGACCATCGCCTGGGTATCAGGGCATTGGGAGTCAGATAGTGGCACGCTCCCGGCCGGGCATTTCAGCATCTATTAAACTTAGCAATATATGAATAACTCAACCAGTACGCAGCATCCGCAGCAAACCATTTCCTCCCCAGGCAGGGAGGGAAAGGGGAAGGGCCTACCCGCCCTATGGGTTCCCACACTTTACTTTGCCGAAGCCATGCCTTATATGGCCGTAATGACGCTCTCCGTCATCATGTACACCAACCTGGGCCTCTCGAATACCGAACTGGCCCTCTACACCAGCTGGCTCTACCTGCCCTGGGTCATCAAGCCGCTTTGGAGCCCGCTGGTAGATGTCGTGCGCACGAAGCGCTGGTGGATTGTGATGATGCAGCTGCTGGTGGGTGCAGCGCTGGCAGGCGTGGCCCTTACCCTGAATACCTCGTGGTGGCTGCGCGGCACGCTGTGCTTCTTCTGGCTGATGGCCTTCAGTAGTGCTACGCACGACATAGCTGCCGACGGCTTCTACATCCTGGGCCTCTCGGAGAAGGACCAGGCTTTGTATGTGGGCGTGCGCAGTACCTTCTACCGCATAGGCATGATCTTCTGCCAGGGCGCTATCGTTATGCTGGCCGGCTGGATGGAGCGGGCCTACAGCGTGCCCGTAGCATGGAACATTACCATGCTGCTGCTTGCAGCACTGATGATTCTTTTGGCTGCCTGGCATGGGCGCATCTTGCCTCACGCCGAGGAGCAACCGGCTGCCAAAGCAGAGTTTGCTACGGCTTTCCTCGACACGTTGCGGGCTTTCTTCTCGCGCCCGGCCATTGCCGTCTCCCTGCTTTTCATGCTGCTTTTCCGCATGCCCGAGGCGCTGCTTGCCAAGATGGCACAGCCCTTTATGCTACGCTCTGTGGCCGAGGGTGGCTTGTCGCTGAGTACCGTTACCGTAGGCTTTACCTACGGCACGGTGGGAGTCGTCTGCCTGCTGGCAGGCGGTTTGCTGGGCGGCTGGCTCGTTTCGCGCCACGGCCTGCGCCGCTGGTGGTGGCCTATGGTGCTTGCTATCTCCGTGCCCGACCTCGTGTACGTCTATTTGGCCTTTGCGCAGCCTACAAACCTGTGGGTCATCAATGCCTGTGTTGCCCTTGAGCAATTCGGCTATGGCTTGGGTTTCACGGCCTATAGCCTGTTCCTTGTTTATTTCGCACGGGGCGAGAAGAGTACCTCCGTCTTCAGCCTATGTACGGCTTTCCAGGCCCTGGGCATGATGCTCCCTGGCATGGTTGCCGGCTGGCTGGCCGATGAGTTGGGCTTCCGCCTCTTCTTCGTGTTCGTTGTTGTCTGCTGCCTCGTCACCTTCCTGGTCAGCATTCCGGCCGGGCGTACCCGCTATGCGGATTCTGGCAACGGCGTATGAGGGCAGAAATAACGCCGTTGTTTTGGCAAAACATCGGTGTGTGAAGGCCAAAACAACGGCGTTGTTTTTTGGGGGAGGAGGAAGTATTTCAGGCGGATGAAAAGGCTACGGCACCAGTTCGACGGCATCCCAGCCGTAGTCCTGTAGGTAGCGGATGGAGAGGCCATGGCGGCGAATGTATTCGCGTAGCTGTTCCTGGCGCACGGCTTCCTGCACGTCTTTGTTGGCATGCATGTCCTGGAACAGCTCGTAGTGGGGACCGAAGATCTGCTTTGCGCTGGGTGTAAAGCCGGCTCCATCGGTGGTTTGCTGGAAGGAGGAGACAATGGGTCGTCCGTCGGACTGCCTGAGGGTCATCAGGCCCGAGTGGTTGCCGCCCGAAACCGTCTTTAGCGTATCGCCTGCCACGTTGTACCAGAACACCCAGCAGTCGCACCATACGCGGGCCTGGGCGGAGTCGGACTCCTCGGTTGCAACAATCATGAAGGAGGGGATGCAGAGCTCTCCCTGCAGGTACTGCGGGCCTATCTGCCCGGTCAGATAGTCGCTCATGGCATCGCGGACGGCCTGCTCACGGCGCCAAATGGCGATATGGCGGATGCAGTCGGCCTTGTGCCCGTCGAAGTCCGACATCAGCCACTGCCCGTCCACCTTCTCCATTGATAGGATATGCTCCTCTGTATCTTCCTCTTCTGCATAGGAGCCGTCTTCCCACTTCTGCCGTACGCTGATGGTGGCTGTGGCGTGGGTGGGGTCGGTAAGTTCCACCTTTACCACCTCGTAGTCGGCTATTGTGCCTCCGTTGCCAGTAACGAAGTAGTAGAGCCATTCGTGATCCATCGCCTCATGCTCGGGCAGGTGGAACATTGTGTCCAGTACGGCGTAGAAGTCGTAGGTCATATAGTTTCTCGAACGTTCCAGGAGTACATGGTCGGGAATGTACTGGCAGAGCTCTGCTGCACGCTGGCGCAGCATCTCCTCGGTATTGTTGCAGGCCGTCAGCATTAGGGCGGCAAGTGCGATGAGAGTGTGTTTGTAAATCATAATAATAATGGATAATGAATGCCCAAAGGGCTTATTGAACCTTGAACTTTGAACGCCCGAAGGGCCTATTGCCTATCTGATTAGTACGCGGTCGCTGGCCTGCCGGGCCAGTTCCTCGGCTTTCTTCTTTACCTCGTAGTACAGTTGCATTATTTGGTGCAGGGCCTGTCGGTCCTTTAGTATTTCGGGCTTTTTGGTCTGTTCTATGAACTGGTTCATCTGGGTGCGGGCTATGTGTAACTTCATGCTGGCGATGAGCGAAGGCACTACGTCTGCCACGCGCTCGGCATCAGCCTCGCCGTGATAACGGCTCAGCTGCTCTTTGTCGATGCTCAGTTCGAAGGCCAGGCTGCTGATGGCCTGGTCGGGGTGGTTAATGAAATAGCGCTCGGTCTGGAATCCTTCGTCGTGAATGTGCTGCAAGCCCTCCTCAAGTATGCGCTGGTACAGAGCGTTGCGGAAGCTGACTTTGTCCTCCTCAAGGCTGTAATGCGTGTATTCCAATACGGTAAGGGGTATCTCACGCCCCTCTTCGTCCTCAACTATACACATTTGTTGTTCGCCGTAGCGCACAAGCATCTGGGCCAAGGGGCGTTCGTAGATATCGGTCATGGCTGTGGGGTCGCCTGTGTCCTGTGTCCTGTGTTGAGGGATTGTTGCCTCGGCTTGCCTTTCTTTGTCGGCAGGTTCTGCCAGTGTCTCTTCCTGCTGCTGCGAAGGACCTTCAGCTTGCGGAATGCCTCGCCGTTCCTCACGCTCGCGTTCCTTGCGGCGCTCCTTAAGGAGTTTCTGCATCTGTCGGGTGACTGCTGCATTGATAACACGTTCCTCCATCTGCATCGTCTGCGCGGTCTGGCGGATGTAAAGCACGCGCGTTATCTCGTCCGGTATGACGGCTATGCTTTCCACAATGTTATTGATGAGGGCACTCATCTTGGTGGTGTCGCCCTCAGCAGCTGCCATCAGGTGGCTTGTCTTGTAGTTGATAAAGTCCACCTGGTGCGTGGTCAGGTACTCCTGATACTCTGTGGCATTGTGCTTGCGGGCAAAACTGTCAGGGTCATCGCCGTCTGGCAACAGCAGCAGCTTTACGTTCATCCCCTCGGCCAGCAGCATGTCGATGCCGCGTTCGCTGGCGTGTATGCCAGCCTCGTCGCCATCGAAAATGACGGTGATGTTGTCCGTCATACGGTGGATGAGCCGTATCTGGTCGTTGGTCAGTGCTGTGCCCGACGAGGCAACTACGTTCTCCACGCCCTGCTGGTGCATGGCCATCACGTCGGTATAGCCCTCCACCAGGTAGCAGAGGTCTTGTTTGCGGATGGCCTCGCGTGCCTGATAGAGTCCGAAGAGCTCTTTGCGCTTGCTATAGACGATGCTTTCGGGCGAGTTCAGGTACTTTACGTTCACCCCCTTCGTAGCGGCATCGAGTACGCGTCCGCCAAAACCTGCCACGCGCCCGCTGACGGTGAAGATAGGCCAGATGACACGTCCGCGGAAGCGGTCACGAAACAGCCCGTTATCATTCTTTATGCAGAGTCCGGTGCCAATGCTATTGCGGGGTTCCATTTCGTCGATGGTATTCGTGAGGTATTTCTCCTGATACCCCGCTTTCAGAGCTTCCTCGGCAAGTTGTGAATTCTTGGCGTCGGGACAGAAACCCAGCTGGAAGCGCTGTATGATGTCGTCGCGGAAGCCGCGTCCGTGGAAATATGCCAGACCGATGGCGCGTCCGTCCTGCGTCTCGTGGAGCTGATGCTGGAACCAGTCGCGTGCCCATTCGTTGACGATGAACATACTCTCGCGGTCCGTGCGCGACTGAATTTCCTCTGGGGTAGCCTCTTTCTCCTCAATGGGGATGCCGTACTTGCGGGCCAGATAGCGCAGGGCGTCGGGGTAGGAGAGTTGTTCGTGCTCCATAATGAAGCCCACGGGATTGCCTCCCTTGCCGCAGGCAAAGCACTTGCAGTAGTTCTTGGCCGGAGATACCATGAACGAAGGAGTACGGTCGTCGTGGAACGGGCACAGCCCCTTCAGGTTGGCACCCGCCCGTTTCAGCGCAACAAAGTCAGAAACCACGTCTACGATGTTGGCCGCATCCATTATCTTATCTACGGTAATCCTGTCTATCATTGGTAAAGATATTGGCCCAGTTCCTGCCCTTTATGAAAGGAAATATGAACTTTCTTACTTTTGAAATCTTGAAATCTTGAACTAATCCTCTTCGTCCATGTCGAACTCGAAGTCGCCAAAGAAGACGGGCGTGTCGCTGGTGAATTCCTCCAGACTGCGGCGCTCCTTCTTCGTGGGACGGCCTGTACCCTTGGCCCTACCGACGAAACCGCTGATGCGGCTCATCTCAAGCAACTCGTACTGCTCGGGTGGGGTTACGTTCTCCAGTATCTCCGGTATCAGTTTGGCACCCACGCGTTTTTCGATAGCTTGCAAGATGCGGAAACTGTAGGTTACGGGCGGCTTGCGAACCTCCACTATATCACCTGCCTTTACAGTCCGGCTGGCCTTCAGGGGAGTACCCTTCATGCTGACCTGGCCTTTCTTGCAGGCTGCAGCAGCAATGGTGCGTGTCTTGAAGATGCGCGCGGCCCAGAGCCATTTGTCTATCCTTGCTTCGCTGTTCGCCATTGTTACATCTCGGCTGTCAATCGGCAGATATTCACTATAGTCATCATGGCCTTCTCCATGCTCTGGATGGGTACGAACTCGTTGCGTCCGTGGAAGTCCAGGCCGCCTGCAAAGATGTTGGGGCAGGGCAGGCCCTTGAATGAGAGCTGTGCCCCGTCCGTGCCGCCGCGTATGGGCACAACGGTGCAGAAGCCGCAGGCCTCCTCGATGGCCCGTTTGGCAATGTCGGTAATGTGGGTCTTGCCTTGCAACTGGCTCAGCATGTTGTAGTACTGGTCCTTTACGACGGGCGTCACGGTGCCGGCTCCGTACTTCTCATTCAGCTTCTCTGCCTCGTCCAGGATGATTTGCTTTCGCATGTTGAAGATACCCTGGTTGTGGTCGCGGATGATGTAGCTCAAGGTCGCTTCCTCTACAGTAGCCTGTATGCCGCACAGATGGAAGAATCCCTCGTAGCCCTCGGTAGTGCCCGGAGTCTCGTTCTCTGGCATAAGGTTCATGAATTCGCCGGCTATGAGGCAGGCATTCTTCATCTTCCCCTTGGCATAGCCGGGGTGCACGTTGCGTCCCTTGATGATGATCTTTGCGCTGGCTGCGTTGAAGTTCTCGTACTCCAGTTCGCCAACCTCGCCTCCATCCATCGTATAGGCCCACTCGCACCCGAACTTCTCCACGTCGAACATGGAGGCTCCGGCACCAATCTCCTCATCGGGATTGAAGGCGATGCGGATATGCCCGTGCTTTATCTCGGGGTGGGTTTGCAGGTAGGTCATGGCCGTTACAATCTCGGCTATGCCGGCCTTGTCATCGGCACCCAGCAGCGTATTGCCGTCGGTAACGATGAGGTCTTCTCCGATGTGCTGCTTCAGCTCGGGAAACTCTGCCACTCTGGTATAAATACCCTTCTGGGCATCCAGTGTGATGTCCGAACCGTCGTAACCCTTGATGATGCGGGGCTTTACATTGGCACCGCTGCAGTCAGGACTGGTATCCATGTGGGCAATAAAGCCAATGGTGGGTATGGGTTTATCTGTGTTGGCGGGCAGGGTGGCATAGACGTAGGCATGTTCGTCCATCTCAACGTCCTGCAGGCCCAGCAATTCCAGTTCGTCCCTTAGATAGCGGGCCAGTTCAAACTGCTTCTGTGTGCTGGGGCGCTCGCTCTCGTTCTCCTCGGAAGATTGTGTGTCGAAGGATACGTACTTCAGAAATCTGTCTGTCAGTTCCATGATTCGGGGGGGTTAGTAGTAGGTTATGATTTTGCTCTTTACGATAACGGCCTCGCTGAAACGTCCCGTAGCCTTCATCTGGCGGAATATCTCGTTGGCCTCTTCGTATGACTTGAAGTCACCCACACGGCAAATCCAGTGGGGGCTGATGAAGTTGGTATAAATGCTGAGGTCGCCATACATACTTCTCACTCTCTGTCCCATTGCGGCAGCCTCGTTCTTGGCCTTGCGGGAGTTCCCACCCGAATAGACCTGGATGCGGTATCCGTTCATCCTGACCTTTTGTCCTGTGATGGACTGCATGGCAGATGCTTCATCCGGATCTCCGTCTTGTAACTTTTTGCCGGTTGTTTCAGCAGGCTTGCCTTTTATTGCTGAAGGTGAGATACTGGCATCGCCATTGACCAGTTCTGTTATCTTCTGGCTCTGGTGCAGTATCACCTTTCCCTGCCCGGCTGCTGGCTTCTGCAGCTGCTCGGTGAACTTGGTTTGTGCGGACAACTCAACGGCGCTGCCCAGCATTAGGAATATGAGAATGAGTTTATGCATAGTTATTTGTGAGATAGGTAAGAGGGCGGGAGCCTTTGATGAGGCTCCCTGCCTCTCATACGCTGTTTTGTCTATAGGTTCTCTGTGCTTGGTGTTGGTTATTTCCAAGCGTCAATGATGCCCTTGAAGTCGGGTGCCTTCAGCGATGCGCCACCGATGAGGCCGCCGTCAATGTCGGGCTTCGAGAACAGCTCGGGTGCATTGCTTGCCTTGCAGCTTCCACCGTAGAGGATGCTGGTGTCCTCGGCCATCTCGGCACCATAGACGTCGGCTACGCACTTGCGGATGAAGGCGTGAATCTCCTCTGCCTGCTCTGCCGTTGCGGTCTTACCCGTACCGATGGCCCAGATGGGCTCGTAGGCAATGACGATGTTCTTCCACTGCTCGGGAGTCAGGTGGAATACGCTGCCTTCCAGCTCAGCCTTGCACACAGCCTCCTGCTCGCCCTTCTCGCGCTGCTCCAGGCTCTCACCAATGCAGAAGATAACCTTCAGGCCGTTCTCCAGGGCCAGGTCAACCTTCTCCTTCAGTATCTCAGGCGTCTCATGGTAGTACTCGCGACGCTCGCTGTGGCCCAGGATGACGTACTCAGCCCCCGTGCTCTTTACCATAGCTGCACTAACCTCACCGGTATATGCGCCGCTGGCCTTGTTGGCACAGTTCTCGGCACTTACGGCTATAACGCTGTCCTTCAGCAGGTTGCTAAGGGTGGCCAGGTGGATGAATGGAGTGCCGATGATAACCTCGCAATTGGGCTTCTCGGCAGCCAGGATGTCTTTCAACTCGGTAGCCAGTGCTACACCTTCCTGCAGGGTCTTGTTCATTTTCCAGTTGCCTGCTACAATCTTTTTTCTCATTTTTCTTGTTCTTTTAAATGGTTTGTAACTTTGTATTTATGTAGATTCCTCATTTTCCATGTTACCCAAAGGCGGTCGCCCAGGGTCCAGATAAGCAGGGGCGTCAGGTACCACAGCAGGATACGCAGTACACGCCTCATGAAGCTGTTTACCTGCGGGTGGGCCAAGGGCAGTTCTTCCAACGGCTGGCTTAGTTCCTCTTCATGGGGCAGGCGGGTGGAGGGCCATTTGTTGACTACGGTGCTGCCCAGCAGAAGCATGAGCCCGGGGTTGGAGCGTACCATCGTCTTCAGCGTCACGGCATCAACGTGGCAGAACGGGTATTCGGCAGCGGTGATATCCTTCCACTTGGCAATCGATTCCTCGTCGCTGGAGGTCAGGCACAGGAACTGGTATCCGTGTTCCAGGCTGTAGTCGTGGATGGCTGTTATGTGGTCCATCACGCCGTCGTCGGCAGTTTCCAGATAGGGTGCCACAAGCAGGAACTTGTAGCCGGGGTCGGCAAGCAGGTCTGCCGTGATATCCTCACCTTTTCGGGGACCGTCAACGGGGACGATTTCCAGGTCGTGAATCTCAGGCAGCGTTTGTGAACCGCCCGTCATCTCGGTGCGCGAGTCGATGAAGGTCCATGTGCTGTCGGGATAGTCTTCGAGTGTGAACTCGCGGCGTACACCGTCCTTCTCCATGATGAAGTAGGTCTCGTATTGTGCTGATTCGTCCTCGTTCATCCCCATCTTCTCCAATATGTCAGCGCCTATGTGATAGGGCCTGAAGTCGATGAGGGGCAGACCGTGGATATTGATAAGGGCAAAGATAAGGGCAAACAACCAGGTGTAGAGGGTGATAAGCCACTGGTTGCGACGGGTGATGAAGCGTACCACCGTTCTGTAGTGCCTGGCTACCACAATGACTGCGCTGAGCAGGATGACATTCTTCCAGAACGTCTGCCAGTTGGTGAGTACCCAGGCATCACCGAAGCATCCGCAGTCGGAAACGGGATTCTTTAGGGCCAGGTAGAGGGTAAGGGGGGTGAAGAGTAACATCAACAGCATCATCACCCGGCTGATAGTCCATCGGTGGATACCGAAGAACATGAACACGCCCAGGCAGAACTCCAGCATGCCCAGCACAACTGACATCACCAATGGAACTGGCGCTGGGATGAGGGCGGCCATGCCAAAGGCGTGCGCGTAGTCCTCTATCTTGTACTGCGTGCCCAGGGGGTCGTTCAGCTTCACCGTGCCGGAGAACAGAAAGGCTGCTGCCAGAAGCATCCGGCACAGGTTGACGGACCACAGAAGGAATATATGCTTGGTCTTATGCTTCACCGAAAGTGAGTTTGATCAGCCCGAAGACTGCATAGTTCATCATGTCCATGTAGTTGGCATCTACACCCTCAGACACAAGTGTGTCACCGTTGAGGGACTCTATCTGCTTGGTGCGGAATATCTTCATCAGGATGAGGTCTGTATAACTGCTTACACGCATGCCACGCCATGCCTCGTCGTAGTCGTGGTTTTTGCGCAGCATCAGCTCCAGCGAGGCCTGGGCATGGCGGTCATAGGCAGCCAGGGCCTCCTCGTTAGTCATCCCGTCGGCTACCTCGGCAGGTCCCATTTCTAATTGGATGAGACCGATGATGGCATAGTTGACGATGCCAACGAACTCGGGTCGTATGCCTTCGTTTACCAGGGCAACGCCCTTGGTCTCTATACTGCGTATGCGGTTGGCCTTGATGTATATCTGGTCTGTGACGGAGGCTGGTCTCATAATGCGCCACGCTGCGCCGTAGTCGTGTAGCTTCTTGGCAAAGAGCGTGCGGCACTCTGTCATGATTTGTTCAAATTGTTCGCGGGTCTCCATTGCTTCTTTATTCAATTCTGTTGCAAAATTACATAAATTTTGCTTAATAAGCAAAAAGTAGGCTGCTAAACTGCAGCAAAGACAAAAAAAGGAGCCTTTTCAGGCTCCCAAAGCTTATGAAGGGATGTAATTATCAGCTATATTTCAATATCTGTCCCGGACGAAGGATGGTTTTCTCCGTGATGCCGTTCAGGCGGCAAAGCTTCGAAACGGTGGTGTGATACTTTTTCGCAATGGAGGACAGGTTCTCGCCGTTACGTACCTTGTGAACGGAATTGCGTGGCTTGGCACGCATCTCGGCACGCTTCTTCTCCTGGAAGGCCTGGCTCTCCTGGGCTTTCTCTGCAGCACTTGCAGCAGCCAGCGAGGCTTTGCCTTCGCCTTCGCCTGTGCCCTGAGGCTCTGCTACGTCCGTCACCTCATGGGCAGCCAGCAACTGGCCTTTGCCGTGAGAGCGATATACGTAAAAATCACCCTGGATATCCTGTGCCTCGAAGTTGAATAGCTTCTCGGGGTCGATGAACTGACCCAGGAAGCGTGTCTCAAAGTGAAGGTGGGAACCGTAGGAACGCCCTGTGTTTCCGCCCAAACCGATGGGCTGACCTGCCTTGACAATATCGTCTTCGCGTACGAGTTGCTTGCTCAGGTGGCCGTAGAGCGTCTCCAGTCCGTTCGGATGGCGGATGAGCACGTATTTGCCGTATCCCCTGCCATTGAATGCCACAATGCGCACCTTGCCCGTGAAGGCGGCGTAGATGGTGTCGCCCAGATACACCTTGATGTCAGTGCCGTAGTGCTGGCGACGGAAACTGCGGCGGTAGCCGTAGTGACTGTTTACCAGGCGGCTCGGTGTGGGCATACAGAAATTGCGCAGGTCAATCTTGTATTCTGCGGGAAGTTCTACACCGAAGTTTGTGGTATAGGTGTTGTCCCACTCGGGATATAGGTGATCAGCGGGGAACTCAAACATGATTTCTTCTTCGTGCTGCACCAGGCGCTTGATGGCGATGCTGTCAATAGCTCGCATCTTCGTATCTACCGGTGCTATGCTGGCCAGCTTGTCCTGAGCCGTAACAGGCATTGCCATCGCAAATGATGCGGTGGCTATCAGGAAGTTGGCTATCTTCTTCAGTTGTATGTGCATTAGTCTAATTTTGCCGGTCTTTGTATCTTAATTAATATTAAATTTCATCTATGGCATACAGGCGATCCATGTTCAGGTCACCCAGGTCATATATCTCTTCGGGTCGGAAGAAACGATTCAGCTCAATCGCCGCAGCCTCGGGGGAGTCGGAGGCATGTACGATGTTCTGCTGGTTGCTCATGCAATAGTCGCCGCGTATGGTGCCTGCGTCTGCTTTTCGCCCGTTTGTGTACCCCGTTATGTAGCGTACTACAGAGATGGCATCTACGCCCTCAAGGCACATGGCTACTACGGGCGTCTTCTTCATAGAGGCCTTTAGGCTGGGGAAGAACGGCTTCTTTATCAAGTGTGCATAGTGCTCCTCGAGAATCTCGTCCGTCAGTTGCATCATTTTCATTCCGGCGATACGCAGTCCTTTTTTCTCAAAGCGGCTGATAATCTCGCCGATAAGTGCTCTCTGCACCGTACTGGGCTTGAGCAAAACCAGGGTTCTTTCCATTTGTCTGAGGCAGTATTTCCTTTAACGAAAGGGCATTTTTACCCAATTCGGCGACAAAGATATGAAATATTTTCCAAACGGCCAACCTTTTTTGTCTCTTTTGTGGATTAATTTAACAAAAAACAACAACTTGGCCTGAGTGGCTGCCCCATAAACTCAAAGTGGCTATAAGGCTATTTCGTGCTAATGAACGATTTGGGTTAAGCGTTTGATATGGCTCATTCAAACGTATGAACAGAGAAAGTCAAGCGTATGATTCGCCCTATTATCCTATAAGTTCTCCAAGCCGCATACGTACATTTGCTTATTTTAAAATAAGACAGTGAGATATACAGTATATTTAGGTTGATGCCGAACAGGTGTACAAAGGGAACAGGCATATTCGTTCATGGTCAGCAGCCTCTTCTTATCGTCCGAATCGTGCTTCGACTACATTGACCACATAGTCTCCCAGTTTCTCCAGCTCATTGACAATATCGGAGAACAGAGTGCCTATTGCATAGTCGTATTCGTGGTTGTTCACCGATTTGATGTTTTCTGTCTTCAGACGTCGGCGTAGTTGATTGATGTCGTTCTCTATGCGGAAACTCTCCTGGATGTCCTGCTCCTCGCGATGTCCGTGCATTACTTTTGCCATTTGGGCAAGCGCCTCATCGCATAGATTCATCATAGCCTGCAGTTTTTCTGTCTGAAGCGGTGTGAACTCTTCGCCGGCCTCCTGCTTGCGTTCGAGAGTGCGGGCCAGTTTATAGCAGGCATCTCCGATGGATTCCAGTTCTGTTATTTCGCGCATCATTTGGCGTATTTTCTGCTTCGTGTCGTCGCTCAGGTGGTCATCGCTCACCTGTTCCAGGTAACGGGCAATCTCTATTTCAATCTTGTCCGTCATGTCCTCTTCGTGCTCTATCTGGCTGAATCGCTCTGCAAAATTCTTCTTGTCTGTCTCTGAAAACAATTGGCGTACCATGTCGAACATCTGCCCGACGCGCAGGGCGAATGCCGCAGTTTCCTTCTGTGCCTGCAGAACGGAGATTTCGGGCGTCTGCATCAGGCCCGATTGTATATATTGCAGTCTCAGCGGTTCATCGTCGGCAGCAGCCTTGTCTCGGATTACAAAGCATACGATACGTTCTATCTGTGGAACAAACCATATTAGTATAAAGGTGTTCGACAGATTAAAGCAGGTATGGAATAAAGCCAGTACGATGCTGAGATTCTCAACGCCACCGCCCACCATTTGGCAGACAGCATCTACGAAGGGGTGGAATATCATGAGCATCCATGTAACACCAAAGAGGTTGAAGAACATGTGGGCAAATGCTGCACGTCGAGCCTGAGTAGAGGCAGAAAGGGCAGCTACGTTCGATGTTACAGTGGTACCTATGTTCTCGCCCATTACCAGCGCTATGCCCTGATAGATAGGCAGTGCGCCACTGGAACATAAGATCATTGTAATGGCCATCACGGCAGCTGATGACTGCACGCACATCGTCAATATACCACCCATTAGCAAAAAGAGTAGCGTTGTTGTGAAACTGTTCGGGTCGAAAGAGGAGAAGAAGTTTAAAACTGCCTCATTCTCACCCAAGTGCATGTCCATTCCCGTTTGTCGAAGCGTACCAAGCCCCAGGAAGAGGAAGGCTATGCCGAAGAGGAAGTCTCCCAGTGTTCGATGTTCCTTGCGATAAATCAGGAACATACCTATAATGAAAGTGGGAAAGACAAAATCGGTGACATTGAAGGAGAACCCTGCCGACATAATCCAGGCCGTTAGCGTCGTGCCGATGTTGGCACCCATAATAATGGTTATCGCTTGGGCCAGCGTCAGTAGGCCTGCATTTACAAACGAAACGGTCATCACAGTGGTGGCAGTCGAGGACTGAACTGCGGCCGTGACCAGTATGCCCGTCAGCATGCCCGTTACGCGGTTTGTAGTCATTTTGGCTAATACGTGGCGTAGCCCAGGCCCAGCCATCTTCTGCAGAGCTTCGCTCATCATTCTCATACCGTAGATGAGCAGGCCCAATGAGCCGAGTAGCTGCAGAATCACCATCACTAAACTTTGGTTTGTTTCCATAAAAAATGTTTCTTAATCAGGCTTTTTAAAGTACTTGGCAGGGTGTATAGGCTTGTTCTGTCCCCTTGCCATCAAGGCCCTCTATTTTGCCGCAAAGGTACAGCAATCGCCCGAGCCTACAAAGAAAATAATGTTACGTTATGATTACAATTATGGAGTTTCCTAAGTCCCTGGCAGGTAAAAGAGCCCAAAACTCTTTGGGGAACTTTGTCGTATCTCCAGCTCTTTTCTTTAGTCTCGGAAGCGTCAGTTGCCAGCTACTACAATCAGGGCCAAGCCCAATATGAAGAAGCAGAACATCACGGCCAGCAGACGGTTGGTCGTCTTGTCGGAACCACGGAACTCCTTCCATACGCATACGCCCCACAGGGCGGCTATCATCGGAGCGCCTTGTCCCAGGGCATACGAGATGGCGGCCCCGGCCTTTCCGGCTGCAATGTAGCTCAGCACTGTGCCAAGTCCCCAGACGCAGCCGCCCAGAATGCCTACCAGATGTGTGCTCATCGAACCGCTGAAGTAAGTCTTGTAGCTGACGGGTTCCCCCTGGAACGGTTTCTTCATAGCCAGTGTGCCCCAGACGAAGTTGCTCAGGAAGATGCCCAGCGAGAAGATGAAGAAGGCCGTATAGGGCGTAGCCTTGCCAGGCATGGGCGACTCAAAGTTGTCCAGGTCCATAGCTGCTGCCACGAAACGGTAGAAGCATGACATCAGAATGCCTGCCACAACGGCCAGCACAATGCCTTTCCGGCCGGCTCCGCCTCCCTTCTGCTGGCGGCCCGAGGCCATTCCGTTCACGATGATGGCTATCACTACGAGGGCTACACCGGTGAAGAGCAGCAGTGCATCGCCCTTGGGCTGTCCGATGTAATTCAGTATGACACCCAGCACCAGGGCTATGCCTACTCCTACAGGAAAGGCAACAGACATGCCCGCCAACGAAACACTGGCCGAGAGCAGGATGTTGGAGGCATTAAAGATGATACCACCCACTATGGCACTCAGGAAGGCGGTGCCAGAGAGCTGCGCCAGGTCGGCACAGAAACTGCGTCCAAGCTCGCCGTGACTGCCCAGGGTGAACCCGATGAGCAGGGAGAAGAGCAGGATGCCGATGACGTAATCCCAGTAAAATAACTCGTAGCGCCAGTTCTTGGCAGTCAGTTTCTGGGTGTTGCCCCAGGAACCCCAGCATATCATCGTGACAACGCACAGTATGACTGCCAGAAAATAACTATTGACAATAAACATAGGGTATGAAGGTTTAAAAGGTTCTAAGGTTTATAAAGGTTTGTCGGATATACACGGTCTACATGGGTTAGTTCTCCTGTGCCAGAATCTCTTTCCTACGAGGAATGCTGCGCCAGGCGCCCATTCGTGTCACGCTGATGGCTGCTGCCTGGTTGGCAAAGCGTATGCCATCGTCCAGGGAGCGACCCTCGCTGAGGGCTACGCAGAGGGCTCCGCAGAAGGTGTCTCCGGCAGCTGTCGTATCCGCCACCTTGGTCTTGCAGGCTGGCAGGTGAACCAGTTCTCCGTTGATGTCAGTGTAGGCCCCCTTGCCTCCGGCCGTAATGATGACGTCCCTGACACCTAAGCGCTGTATTGCTCTGATGGCCTGGTGGATGCTTCCTTCGTCAGATGCCTCTATGCCGGTCATGCGGGATGCTTCCGTCTCGTTTGGTGTAATCAGGTCTATGTGGGACAGGAACTCCTCTGGCAGCGGGTCCTTGGGGAACGGGGCAGGGTTCAGTACCACCTTGGCACCGGCCTTGCTTGCTATTTCTGCTGCATACATCAGCGTCTCAAGTGGTGTCTCCAATTGCATCAGTACGATGCCGGCTTCCCTGATGAGCGGCTCGGCTACCTTTATGTCCTCAATGCTGAGCCTGGCATTGGCACCACTCGCTACGATGATGCTGTTCTCGCCCTTGTCATCAACAGGAATCAGCGCCACGCCTGTGGACACTCCTTCGGTTGTGGTGACGCAGCTGGTGTCAATGCCTTCTGCCCGAAGCAGGCTGATGGACTGCTCTCCGAAACCGTCTTTTCCCACCCGGGCCACAAAGGCTGTCTGGCCTCCCAGCCGGGCTACGGCAACGGCCTGGTTTGCTCCTTTGCCGCCCTGGTTCGTCATAAAGTCGTGTCCTATGATCGTCTCGCCTGGCAGAGGCAGGTGATCCACCCTGATGACCATATCGGTGTTGCAGCTTCCGATGACCACTATTTTCCTCTTTTCCATATCTGTCTCAGTGTTGTTGGTTAGTTTTCTTGTTGTTTTCTTTCCGGATTCAGCTATACATTATTTATAATAAAAGGAGTCCGGCTACACCGCACATGATGATGATGCGGATGGGGTTGATGTGATAGACTCTCTGGCTGACGAATGCAAAGCAAAAGATGCCTACGCTAATCCAGAACTGCCAGGGACATTCATGTATGCTGCCGAAGTTCTCGCGGTTCATAAGCAGCAGGGAGGCTGCAGCCAGCAGGCCTACTACAGCGGGCCTAAGTCCCTGGAAAACGTGCTCCACCGAGGGGTGGTGACGGTATTTCATCAGGAACTTGCTGATGAGAAGCATCAATACAAAGCTGGGCAGTACTACGGCGAAACTGGCAATGAAACTGCCCAGCACGCCCCAGGCATGCGAATAGCCTGCGTTTACCACACTGCTATAGCCCACGTACGTAGCACTGTTGATGCCTATTGGGCCCGGCGTGCTTTGGCTGATGGCCACGATGTCGGTAAACTCACCTGTGGTAAGCCAGTGGTAGCGGGTCACCACCTCACCCTGAATCATGGATATCATGGCGTATCCCCCGCCAAAGCCAAACAGACCGATGAGGAAAAAGGTCCAGAACAGACGTAGAAACAGTATAATCATATCTCGGTCTCCTCTTCTTCTTTAAAGAACTGCCCGTAGGCATAACCGCCAATTCCAGCCAGCAGGATCACATAGATAGGGCTGACACCCAGCAGCCAGATGGCTATTGCGGCAACTACGGGAATCCAAACGTTATACTTACTTAGCTTGGCACTCTTGGCCATCCGGAATACTGGAGCCGCTATCAAGGCTACAACTGCCGGACGGATGCCTCGGAAGATGCGCTCTACCACCCAGTTCTCGCGGAACTGCTGGAAGACCAGGGCTATCAGCAGGATGATGATGAACGAGGGCATCACCGTTCCCAGCGCGCTGAAGAAGGCGCCCTGGGTCTTGCGGAGCTTATAGCCGATGAAGATGCTGATGTTCACCGCAAAGATACCTGGGCACGACTGCGCTACGGCTATCAGGTCCACCAGATCCTCTTTGCTTATCCACTGTTTTTCTCCAACCACTTTATCCTCGATGAGGGGAATCATGGCATAGCCTCCGCCTATGGTGAAGAGGCCTATGTGAAAGAATGTGCGGAATAGTTCGAACAACACGACTGCTTGCTGGTTAGTTTCCCTTTTACCGGGTGTTATCACTTGGTGTGGCTCTCCACCCACTTTCTGGCATTCACGAAGGCTTCTATCCAGGGTGTCACCTGGTCGGTGGCAAGCCTTTCCGTGGGATAGTAGCCGCATTGCCATGGGAAGAAGGCACGTTCCAGATGGGGCATCATGGCCAGGTGGCGACCGTCGTTGCTGCAGATGCCTGCGGCCTGGAAGTCCGATCCGTTGGGATTGGCGGGATAGCCGGCATAGTGGTACTTCAGGACGATGTTGTAGTCCTCTTCGCGGCCGGGCAGGCTGAACTTGCCTTCACCGTGAGCCACCCAGATGCCCAGCTTGCTGCCGCTGAGGCTCTTCATGAGGACGCTCTCGTTGGGCTGCACGTCAAGGCCCACAAAGCCCGATTCAAACTTGTGCGAGTCGTTGTGCAGCATGCGTGCCTTGCCGTCTGCGTCCTGTCGCCTGTCGTCTATCAGACCGAGTTCCACCATCAGCTGGCAACCGTTGCATACGCCCAGCGACAGGGTGTCTCTGCGGCTGTAGAAGCGGTCCAGGGCCTCCTTGGCCTTTGGATTATAGAGGAAGGCTCCGGCCCATCCCTTGGCCGAGCCCAATACGTCGCTGTTCGAGAATCCGCCGCAGAAGACGATGAAGTTGATGTCGTCGAGCGTCTCGCGCCCGGTAATGAGGTCGGTCATCATAACGTCCTTCACGTCGAAGCCGGCCAGGTAGAGCATATAGGCCATTTCGCGTTCGCCGTTCGTACCTTTCTCTCGTATGATGGCTGCGCGTATGCCGCTCTTCTCCCTGCGGTCGGGGTCGAGGCCATACTGGCTGAGCTTGCCCTTGAAGGTGGGCAGGAATTTCCATTGCAGCGGCTGCGATTTGTAGTTCTCCGAGCGCTCCAGTGCCTTGCCGTTGAAGCTCTGGCGGCGGTCAAGCAGATAGCTGCTGCGGTACCATACGTCGCGCAGGCGGTCGATGTCGAAGTCGCATACCTGGCCGTCCTTCTCAATGCTTATCTTGCGCTCTGCCTGCGGGGCGCCTATGTTGATGTAGCCCACGCCTGCCTCTTCCAGTAGATGCTTCACTTCGGTGCGGTTGCGGTTGTCCACCTGAATCACCACGCCTGGGTTCTCGGCAAAGAGCATCTTCACCATATCCTGGCACTTCATCTTGTCCAGGTTGATGTGGAGTCCTCCCTTCGTATTAGCGAAGCACATCTCCAGCAGGCAGGTGATGAGTCCGCCGGCACTGATGTCGTGGCCGGCCAGTACAAGGCCCTTCTTGATGAGCTTCTGCACTGCGTTGAATGCATCGCGGAAGTATTCGCTGTCGCACACCGTAGGCACGTCGTCGCCCACGCGGTTCAGGCTCTGTGCAAAGGCAGAGCCGCCCAGGCGCAGTTCATCGAACGAGAAGTCTATATGGTAGAGTGTCGATGGGCAGTCCTTCACGACGGGGCTTACCACCTGCTTGATGTCGCTCACCTGTCCGCCGCTGGTTACGATGACGGTGCCCGGCGAGATTACCTTCTCGCCATTGGGGTATTTCTGTGTCATGGAGAGCGAATCCTTGCCCGTAGGTACGTTGATCTGCAGTTCGCAGCAGAAGCGGCTCAGTGCTTCCACAGCCTGATAGAGGCGTGCATCCTCGCCTTCCTGTGCGCGGCAGGGCCACATCCAGTTGGCACTGAGGCTTATGCTGTCCAGCCCTTCTTCCAGGGGAGCCCAAACGATATTCGTCAGCGACTCGGCTACGCTGAGCACGCTGCCTTTTGCCGGGTCGGCCAGAGCGGCCTGAGGCGCATGGCCCAGTGCTGTGGCTATACCCTTCACGCCACGATAGTCCAGTGCTACTACGCCGCAGTCCGAGAGTGGCAGCTGCAGCTCGCCCTGGCATTGCTGGCGAGCCACCTTGCCCGTCACCGAGCGGTCCACCTTGTTGGTAAGCCAGTCCTTGCAGGCTACGGCTTCCAGCCGCAGTACGCGCTCCAGTTTCTCCGTGAGGTCCTTCTGGTCATACACGGCATCGGCATAGTGGCGCTCTACGGTATTGTCGCGCATAACGGTCTTCGGGCTATGTCCAAACATCTGGCTTACCTCCAGGTCGAAGGGCCTGATGCCATCGCCCTGCTCGAAGGCGAAGTGGGCATCGCCGGTCGTCTCGCCCACCACATAGAGTGGGGCGCGCTCGCGCTCGGCAATCTGGCGTACATGGTCTATGTGTCGTTCGTCGATGAGCAGGCCCATGCGCTCCTGGCTCTCGTTGGCAATGATTTCCTTGGCCGACAGGGTGGGGTCTCCGATGGGCAGCTTCGTCATGTCGATGAGTCCGCCGCATTCCTCTACCAGTTCCGAGAGGCAGTTTACGTGGCCGGCACTTCCGTGGTCGTGAATGCTTACCACGGGGTTCACCTCTTCCTCGCATAGTGCACGCACCAGGTTGTTGGCGCGTTTCTGCATCTCGGGGTTGGCTCGCTGAACGGCATTCAGTTCAATGCCGCTGCTGTAGCGACCCGTCTCAACGCTGGAGACACTGCCGCCACCCAGTCCTATGCGGTAGTTGTCGCCACCCACCACTACTATCTTGTTGCCCTTCTGCGGCGTGCCCTTCAGGCAGTCGCGGCGGGTGCCGTATCCTACGCCTCCGGCCAGCATGATTACCTTGTCGTAGGCGTAGGCAGCCTGGTCCTTGGCTTCCTGGTGCTCGAAGGTGAGGACAGAACCGCAGATAAGCGGCTGTCCGAACTTGTTTCCGAAGTCACTGGCACCATTCGATGCCTTGATGAGGATCTGCTCGGGCGTCTGGTAGAGCCATTCCCTCACGGGCAGGATCTTCTCCCATTCCCGGTCTTCCTCGGTGCGCGGGTAGCTGGTCATATATACGGCTGTTCCGGCTATGGGCCACGAACCCGTTCCGCCGCCCATACGGTCGCGAATCTCGCCTCCCGTGCCTGTCGAGGCACCATTGAAGGGTTCTACCGTGGTGGGGAAGTTGTGCGTCTCGGCTTTCAGGCTGATTACGCTCTCTATGTTGCGGATTATGAAGTAGTCGCTCGTTGAGTGGTCCTGCGGCGCGAACTGCTCCACAACGGGGCCCTCGGCAAAGGCTACGTTATCCTTGTAGGCTGAGATGATATGGTGCGGGTTCTCCTGCGTGGTGCGCTTTATCATCTGGAACAGGCTGCTTTCCTTCTCCTGTCCGTCGATGATGAACGTGCCACCGAATATCTTGTGGCGGCAGTGCTCGCTGTTTATCTGGGCAAAACCGAAGACCTCGCTGTCGGTCAGCTTGCGGCCCAGCTGTCCCTCCACCTTGTGTAGGTATTCTATCTCTTCGGGCGACAGGGCCAGGCCCTCCTCCTCATTGTATGCCTCCAGGTCTTCGATGTGCAGTATGGGTGCCGGCTTGATGTCCACGGTGAATATCTCCTGGTCGAGTCCTTCGTAGAGCCGCTGCAGCATAGGGTCGTAGTCGGCATCGGGTCCGCTCACGGGGAAGTACTCCTCAATGCGCGTAATGCCCTCGATGGCCATGTTCTGCGTTATCTCCACGGCATTCGTGCTCCAGGGCGTTATCATCTCGCGCCTGGGGCCTATGAACCAGCCGGCCATCTTCTCTTCGTTCTCTACCTGTGCTCCGCCATAGAGCCAGCACAGTTTCTCTTGTGTCTCTCCCTGCAGTGTATCAGCGCTCTGCGTGGCGATGATGTTTCCAACTGGGGTCTTAAAGAAGGTTATCTTCATATATTCTTGTGTGATTGTTTTCTGCGCTTTCTGTTTGTCACAATGGAGTGGAATCCACTGCCTTCAATTTTGGGTACAAAGATACAAATATAAATTCACAATTCATAGCCCGCCATTCATAAAATTTGCTTATTTGTGCGGAAATACTTTTGATGGGCAGAAAAGTGTGAATAATATTTTGTGTTTCATTATTTATTTTATTTCTTTGCACTCAGTTTACTGAATTGAAAATATTTAATGAGCTTTATTGATATGAAGAAGTTTGTATTTCTCTGGGCCGCTGCGGTGGTCCTTTGCCTTTCCGGCACGGTGAGTTCTTGTAGCAGCACCAACGATACGCCCGACGAACCGGACCCCGTGGTGCCCGTTGTCCCCCCTGGCCCTGAAACCCCTGCGGTGCCTACGCTGAGCGAGGATGAGGCCAGTGGCAGCCTGGCGGAGCTCGTATCCAGGTGTATGCTGGCTGCCATTGCGCCCGATGCCGCGTGCAACGATGCAGAGCGACTGTGGGAGCTGATGCGCACCGTCTATTACCAGCCCGAGACGCGTGGCGTGTGGTCCACGGCTGCCGGGCTGGTGAAGTTCAAGCAGGCCATCAATAGTGCCAATGCCCTGTATAGGGCCACCCTGCTCGGTGCCATGATTGAGACGGGGCAGACGGATCGCGAGGCGCGTCAGTCCATCTGGCGCGTCATAATGGCTGCGCCACCCTATGCCAACCAGAGCCTGCCCAATGCCTATCGGGTGGGGTGCGACGACTTCTGGACGTCCTTCTCGCGGGGCGAGTTCGACGATGCGGCGGTGTTCATCTATACTGCCGTTATTTCCGAGCGGGTGCAATCCGGGGATACGCCGGCTCAGAAGGTGGCCAATTACCTCGACTATCACGACCTGTATGAGATTAAGATGATGCTGCGTTGCGCAGGTCCCATCATCGAGGCGGGCTGCAACATTGTCTTTGCCGCAGGCGACGACCTCATATCGTGGGGGCAGAATGCCTACGACTTCGTCAATAATAACGGCAAGGTGGTGCTGGAGGCATGCAAGGGGAACCTCACCTCGGAGACCTGCATTGATGCCATCAACACCAACCTGAAGCTGCTTACCAACGGACTGGAGGAGGTGCTGCCGGATGGAGGCGACCTGGCTGGCGTGCTGGCCGACTTTACGGCCGACCAGGTGAAGGCCTTCAACAAGGCTGTGCAGGAGGCGCTCAATACGGCCGGGGCTACGCGGCTAAGCCCCGAGGACGTGTCGTGGTTCGTCAATCAGGTGCAGGACATCATCGGGGTGGGCATGCCGCCCTCGTTCATCGACCAGGTGTTCTTCAACGACGGTGACATGACGCAGCTGAGCATCGAGTCGCGCGACGGCAATGCCTATCAGTTCTTCTACACCGACCGCAACGGCAATGTGCTCCTGGAGGGCAAGTGTGCGGTGGACAATAAGAACATCTCCATTCTGGTGAACGAGGACGGTACCGATCCGAAGTGCGACTTGCTGCCGCGCTCCGGCATTCCGCAGGAAGGCATAGTCACCATCCCATACCACGTGGTCAACGAGGCTACGCTGGTGCTCTGGTACAAGTCGGATGCGCACAGCCAGAAGTACTTCCAGATTATGAACGACGAGCAGACCGAGAGCTTCTTCGACGAACTGACGCTGGGCATCTTCGTAACGGGCGGCAAGGCGGGCACCTCGCATACCGAGGTGCTGAGGGCTACCCGCAGCAATGGCGCCGTATTCGGCAGGGACGACATCAGCACCTCGCTCTACGGCGACGGCCTGTGGGTACACGGGCTGAAGGACTTCAAGACGGGCGAGGGCACGACGCTGCGCCACAAGATTGAGTTCCTGCTCGACAGCAACAACGTCTTCGACCTATCTGCGGCAAAGCGCTTCTCATACAGCTGCTGGGAGATTGACGCCCAGGGGCGCAAGACGTCCTACTGGACAATGTACTCCGAGAGCGTGCCCCTGAAGGAGAACCTGCGCGACAAGGCCGTATGGCTGGCCGAGGAGAGCCTGGGCAACATGAGCGTGAGCCACCTGACCTACAGGGACGACAAGCGTACCGTATGCGACACCTACGTGCCCGTGAGCGGCACGAACCGTATTGAAATCAGCGTCAGCAAGGGCGAACTGCCGCAACAGCTCTTCGTCAATCCCGCCGAGATGCTGTTCAATACCGAGGGCGGCCAGCAGACGCTTAATGTAAAGCGCGGCCAGTTCCGCTACAGCGGATGCTTCGTGGATAAGGGCGAGGAGGCCGGCTGGCTGACATGCGAAGCGCTTACCGACTCCACCTTTGCCGTCAAGGCCTCGGAGAACAAAACGGGCAAGAGCCGTGAGGCCACCCTCGTTGTTTGGGCAGCCAACGAACCGAAGTTCGAGGATGTTGACCAGGAGACGGATATCTTCGAGACACAGCGAGTGAAAATCATGCAGCAGGGCCGCGAGCTTGTGCCACACGTTACGAAAATAAGACTTTCACCGCTTGGAAATTATTTCTTAAGCAGCTTTGAAGAATACGAGAGAGAAAGAAAGAATAGCTTCGGAGACCCCATCTATGAGAAGTGTACGATACAGACCGAGCGGGTGGGAAATGGTTTGCATATCACGGCTCAGTACTCATCTAAGGAAGTCTGGTCTAAACGGAATCCCGAAATCAATGAGACGGAGGTGACCATCATCATTCCCGACTGCACGGGTGAGAAGTTCTCGGATATATCAGAACTGCATTTTCACCACAGGTGGTTAAGGGACATGTGGGAGTTCGAGAATATCGATACATACATAGACGTTAATATAGCCAATATCCCATTCTCCAGCTCTTGGTTTGCTTCTGCTCCCGGTGACTACCGTGGCGGCAGTACGTGGGAGTCCACCTATCCTAACATCGGCCTCGTTTCATTCGATCAATCTTATGCTGACATCGAAGACGCCTGGACTCCCCCCACTATAAGGCATCATTTTGACCCCGAACTCAAGGAAGGCGACTACTTTAGGGTGGAAATCGAAGGCACCGACCTGAGGCTCAATCCGCAGTAGTAAGGGCGGGCGGAACGTCTTTCCTGCTGCGTGTCGGCATAAACTTTGCTGATGCCGCGGGGGGCTTTTCTGCTTTCCGCGGGCTGCGGAAAACAGCCGGGTATAAATTTTGCGCGAGGCGGGTATGGTAATTGTGCAATGGCTTTGCACAAGAATCATTCCCGCCTCGCGCGTCTTTGTTTCCGTACCGGATATTGTAGCCGGCTCCGTGGGCCGCAGACAGCATGCCGCTGCCCGCCCGAGCCTCAGTTAGTACCTCCGGAAGTCGTCGGGGTACTGCAGGTTCTGGCACACCTCGCCGCCAAAGCAGCGCACCCAGGAGCGGAAGCCGGCCTGCCCCTCGGTCAGCTCAATGACGCGGGCTCCGTTTGGCTTCAGGTTGTTATATACGGTGTCGCATCCGCTGAAGCGGCCGTAGATGAGGAACATGCCGCGCCACAGCATGGCGTAGTCGTCATCGTGGTCGTGACCGCAGATGATAGCCTCTACGTCGCCCATCTCCTTCATCGATACGAATAGGCCGCTGTTCACGCTGGGCGGGCAGGGCTCCTCCCCGAAGTTGCCCTTCAGTATGCGGTGTGTCTCGTAGCGCAGGCCCCAGGTGAACTCGGGCACGGGTATGTGGAAGAAGGCCAGCGCGGGCAGGGGCTTGTCGGCGTTCTGCCGGCGCAGCCGGGCACTCGTCTGGCGGTACCAGTCGATCTGGTCCCAGTGGATGTAGTCGTAGCCCTTCATGTCGGGGTCGCTTGTGCTGTCGCCCGAGTCGAACAGGAAGAGGGCCCGCTTCGTCTGTCCGTCGCTTCCCTGTATGGTCAGCAGGTCGTTCGAGTCGCCGTAGATGCCCTCTATGCCGTGGTTGATATTGCCGGGCAGGGTCTTTATGATGTCGAACACCTCCTTGCGGTTCTTGTCGTACTGGCCGTCGTGGTTTCCCATTGCCACGGCAAAGGGTATGCCCCGCTCGCCCATGGGCGCCAGTATCTCCCTGAGGCTCTGTTCCGCCGGCTTGCCGAAGATGACGTCGCCGGTATGGATTACCAGGTCGGGCTTCTCGCTGTCCAGCATCTCGATGACGTTCTTCAGGGCTCGTGGCGAGCGGTTGTCACCGGCTATGTAGTGTGTGTCGGTGAACTGCAGAATCTTGAACTTGCCGTCGGGCCGGAACCTCAGCCGCTGGTTCTCCTGGTTCAGCTCGGGCTCCTTGGGCGTTTCTGCTGCCGTAGCCTTCTTCTTCTTGGCCGCTTCAGCGGCTACGGGCATAGCCGTAGCCAGGCTGGCCATTGCCGTGGTACGGATAAAATCTCTTCTTTTCATCCTGTTTCTTTTATGTCTTCTTGTATTGGATTAAGATGAATATGCTGTGTTACATGAAAACGCGACGCGTCCCGTTGCCCGGAAGGACGTGTCCTTCTGTCAATAAGGACGTGTCCTTCTTTCGATAAGGACGCGTCCTTATGCCGTTAAGGACGCGTCGCGTTTCTTCTGTCTGTACATGCTATACATTGACGGGGGGGATAGGGCTTACTCAGCCTGCCCCGCCTACTTCTCAGCCAGGTAGCAGGTCATGCTTACCTTGTCGCCGGCATCGGTGTCAGCCTTCAGCGTCAGGGCATACTGCCCCTTGCGTACGTCGAAGGTGGCCACTCCGCTCTCGAACTTGTTGCCCATGTCAGCCTCGCGCCAGCGGTAGCTGATGGTGCCCTGCGAGGCGTTCTGCCACTGCCAGGTGCCGTAGTCGTTCTCGTCGTTGGCGTAGAAGATGAAGAAGGCGCCCGAGCGGGTGAATACTATCTCGGTGACCTTCTTGTTCGTGGAGAGGGTCTCGTTGAAGGTGCCCTTGCGCTTTGCGTATTCCAGTATCTCGTTCAGGTCGCATCCGGTGAACTTCTTGCCCCCGGTGGCTTCTGCCTCGTAGGTCAGCATGGTCTCGGTCACCTTCCACGAGCGTGAAATGGTGTTCGTGGCGTCGCTACTGGCCTTCGTGCCCAACGTTCCTTCGCCCTCGAAGACGGTTCCGTCCGGCATCTCAATGCGGATGGATACTTTGCTGCCGAGCTTGGCCGTCTGTACGGTGCAGATAATTTTGCTGTTCGGTCCGTAGATGGTGTACTTGTTGCCGTCCCAGGCAAAGGTGCCTGCGATGTAGGACACAATGTCTACCACATCACGCGTCTTGACTTCCGGGTTCACATTGAGCTGAAGCACAGCTCTGCCGCTCTCCGTGAACTCAATGTACTTGAAGGGGATGTTTGCATCAGTGATAGTTAGTGACGCAGCCTGCTCGGCATAGGTGGGGTTCTTCAGCACGGGTGCCTTCGCGGGTTCTGGCTCGTCGTCGCCGCCACAAGCCACAAATGACATAGCCGTCAGGGCCATGCCCAATACAAATAATAGTTTCTTGCTCATAATAGTTTTATAGGTTATAGGTTTTACTGTGATTGTTGTTCTTGGAAATGTGTTTGCATTCTCTCTATATATTCCTACATCTCGTCAGTCCCTGAATCTACAGGGCGTTGAAGAAGAGGCGGAAGCTCAGCACGGGATAGACTACAATCTTCCTGACCAGGTCGTATGCATCCTGGAAATCCTCGTCGTCGATGTGCTCCTTCTTTACCTCAGTCCATCTGCTGTCGTCTGGTGCCCAGCCCTCCAGCTTGGGCTTGCCCCAGAACTGTACACCCATGTCGAAGGCGCAGGTTACGAGCCGGCGGCTCTTTGCTACGGGGCGCCCGAATCCGATGCCCAGGTAGGGCTTGAAGGCGGCCACCTTGGCATGGGCCTGGATGATTCCGGCCTCGTTGGGCTCAATCAGGTAGTCGTTCACCAGCAGACCCTCGTTGGGCTCCAGGTCGTAGCCCGGACCGATGCCAACCGTCAGGGGCACTTTGTTCTCGGCATCCAGGAAATTGGCCTTGCCCACATAGAAGCCGCCCGTCAGGTGGAACGACGAGGTGGGTATGGGATAGATGTCGGCCAGCAGCTTCCAGTCAGCCTCCTTCAGCTTCGTCTTCAGCTCAACGTCGCGGTGCTTGCCCTTGTTGGACGTGTAGTGTACTGTGGGGTCGAATGAGATGGCGGGCATCATGGTGAAGCCCGTGCGCACCGTCACGATTTGCGTTGCCGGGGCAGCCAGCTCCACACCGAAGCCTGTGGTTCCTACCTCGATGCCGGCCGAGAGGTGGTTGAAGACACCCAGTTTCCGGTCCACAATCTGTGAAAAGGCTGTTGCAGAGATGATGCTGCAGGCAGCCAGCAGGATAAGTCGTTTAGTCGTTTTCATACAATAATGTGTTAAAGTGGTAAATAATCGCCACAAAAATAGTCATTTTGCGATAATCTACAAAGAAATTATGGAGAAAAAAGTAGGAAAAAGTAGGAAAAAGTAGGAAAAAGTATTTATTAGGTAAAAAGAGAATGCGCAGAGTGCTGTCCTGACGCACACGCACTCTGCGCGGGATTATTAATTGATAGTTATGAATGTGTCATTTCATCAGAGCTCCCAGCCCAGTGCACTTGCACCCAGCACGGCAGCGCTGGCACCGTCCAGCTCAGAGAGCAGCAGCTTGCACTTGCCCTTGAAGTTGAACAGCACGTTCTCCTCGAAAGCCTTGCGCACGGGGTTCATCAGCAGGTCGCCGGCCTTGGTGGGACCACCGAAGAAGATGATGGCCTCGGGGCTCGAGAAGTTCACGAAGTCGGCACAGGTCTTACCCAGCAGGTCGCCCGAGTATTCCATGATTTCCTGGGCCAGCTTGTCGCCCTGGGCGGCTGCAATGCTGATGTCCTTGCTCTCCAGCTGGTCGCTGGGAATGCTGCGCAGGGTAGAGGGGGTGTTGCGGATGGCCATCCACTCGCGTGCCGTGCGGGCCATACCCGTGGCGCTGCAGTAGGCTTCCAGGCAGCCCTTGCGGCCACAGCCGCACTCGCGGGCATACGGACCGCGCTCTACGACTACATGGCCCAGCTCGCCGGCAAAGCCGTCGCAGCCATATACCAACTGGCCGTTCACCACGATGCCGCTGCCCAGGCCGGTGCCCAGGGTTATCATGATGAAGTTCTTCATGCCCTTGGCCACGCCATAGGTCATCTCACCGATAGCGGCTGCATTGGCGTCGTTCGTCAGGGCAACGGGGATACCCAGCTTCTCGCTGAACATGTTGGCCAGGGGCACTATGCCGGGCCACTCCAGGTTGGGAGCGTTCTCTACACTGCCGGTATAGTAGTTGCCGTTGGGCGCACCGATACCCATAGCCTGAATCTTCTCGATTCCGCCCACTTGGGTAATGATGGTTTTCAGGGCATCGCAGCAGTCGTTTACATACTGATCAGCGGTGCCGTGGCCTCTGGTCTTAACAGATACGCTGGCTACAACATTGGCCTTGCCGTCCACAATGCCAAACACGGAATTGGTACCTCCCAGGTCCAAACCGATAACATAAGGTTTCTTTTCCATACAGGTGTAATATTGTTAGAGTTTTATACATTTACGAGGTTTCCTCGCACAAAGGTAGGCATTTCATTTCAGATTTCCGCACTTTTCCCTGAAAAAAGTGTGAAAACTCGAAAAAAAGTGCGAAATTTGCGCCCGCAAATGTGGATAGACCCTATAAATACAATAGCTCTTGTCGTGAAAGGGCTCTTAGTAGGCATTATTGCCAGCGCTCCCATGGGACCCGTGGGGGTGCTCGTTGTGCAGCGTACCCTGAACAAAGGTCGATGGTATGGTTTCGTCACCGGGCTGGGTGCCGCCCTTAGCGATATCATTTATGCCCTCATCACCGGACTGGGCATGACCTTCGTCATGGACTTCGTCGAACGGCCCCGTACGATGATCTACCTCAAGATAGGTGGCAGCATCCTGCTGTTCCTCTTCGGGCTGTTTACCTTCTTTGCCCGTCCTGTGCCGCCTCACCATGTCAGTCATGGCAAGGGCACCCTGGCGCATAATATGTTTACGGGCTTCCTGGTGACGTTGAGCAATCCGCTCATCATCTTCCTCTTCATGGCTCTGTTTGCGCGTTTCGAGTTCATCGACTTCGGGCATCGCATAGAGCAGGTCTTCGGTTATCTGGCCGTCGTGGTGGGAGCGTGCCTTTGGTGGCTCGTCCTCTCGGGCGCTATCGACAAGGTGCGGGCGCGTTTCCAGATGAAGAATATTGTGCGTGTGAACCGTTTCATCGGCATGGTCGTCATGATAGCAGCTGTGATGGGGCTGGTTTATTTTTACTATATATATATAATAAAGGTATAGGACTATGTTTGTTGCTCAGAAGCTTCGTGCTCAGAATATCACAGGATATGTGATATATATGTTCCAGGTGGAGGATGTCATCCGGGCCTATGCACTCGATATTGACCGCATCTGCCAGGAGTATCTGCCTCGGTTCCAGCTCTCCGACGACCAGCTTCGTCAGGAACGCGAGTGGTACGAGGCGCTCATACGCATGATGCGCGAGGAGGGTGTACAGCAGGCCGGGCATGTTCAGGTCGTGCGCAATACGATTACCTTGCTCTCCGACCGTCACCAGGAACTGCTGCGCGACCCCAAGCAGCCGTTCTACGGCGCGGCCTACTACAAGGCCCTGCCCTTCATCGTAGAACTGAGGGCCCGTGGCGCTGCACGCGAGAAGGACGAGATAGAGAACTGCCTCGATGCCGTATATGGCGCCACACTCCTTAAGATGCAGGGACGCGAGCTCTCGCCCCAGACGCAGCAGGCCCTTGCACCTATAACCCACCTGCTGGAACTCCTGGCTGAAAATTACAGAAGCGATGAACTTTGAACCTTCATATATATGAACCAAGAAATAGAAAGAAGAAGAACCTTTGCCATCATCTCTCACCCAGATGCCGGTAAGACCACCCTCACCGAGAAGCTCCTGCTCTTTGGCGGACAGATTCAGGTGGCTGGTGCAGTTAAGAGCAACAAGATTAAGAAAACGGCTACCAGCGACTGGATGGAGATAGAGAAACAGCGCGGTATATCCGTCACCACCTCCGTCATGGAGTTCGACTACGAGGGTTACAAGGTGAACATACTCGATACGCCTGGTCACCAGGACTTTGCCGAGGATACGTTCCGCACCCTTACAGCTGTGGATAGCGCCATCATCGTGGTGGACGGCGCCAAGGGTGTGGAGGCGCAGACGCGTAAGCTCATGACCGTCTGCCGCATGAGGAAGACGCCCGTCATCATCTTCATCAATAAGATGGATCGCGAGGGTAAGGACCCCTTCGACCTGCTCGATGAGCTGGAGGAGGAACTCCAGATTCAGGTGCGTCCGCTTTCCTGGCCCATCAACCAGGGTGCCAAGTTCAAGGGCGTCTTTAACATCTACGAGCAGAAGCTGAACCTCTTCACCCCCGACAAGCAGCGCGTGACGGAGAAGGTGGAGGTGGACGTCGATAGCCCGGCCCTGGATGATTTCGTGGGCGAACAGGATGCCACTAAGCTGCGCGAGGACCTGGAGCTGGTGGATGGTGTCTATCCCGAATTCGACGTGCAGACCTATCTCGATGCCCAGGTGGCCCCTGTCTTCTTCGGTTCTGCCCTGAATAACTTCGGTGTGCAGGAACTGCTCGACTGCTTTGTCCGCATAGCACCCTATCCCCGTCCCACTCAGGCTGAGGAACGTATCGTGTCGCCCGATGAGCCTAAGTTCACGGGCTTCATCTTCAAGATAACGGCCAACATCGACCCCAACCACCGTTCCTGCATCGCCTTCTGCAAGGTCTGCTCGGGACGTTTCCAGCGCAATGCACCCTATCTGCATGTCCGCAATGGCAAGACGCTGCGCTTCAGCAGTCCCACCCAGTTCATGGCGCAGCGCAAGGAGACCATCGACGAGGCATGGCCCGGCGATATAGTGGGCCTGCCGGACAACGGCATCTTCAAGATAGGCGATACGCTCACCGAGGGCGAGCAACTGCACTTCCGCGGACTGCCCTCCTTCTCGCCCGAGATGTTCAAGTACATCGAGAATGCCGACCCCATGAAGACCAAGCAGCTCGAGAAGGGCATCAGCCAGCTGATGGACGAGGGCGTGGCCCAGCTGTTCATCAACCAGTTCAACGGGCGTAAGATAATAGGCACGGTGGGTCAGCTGCAGTTCGAGGTCATCCAGTACCGGCTCGAGAACGAGTACAATGCCCGCTGCCGTTGGGAGGCTGCCAGTCTCTACAAGGCTTGCTGGGTGGAGTGCGAACCGGGTTACGAGAGCGAGCTGGAGAACTTCAAGAAGCGCAAGTATCAGTATATGGCCCGCGACCGCGAGGGACGCGATGTCTTCCTGGCCGACAGCAGCTACGTGCTCACCATGGCGCAGCAGGACTTCAAGCATCTGCGCTTCCACTTCACCAGCGAGTTCTGAACCCATCAATCCCATCAATTCCATTCTCAATGACTCAGAAAGATATTGCAGAAGATATACGCCAGACAGTAGAGACACTACGCCGCGGCGGCTTGATACTTTATCCCACCGACACCATTTGGGGCATCGGGTGCGATGCTTCCAATGCCGATGCCGTGCGGCGTGTCTATGAACTGAAGCAGCGCGATGACAGCAAGGCCCTCATCTGCCTCGTGGACAGTGCCGGACGCATGCAGCGCTATCTGCGCCATGTGCCCGATGTGGCTTGGGACCTCATCGAGTATGCCGAGAAGCCACTGACGCTGATACTCGACGGTGCCGTCAACCTGGCACCCAACCTCATTGCTGCCGATGGCAGTATAGGCATGCGGGTGACCCGCGAAGCCATCAGCCACGAACTGTGCTACCGGTTCCAGAAGGCCATCGTGAGCACCAGTGCCAACCTCAGCGGAGAACCCTCGCCGGCCAACTTCACCGAGGTGTCGCCCCAGATTATTCAGGGTGTTGACTACGTGATGAAGTGCCGCCAGAACGACCTCTCGAAGGCAAAGCCCAGTCAGATTATCAAGCTTGGCATAGACGGCCAGGTTCAGATTATCCGCAAGTAGCAAGTATGACAGCCCGTGATTTTTATGCTTATATCCTGCGCTGGCGTCGCCGCCACCTCAGCGACAACCAGTTTATGCTCATCATCAGTTTCTTCGTGGGCATCTTCACCGCCCTTGCCGGACTGCTGCTGAAGTGGCTCATCGCGCAGATTGAAGAACTGCTCACCCACGAGTTTGTGGTTACGGGCGGCAACTGGCTCTACCTCGTCTATCCCGTCATAGGCATCTATCTGACGATGCTCTTCATCCGCTATGTCGTCCGGGACGACATCAGTCACGGTGTCACCAAGATACTCTTCGCCATAGCCCGCAAGCAGAGCAAGATACGGCTCCACAATACATGGTCGTCGGTGGTGGCCAGTGCCATCACCATCGGTTTTGGCGGCAGCGTGGGTGCCGAGGCACCTATCGTACTTACCGGCAGTGCCATTGGCAGTAACCTGGGACGTGCCTTCCACCTCAGCAATAAGCAGATGATGCTCCTGGTGGGGTGCGGCGCGGCGGGTGCCGTGGCAGGTATCTTCAAGGCCCCCATCGCCGGTCTGGTCTTCGTGCTGGAGGTTCTCATGATAGACCTTACGATGACCAGCCTCCTGCCCCTGCTTGTCAGTTGTGTCACGGCAGCGGGCCTCACCTTTGCCGTCTCGGGCACCAACCCCGTGTTTGAGTTTCATCTGCAGGATGCCTTTGTGGTGAACCGCATCCCGGCCTATATGCTCCTGGGCATCACCTGTGGCCTGGTGGCCCTCTACTTCACACGCACCATGAACTGGTTCGAGGGCATCTTCCGGCGTCTGGGCGGCCGCTACCGCAGGTTCCTGCTGGGTGGCGTGGTCCTCAGCCTGCTTATCTTCCTGTTGCCGTCCCTCTACGGCGAGGGTTACGACCTCATCTCCTTGCTGCTCAATGGCGATGGCGAGGACGAGTGGGCTACCGCTATGGACCGTTCGCTCTTCTATGGCCATCCCGAGTGGCTGTTGGGCTATCTGGTCCTTATCATCCTGTTCAAGGTATTCGCCTCCACGGCTACTAATGGCGGTGGCGGTTGCGGCGGTATCTTCGCACCCAGCCTCTTCCTGGGCTGCGTCAGCGGCTTTGTCTTCAGTCGCCTCTGGAATGACTATGATGTGCTTGATCTCTCAGTGCCCGAGCGTAACTTTGCCATGCTGGGCATGTGCGGCCTCATGAGCGGGGTCATGCATGCTCCGCTCACGGGTATCTTCCTCATTGCCGAACTGACGGGCGGCTATGCCCTGTTCATGCCCCTCATGATAGTGGCGGTGGGTTCCTATCTGACCATCAAGGTCTTCGAGCCTCACAGCATCTATGCCATGCGGCTGGCACAGCGCGGCGAACTGCTCACCCATCACACCGACCATGCCATCCTGACGCTGCTGAGCATGGACAGCGTCATTCAGCATTATGACGAGGTGCTCTATCCCGACCAGACGCTGGCCGATGTGGCCCGCCAGGTGGCCGACAGCAAGAATCATGTCTTCCCCGTCGTGAACCGTCAGATGCAGTTCATTGGGGCTGTTTATCTCGATGATATCCGGCATCTCATCTTCCGCACGGAGCTATACCGCCAGTTCCAGGTCTCGCAGCTGATGAAGCAGCCCGAGGCCACGTTAACCATAAACGATAGCATGGATGTGGTTGTATCCGTCTTCGACCGCACCCGTGCATGGACATTGCCTGTTGTGGACGGTCAGGGTGTCTTTGTGGGCTTTATTCGCAAGAGCACTATTCTCACCCACTACCGTCAGGTCCTGGCCGACTTCTCTCAAGACTAAGCCGGCTTTCAGCCTCGCTCACATGTTATTGGTCGGCTTTCAGCCTCGAAATGAGCAAAAAAATAGGGTTAAAAATTGGTTAAGAAATACAAACATTAAGCCCGGGTCTGACAAGCATCAGGCCCGGGCTTAGTTTACTGAAGCCTCTGTAACGTAGAGGGCTTATCCCTCGCGCTCTATCCAGGCTATGGTCTGCCCCTTCAGCACCTTCTGGCCCTGACGGGCTGCCACGTCAACCAGCTTGCCGCCAAGGGCAGCGGGGATGGGGCGTATCTCGTTCCAAGGCATCTGTATGAAGCAGAAGGTCTCGCCCTCCTTGTACTGCTGTCCGATGGCGGGCTCAATGCAGCGGGTGACGCCCATGTCGCCTGTAATCTCAAAGAAGAGCTGTCCGTTCTCTGGCGCCACGATGGCATCTGCCTTGGCGTGCTTGAAGGCTGACAGTTCTTCTACGGTCAGCTTCGGACCGCCGGCACTCTGCATCTTGGCTATCTTGGCCTTTTCCAGGTCGGCCAGGAAGTTCTTCTTGGCCTGTCCGCTCTTGTAGTTGCGGTATTGTTCGGGGTGCATGGCCAGTTCGTAGAGTTCCTCGTCGTCCTGTCCGCGCTCCCATCCCTTCTCTTCCATCTCCTTGATGAAGTCGGGTAGGGCATTCTTCAGCAGCGTGTGGGGGTCGGCATCTGTGAACTCGCGGCCCTGCTTCTTGGCCAGTTCCACCAGTTCGGGGTCGATGGTGCCGGGAATCTTTCCGCTCTTGCCGAGAATCATGCCCCACATAGAGTCGTCCATCATCACGAAGCGGCCCTTGCCCTGGGCAATGGTGAGCAGGTTCATCAGGGCTATGTTCTTCACGTACTGCGAGAAGGGGGTCACCAGTGGGGGATAGCCCACACGAGGCCATACATAGGCCACCTCGTCGAAGAGGCGCACCAGGATCTCGTCGGTCGTCAGCTCCGGTTCACCCTTGGCCTTCAGCGTATTGTTAATCACACCGTGTATGCCGGCCAGGTCGGCCATCATGCTGCCCATCATGCCACCGGGCAGTCCGCAGCCCAGCAGCAGCGACGACATCAGCTTGTTGCCGGGGTTGATGAAGTAGCCCAGCCAGTCGTCAATGAACTCCTGCGTCAGCGAGCGGGCCTGCATGTAGGCCTTCATGTTTATCTCCTTCACCTCGAAGCCCTCGTTCTTCAGCATCGACTGCACACTGATGATGTCGGGGTGTACCTTACCCCACGAGAGGGGTTCTATGGCCGTGTCAATCACGTCGGCACCGTTGTTGCAGACCTCCAGAATGCTGGCCATCGACAGGCCGGGACCCGAGTGTCCGTGATATTGTATGATGATGTCGGGGTGCTTTGTCTTGATGGCCTTTGTGAGCTTGCCCAGCAGTGCAGGCTGACCGATTCCGGCCATGTCCTTCAGGCATATCTCCTCTGCGCCCGCAGCAATCACCTGGTCGGCAATCTCAGCGTAGTACTCCACGGTATGTACGGGCGATGTGGTGATGCACAGGGTGGCCTGCGGCGTCATGCCGGCTGCCTTGGCCCAGCGTATGCTGGGTATGATGTTGCGCACGTCGTTCAGGCCACAGAAGATACGGGGGATGTCCACACCCTGGGCATGCTTCACCTTATACTGCAGTTCGCGTACGTCGTCGGGCACGGGATACATGCGCAGGGCGTTCAGTCCACGGTCCAGCATGTGGGTCTTGATGCCTACCTCGTTAAAGGGCTTGCAGAAGGCTCGCACAGCGGCGTTGGGGTTCTCTCCGGCCAGCAGGTTCACCTGTTCAAAGGCTCCTCCATTGGTCTCAACGCGGTCAAAAACTCCCATGTCGATAATGACGGGTGCAATACGTTCCAGCTGGTCTTTGCGGGGCTGGAATTTGCCTGAGCTCTGCCACATATCGCGGTAGACGAGGCTAAATTGAATTTTCTTCTTCATAGAATTAATAAGTTCTTCTACTTTTCTGTTTTTATTGCAGAGAACATGCCGTTCTGTGTCAATTTCGAGTACAAAGATACGTCTTTTCAGCGAGCAGGCAAAATAAATTGCCCATAAACTTGCACAAATCAACAAAATAGCGTAAAACATACTAGGTTGACTCTGAAGTTAATAAGTATGTATAGATATTCTGACAACAAATTTGAGGTGCATGACGATGGCTCAGCACGTATGATGCTGGCCTTCCTGAATATGGAGGTCGATGCCCTCGTCCGTAAGAACAAACTGGGTCTGGCTGAGAACTACAAAAGCAGTGGGCGCAGCCTGCTCAGCTATCTCGCCACCCTGAATATGGAGGATGTCCCCCTGAACCAGGTCGATGAAGAGCTGCTTTTGGGCTACCAGCAGTGGCTGTGCGACAGGGGTGTCAGGCGTAACACGCAGGCATTCTACATGCGTAACCTCCATGCCGTGTATAACAAGGCTGTGCGTCGGGGCCTCGCCGTCGGCATCAGTCCCTTTGCCAATGTGCGTACCAGCATCACCCATACCGATAAGCGTGCCGTCACGCCCGAGCTCATCCGGCGTATCAGCAGGCTCGACATCCCGGCCGGGCTTATCCGCTTGGGTAAGGTTCCCCGGCGTAAAGCCTTCGCTAAGATGTGCCGTGACCTCACCTTTGCCCGCGACACGTTTATCTTCTGCTTCTGTGCCCGCGGACTCACCTTTGTGGACTTCGCCTATCTGAAGCGGTCGAATATCCGTCATGGCTCCATCGTCTATGAGCGTCGCAAGACCGGTCAGTTCCTGGAGGTGGCAATCCAGGATAAGATGCGCGAATTTATTGAACATTATGGCAATTTGCGCGCTCCCTATCTCTTCCCCGTCCTCACCAGCACCGATGTATGCCAGGCACACCGGCAATACGCCACGGCCCTGCGTCGCTACAACAAGCACCTCAACTGTCTCTCGCAGATGCTGGGCATGGATGCTCCCCTCACGTCATACGTGTCGCGTCACTCCTGGGCCACAGCCGCCTATCATGCCGACATCCCCCTGCCGCATATCAGCGAGGCCATGGGGCACACCTCCGAGCGTACCACACGCATATACTTGAAGTCGCTCGAGAATAGCCGTATTGACAATGAAAACCGCCGTCTCCTCAATAGCATCTTTAACCCCTCTCACCGCTAAACTGGGCTTTTAGGTGCATAGTCCATAGTTTATGAAGAATTGCCTCACTCTGCTCTGTCTGCGAGATAATTATTTTAACGTGAGTTCGATAAAATATAATTGTCTATAAATTTGGTGATTAGCGAAAATTGTTGTACCTTTATAGTGCTCAATTACAAAGTAGTACAAACAATAATCGCTATGTTCACCGAA
>CAMJQA010000023.1 GCA_946407895.1 uncultured Prevotellaceae bacterium
ACAAATGTCGGAGACTTTGTCGGTGAGCCAGCGCACCATCGAACGCGACCTTTCCGCCTGCAAAAGACTGGTGTCTTGAAGCGCGAAGGCAAGGACAATGATGGGATGTGGCATGTTGTAAGCATAAAGGAATACTTGAAGCCATCAAGATGGTTCTGAAGACTCATACCTGCGAGAATTTGATGCGGGCGGTAGAAAATCATTCCTTTTTGTTCTCGCTTAATCGAAAATTTTGTACTTTTGTACCCGAAAGAAGTGGAACGGTATGAAGAGAGCTCATATTCTGTTGAAGATGTTGCAGCATTTTGCACTCCTGCTGGCTTGCCTGTTGCTGATTTTTGCAGCAGGGAAGGCTGTGTTCATGATCTACAACCGCAGCGTGGAGGCCTTTACCCTGGGCGACATGGCCCAGGTGTGGCGGCACGGTCTGTCGATGGACGTCAGCACAAGTTGCTACCTGCTGACTGTGCCCTGGCTGTGCGCGCTCATCTGGCTGGCGTGGAGCCGATTCCCTCTGCGCCGCGTGCTGATGCCCTATCTCTTTGTGGTTTGCGTATTGCTGGCCATCATCATTTGCGGCGATGCCTTCCTCTACGAGTTCTGGAAGTTCAAGCTGAATGCGACGGTCTTCAGTTATATGAGTCACCCCGAGGGGGCGGCAAGCAGCGTCAGCACGAGCTTTATGGTGAGCCGTCTCCTGGGCATCCTCGTCTTTGGCTTGCTCACCTTCGGGCTGATGAAAAGGGCCTTGGGAGGGGAGGCTGAAGCCTCGGGCAGTCAGCCCCGCCATCCATTCTCCGTTTCCCGCCGCCTCCTATCCATCATAGCCTGGTTGCTGGTGGGCGGACTGATATTCGTGGGCATCAGGGGCGGCGTAAGCAGGAGCGTGATGAACCTGGGCGTGCCCTACTACAGCCAGAGTCTTTTCCTGAACCACTCGGCTGTAAATCCGGCCTTCAGCCTCTTTGCCTCGATGAGCAAGAGCAAGGACTTCGACTCGCAGTTCAACTATCTGCCCGAAGGGGAACGTGCCCAGGCCTTCGAGGGTCTCTACCCCCAGGATACCGAAGATGTGGCAGACACTTTGCTCAATGTGCGGCGGCCCAACGTCCTGATTGTACTGATGGAGAGCTTCGGCGGCAAGTTCATCCGCGAGCTGGGCGGCCTGCCCGATGTGGCACCCAATATGAGCCGCCTAATCCAGCAAGGCATCTTCTGGACAAATTACTACAGCAACAGTTTCCGCACCGACCGCGGCGTTGTATCGGCCCTGAGCGGGTGGGTCAGCTATCCGACGACGAGCCTGATGCGGCTGCCCGAGAAGCTGAACGGCATACCCTCCATAGCGCAGAGCCTGGCCCGGGAGGGCTACAGCACCACCTACCTCTACGGCGGCGACATCCGTGTGTTCGGCCAAAGGGGCTATCTGCTGCAAACGGGCTATGAAACACTGGTGAGCGATGCAGACTTTCCCCTCTCGCAGGCCCATGAGTCGAAGTGGGGGGTGAACGACAGCCTGACGGCCCTGCGTGCCCTGCAGCTGGTTCGCCAGATGCCAAGCGACCGACCCTGGCATCTGGTTTGGCAGACGCTCTCAAGCCACGAACCGTTCGAGGTGCCTTATCACCGGCTGGAGGACGAGAAGCTGAATGCCTTTGCCTTCACCGACCATTGCATAGGCCTGTTTATAGACGGCCTCCGGGCCATGCCGCAATGGAAGGACCTGCTTGTCATCCTCATCCCAGACCACGGATTTCTTTACGACCTGACGTATCAGGACCCCGCCTTCTTCCACTCCCCCATGCTATGGCTGGGCGGAGCCATCCGCCGTCCGCGCCGGATGGACGTCTTGATGAACCAGAGCGACCTGGCAGCTACCCTGCTCGGCCAGATGGGCCTCGCGCACAGCCAGTTCCCTTGGAGCCGGAATGTGCTGAGCAGCCTTTACAGCTACCCCTGTGCCTACAGCAGCTACCCGGGCGGCATACTCTTTGCCGACAGCACGGGCGTCAGCGTCTATGACATTACGGCCAACGAGCCCATAACGGAGCAGCCGGCGCCCTCGCCCGAACGCCTGCGCCGGGCCAAGGCTATACTGCAGACGAGCTACGATATGCTGGGCCGCTGACCCCCAGCCCTCAGGGCAAAAAGGGAATATAAAAAGGAAACGCTATGAATACCGACGCAAAGACCAAAACGGCGCGAGTGAACAGCATAGATGTGATGCGCTCGCTCACGATGCTACTCATGCTTTTTGTGAATGACATTCCAGGCACCAAGAACGTGCCTCACTGGCTCTTCCATGCCGCCTATGATGAGGATATGCTGGGCTTCTCGGACACTATCTTCCCGGCCTTCCTGTTCTGCGTAGGCCTGTCGGTGCCCTTTGCGCTGGGCGGCCGCCTGAGGCGCGGCGACTCGCAGGCAGGCGTGCTGAGCCACGTCCTGTGGCGCACGTTTGCCCTGGTTGTGATGGGCCTCTTCACCCTGAACGGCGAAGAGGGCGCAGGCAACATCCCGCACATCTGGTTCTCATTGCTGATGGTGCTGGGCTTCTTCCTGGTATGGACTGACTACAGGGGGCTTCGCCTGCAGCTGGCGGGCCGGACCGTTGCTACCCTGCGCATAGCAGGCGGCCTGCTGCTGGCGGCTATGATTGTATATTGCGATGTGGCGGGCAAGCCGTTCCATACAGGCTGGTGGGGCATACTGGGCCTTATCGGCTGGAGCTATATGGTCTGTGCCCTCACCTGGCTGGTGTGCCGCGGGCGCCTCTGGGCTGTGCTGACGGCCTGGGGCATCAGCGTAGCCTTCTGCCTGCTCAGCCACAGTTCTTTGCTGCCGCACGGATGGTTCCTGCGCAACATCCTGCTGCCCTGGCTCCCAGGCGGATGGACGGGCCACGCCCTGTGCATCTCGGGTATGGCAGCATCTATGCTGATGAAGCACTTCGTGCAGCGCGGACAGGCCCTGCGGCTGACGGCCCTCTTCGCAGCTATCGGCCTGCTGATGCTCGGCCTGGGCGTCTGGGCTCATCAGTACTGGATTATCTCCAAGATTCAGGCTACGCCCACCTGGCTCTTCTTCTGCCTGGCTATCTACTTCCCTCTCCTTGTCCTTATTCACTGGCTGGTGGGGCAGCGTCGTCTCTGGCTGATAGCGCCGGCCGGTACGGCTACACTCACCTGCTACCTGCTGCCCTACATTTGGTACCCCCTGCGCTGGCAGGTGGACTGGCACTTGCCCTGGAGCTGGTACAACGGCCTGAGCGGCCTTCTGCTCTCCCTGTTCTTCGCGCTTATGGTCATTCAGGTCGTCCGCCTTATGCAGCGCATCGGCTGGACCATCAGGATATAGGGCTTCTCCGTCCTTTATCTTTCCATCGGCAACCAAGTGCAGACCTTCTTGCCGTCCCATCCGTTTACCGAAGCATAGTCAGTCATGTGAATTGGGCCGCGTGCAGTCGGCACCAGGAATTCCATGCGTGTGCCGGGCAGCGACGGGCTGACGGCCTGCAGTTCCACTTCGTGGCGGGTATCGGCCAGAATGCTTACCGGTCTGTCGTAGTTCTTGTCCAAATGCTCATCGCGTGCCAGCACAATGGGTCCGTAGGTTACGGCTTGGTAGTGGTCGCCCCGCCGGTCGGTACCCAGAGGCGCATTCAGCAGTTGGCCCCGCATATCCAGCTGGAGACTGATGCGGTCGCCCTCCTTCCAAAGGCGCTTCAGCACCAGGTACTGCCCGGCCTTAACCCCGCGCACCCGACGGCCATTAATGCTGCAATCCGTGTTTTTGCTCCAGCCGGGGATGCGCAGGTGCAAGGCAAACTTCTCCTCTGCTTGCGGCCTTATGGTTATCTGCACCGTGCCGTTTAGCGGGAACTGGGTCTGCACCTCCACTTCAACAGGTTTCCCAGAAGCCGTACAGGCCTGGATACGGGCAGAGTTGTACAGATTCAGCACAGGGCCATCCTGGGCCTGCATTGCCAGTACGAAGGGAATGTAGGCCAGTCCCATCGGGCCGTTCAGGTTGCAGCAGGTTACGGGCAGGCCATTGAAGTTCCATCCCCATCCACTGTTCGTGACTTTCTCGCCGTTCAGCAGGTTTACGTAGCTGAATCCGTCGCCTTCAGGCTTCATGGCTCCCAGCAGTCCGTTATAGACGTAGCGCTCTATCATGTCCACCATCCCGGCCTGGCCTGTCAGGCGCAGCAGCTGGGAGCAGAACTTCATCCAGGTGACGCCAACACACGTCTCCATCATACGCGTCTGCCCCGGGTTTGTCTGTTCAAAACGTGTATCGCCCCATGCCTCGCCTGCCCATTGAGGGAAGTAGGGCTGGTTGCACCCGGCATTTCCGATGATGGTAATCTCGCGTTCGCACACGCCCCGATACATGTTCATCAGGCAGCGCAGCCAGCGCTCATCGCCCGTGGCGCGGTAGTACTCGGCCAGGCCTTCGAAGACGGACAGCATCTCGTAGGCCTTCGGATAGACGTTTCCCATCAGTCGGGGCCGTACGCCGTCATAGGCCTGCTGGAAGAGGTCGCTGCCGCTGCAGCCTCCCCGTCCGATGATGTACGAAGCGAAGTCCAGGTACTGACGATCCCCAGTCAGAAAGTAAACCCTCATCATAGGTTCCAGTAGCGACGAGGACTCGATCTTGTTCTGGCTCCACCCCAGCGTAGTAATATCCACCTTGGGCGCCGGCCCTACCTGGTCCACTATGCTCTGCGCCTGCTGCTGCATAGCCTTCAGTACGCGCGGGTCTCGGTCCACCCAGCGGTAATACTGGCTCAAGCCCAACAGGACATACTTACGTTCCCACATATCTCCGCCCGCGTTCTCCGGCTGTATCTCGGGCGGTGCACAACTGATGCTGCCATTCGGGCGTACAGTGGTGAGCAGGTCGTCCAGTGTAGAGCGCAGGATGCTGCGCAGTTCCTCATCGGCCCGGTAGCGGTAGAACATCGCGCCCGAGCGCACCGCCTTGCCCCACATCTCGCCCAGGGCGAACTGAGGATGTCCCGAGCGGAAGAACTCCACCAGCTGCGGATAGGGTACCGCCTCCTTCTGCCAATGCTGGATGCAGCGCTGCAGGTCAGCCTCCAGCCCTCCGGTCAGCGTCACCGCTCCGGGCGGCAAGGGGCGCAACACATCCTCCACGCGCCTGAGACTCCCGTCTCCCCACATCTCCTCACTGCCCGTCCATCCGTCTGCGCCGGCTTGCAGCGCAGCCAGCCACATCATACCCATCAGCGCCACAGCACGCAGTACGCTCCGGCACTCCGTCCAAGTCCTGTTTTCCTTTTTCATATCACTATTCTAATACTTTTTGCTGCAAAGTTACGAAATATCCCTGAGACTTGTACGACTTCCCATACCTTTTTTTTATTATAGGGCGGGAAAAACGGTTTCGTTAAGGCCGAATGGGTGAATATGATTATGCCTATCTGTCTTCAGGGCAAAACTTCCAGCGTTCTGCGCTTTAGCTTTCAATATCCTTCTCCTTGAGTTCTGCAAAAATGGCGGGAACGGCTTCTTTTTTCCTCTTCTCCCCGAGGAAAAAATATCCTTATGCCGATATATTTTCCGTTCAAAGACCTGAAACATACGTTCAAAGACCTGAAACGTACGTTCAAGGACCTGAAACATACGTTCAAAGTCTTTGAACGGAAAATTCGTCCTGACGGAGGGGAATTTTCCTCGAGGTCAGGCCAGACTTCACGCCCGCAGCTCCACAAAAAGTAGGCGAGGCATTGGTGTAGAAGCAGGCCCCTTGACTGGCAGCCAAAACGGTCTTTTGCACGCTTCAAGCATATTTCTGCTGTTCGAAAAAGCAAATAAGCCGGATTTCTTTTCGCCAAATCAGATTTTTGCACTACCTTTGCACCCGAAAAAAGAAAAGAGCAAATGAGCAAGGCCTCTCTTACTAACCGCAAATACGTCGTTCCCTTCGTACTGATAACGAGCCTCTTCTTCCTGTGGGGCTTTGCGCGGGCTATGCTCGACGTACTGAACAAGCATTTCCAGGAGACGCTGAGCATCTCCATCACCCAAAGCTCGCTGATTCAGGTGAGCAGCTACCTGGCCTACTTCATGATGGCCATTCCGGCAGGCCTTTTCATCAGCCGCTACGGCTACCGCAGGGGCGTCGTCCTGGGGCTGCTGCTCTTTGCCGCCGGATCGTTCCTCTTCATCCCAGGCGCGCTGGTGGAGGCTTACTCGCTCTACCTGGGAGCCTTCTTCATCCTGGCATGCGGGCTGACGTTCCTGGAGACGGCAGCCAACCCCTACTCCACCCTGCTCGGGCCGGAGGAGACGGCCACCAGCCGGCTCAACCTGAGCCAGTCGTTCAACGGGCTGGGCAGTTCGCTGGGGCCGCTCATCATGGGCGGCTACCTCTTCAGCCAGACGGGAGCCACCCTGTCGCGCCCCTATGCCGTGCTGGGCATTGTAGTGCTTATGGTTGCAGCCGTCTTCAGCCGTGTAAACCTGCCCGAGATTCAGAGCGAGAGGGAAACGGGTACGGAGGCAAGCAACCATGCCCTGAGGGGACTGCTGAGGAACCGCATGTTCCTCTTCGGCCTGGCCGCCCTGCTGGCCTACGAGGTGAGCGAGATCAGCATAAACAGCTATTTCGTGAATTTCGTGACGGGAATGGGCTGGATGGAGGCCGACGTTGCCAGCTACGTGCTGGGCCTGAGCCTGTTCATCTTCATGGGCGGACGCTTCATAGGCAGCTGGATTATGCGCAGCGTCCGCGCCGAGCAAATGCTCTACTGGTGCGCTGCGGGCAGCATCTTCTGCATACTGATGGTCATCCTGTCGGCCATTCCAGGATACAACGGCTCTACCTGGAGCCGCTACATACCCGTAGCCTTCCTGATGGCCAACTACCTGTTCGAAGCCATTATGTTCCCCACCATCTTTGCCCTGGCCGTCCAGGGCCTGGGGCAACAGACTAAGAGCGCGGCCTCAATACTGATGATGACGCCTGTAGGCGGTTGCGGTTTCCTGCTGATGGCCCTTGTGGCCGACCATACCACCCTGGTCTTCCCCTTCATCATTCCCCTGCTGGGCTTCATCGTCGTCTGGGCATACGCCCGCAGGAAGAAGTCCCTCACCCGGCCCTGACTTCCGGTCGAGCCTGCTACCGCTCGGGCAATCGCCCGTAGCGGGAGGGAACAGGCAAAAAGGTCAGGACTTCAGGGGCTTCAGGGAAAGCGCCTCTTCCACCGTTCCGCAGAAGGGACCTGTATGTTCAAGCTTCAGCGCCGAAACGGCTGCCGCAAAGTGGGCAGCCTCCGGTATGCCGGCTCCCTGGCAACGACGGAACAGATATCCCATTACGTACGTATCGCCGCAGCCGGTAGTATCCACTACCCTTGAAGGCGCATAGGCAGGAATGTCATAGAAGGTACCGCCGGCATATACAAGGCTTCCCTGGTCGCCCATCGTAAGCAGCACCTCGCGGGGGCCCCACTCAGCCAGGCGGCGCGCCCCCTGCCTGGGGTTCTTCTCGCCCGTCAGGACGGCCACTTCGTATTCGTTTACCTTCAGTATGTCTATGTACTTCAGCGCCTCCAGCTTGTCGGGCCAATCAACGGAGAACACATGCTGGTCGCGCACCTCGCGCAGATAACCCTGCGCATCAACAACCAAAGTACCCCGGCCGGACAGGTAGCGAATCACATCGAGCGGGAAGTCATCGGCCAACAGGCTGCCCAGAACGATATACCGGGCCTCCACTCCGCTCAGGGCCTCAACGGTAAACGGGTCGGCCTTCGCCAGAACGCGCTGGCGGCGACGGTTCATGTCGGCCTCGTATATATTCTCGAAGTAAACGGTATGCCTGCTGGGAATAACCTCTGCCGAAATGCCCAGCGCCTCCATCTCGCGCACAGCCTGCATGTCCTCTTCGGCAAGCGAAGCAATCAATTTATAGGAAACCGAGCCGTCGAGCAGGCGGCTAATACCGTGAGTGAAGTAATAGGTAGTGCCGCCGGGAATGTGCACGTCGGTAGCGGGAGTAACAATACGGTCATGAGTAATATGACCTATGCAGCAAATGTCTATCATACAGTTTCTGTTTTAACTAAAGAAGAATAACCTTCGAAGGCCTTCCTCGTTGGTTTCCAGCGAAGAAAGACAAGTTCAAAAAGGGCAACGCCGATAAGGGCCGTCAGGATGCCCAGCAATACATCTATTATATAATGATGAGACGTATAGACAGCAGCAAACCAAATACCCGCCGAAATGAAGCCAAGCAGGCACTTCACCCAGCATCTGCAACGCCCGATTACAGCATACAGAAAAGCCGAGAAGACATAGGCGGCATGCAGGGAGGGAACAGCTGCAAAGACGTTGGAACTGTGGCAGTAGATGCCATGAAAGACATTCACGCCAAGCAACTCGTCGAAGCGCCCCAGGCCAGCCACCTCGCCCGGCGTATCCAGCACAGGAGTGAAACCATAGTGCATCACATACCAAGGCGGAGCTGCCGGATGGATGTAGTAGCCGATGAAGCCAATCCAGTTGACAAGCAGAAAGACTATGGAGTACTTCAGGCTGAGACTGCGCTCCCCTGCGAGGAACAGGCCGATGCAGAAGAGCATAGGCGCCGGCACCCAGCAGAGATAGAACAGCCCGCTCAGGAAATCCAGGAAAGCCCAATGATGCTGAATAAAATACTCATTGGCCGTAAGGACGCCCGAAGCCGTAGGAATGCCGAAGACGGCCTTCTCCGTCTCATAGATTTGCTGAACATCAATGGGATTGACCATATAGTTGGGATAAAGCCTCATCCAATCGTATGAAATGGCAAACAGGACAAAGGGAATCAGCACAAACGCCAGCTTACGCGACTCGCGGTTAGGAATAAAGAACAGCAGGAATGATGCCGTAATCACAAAGTGAGCAGGCATCAGGCCCACAAACAGATAGGCTATGACATAGAACAAGAGCCAAAGCCCTATGCACCAGGCGCTTTGTTTGAAGGTGGGAGGAGTAAAAAGGGGGCGCTTCACTTCTTCCTCAGTTGCCTGTAACAATGAATGATGCGCCAGAAGGCCGTCAGATTAGCCAGCACGGCAATCAGACCCATAGGAACAATTGTAAACAGAACGGGGTCGAAGGACGTCTTGCCTGCAAAGATGCCCGTCAGAATCAGTCCCAGGGCAGTCAGTACCACACGCTCGGGCCGCTGCATCAGGCCCACCTTGCACTCAATGCCGAGTCCCTCGGCACGGGCCCTCACATAGCTGACCATAATAGAACCGATAAGGGCGATATAGGTGATGATGCACCCCCAGACATAACTGCAGCTGCTGAACCAGACGGAAATACCGAACAGCGTAACCAACTCGCTATAACGGTCCAACACAGAATCATACAGGGCACCAAAGGTGCTTGACATTCCGCCAAGCCGGGCAATGCGCCCGTCCATCATATCGAAAAGACCCGCAAAGAGGATGACGGCACCAGCCCAACCCAGATAGCTGAGATTCTGAGGATGGTTCAAAGCCCCATACAACAATAATACTGCGGCAACCACGTTCAGGACGAAGCCCGATGTCGTCACGAAGTTAGGTGTAATGCCTACTCGGATCATGCCCTTCACAAGGGGATTGATGACCCAGTAAATAATTTTCTGTAGGAAATCTCTATAATTCATATCCTTCTTATGCTTTTTTGTTCTGCTAACCACAAAGTGGCAATATAATATATTGTATAATGTACAAGACCATAAAACCGTAGATACCCGCCAGCACATCGTCCATCATGACACCGACACCGCCAGGCATCGCCTCCATCTGGCGTACGCCACAGGGCTTCACTATGTCGAAAAAACGAAAGAGCGCAAACGCGGCCAATCCATACCATAGGCTGCCAGCTGGAGCAACCAGCAGGCTAATCCACGTTCCGACGACTTCATCAATAACCACCCGGGAAGGGTCCTCGCCCCAGTATGGCGATAAGCGGTTGGCCGACCAAACGCCCAACAGGCAGAAACAGAGGACGAGGAGCAGCGTCACCACCTTCAGCAGAGGGTCGCCCATGAAGGCCGACAAGCCGAACCAGATTAAAAACGCCAGCAATGCTCCCGTCGTACCCGGAGCAACAGGGCTGTAGCCACTGCCAAATCCGCTCCCTATAATAGTAGGTAGGAGAGGCGCGCCTGGTTTGTATGTATTATGCTTCGGGTTCATAGGGCCATTGATTAAGATTCATTCTCTTATCTGGCTGTCTGCCTCCAGACAGTTCTTCGTAAATTTGCTCTCGCGGGCAAAGAAAGGCCTGCCCGAACCAAGGATGGGGAGCGAGACACGCTCCAGCACAGCGTCCTGCGCATCATCAAAGATAAAGGCAGGACGAAAGTCCTCATCCTTCAGCGAGAGGCGGACGTTATGGAACGTAATACCTTGGGCATGCCGCACATAGAAGCCCCAGGCAGGCAGCTCGCCGAACATCGAGAACTCAGGATAGCTCTTTATCTTCTCGGGCACCTGCGCAATCTGGCTCAGCGGATAATAGAAGATGCCCTTCGAGGCACGGCCGGGATAGACAATCTCTATGTCCTCAAGGCGCACGTTCTCGACGGGATGCCCCGGAATACCGGTAATGGAACTGGGGCGGGGATTGTAGTGCGAGCCGAACTCAGGGCCGCGCACATCGTAATCGCTGTCAGGGATACCAAACGGCATCTCAACGAAGAGACGTCGGACAGTTACATTACGCAACTTACCCGCCGCATCACCATTCCGATGCCCCAGGCGTATGAAAACCGGATTGCCAGTATTCGTGGCGTGAATATTCTCTACGAGCACGTCCTGCAAAGTGCCGCCATCAACACACTCCAAAGCGATGGCCGAGCGATAGGTGTCCTGAACCGTTATGTTGCGGACGGTGACGTTGCGGAAACCGCCCCAAGAAGCCGTACCGAACTTTACGGCACTGGCACTGCTGCGAATGTGGCAGTCCTCAATGAGCACATCCTCATTACAGGAGGTTGTATCGTAGGATTTCAGGCAGATGCCGTCATCAGCAGAATTTATGCGGCACTTGCTGATATGCACCTGCTTACAGTCGGTAATGTCAATACCGTCGTTGTTCCAATAAGCGCGGTTTGTAAAATCGATAGCGTGAACAGTAAGATTGCGGCAGGAATGAAACGACAATCCCCAGCACGCGCTATTGAGCAACTGCAATCCGTCAACCCGCAAGTTCTGACAATGGGAAGCGAACAGGAGTTTGGGGCGCATTGTTTCAGGCGACCGTTCCCGCTTTGCCGGCCCTATAGGCAACTCAGGCGTAGGCAAGTTTCGCAGGCTGTCAATATTCAGGGCCAAGGCACGTCCGTTGGCATCAATAAGACCACTACCTGTGATGGATACATCCTGCACCTTGTCGGCAACCAAAAGGGCCAAGGTAGAGTTATCCCACGCCTCAGAAGGAATGAGCGACTGATAGTGAGCAGGATTGCTACTGCCTAAAAGTACGGCATCGCGATCTATACTTATCTCTACCCCCGAACGAAGAACGATGCAGCCCGTCAGGTATGTACCCTCGGTAAAGCAGAGCGTACCGCCGCCCTGCCTACCAAGTTCGTCCACGACCTTCTGTATGTTAGACGTATTCAGCGTAGTACCGTCACCCACAATTCCATGTTCCGCAGCAGAAAGAACCCTCTTGCCCTTAGCCATTACCAATAAGGGTAGGCAGCAAAGTAAACACAGGAGGTTGATTCTTCTCATTTTCAGAATTACTTGATCTAAATTATAAATAACCTCTTTTATGCCATTCGCGTCTTCGACTTGACAAGTGAAAGTACAATATACCATAGAATTATGGCTGCAAAGGCAGAGCGGCCCAGCAAAAGGCAGGGCAGAGTACCCAACAGCAGTATGTACTTCCAACTGTTTTGGCGCCAATCCCATGTCTTGAACTTCAGGGAGAGCATAGGCACCTCGGCCACAAGGAGCCAGCTGAAGAGTATCATGAACAGCAACAGAAAGAGTGCATTAAAGCGTTGTGAAGTCAGGAACGCGTGCTGTCCAAGGGCCAGTGCCCCCCAAAAGAGGGCATTGGCAGGTGTTGGCAACCCGATGAACTCGGTGCTCTGCCGCGTATCAAGATTGAACTTGGCCAAGCGCAGAGCCGAGAAAGCCGTCATAATAAAAGCTGTATAAGGCAGAATGCCATGCACGGGAATGAGCAGAGCAGGATAATGTACCTCGTGAAAGAGATAGAATATGACTGTGCTGGGAGCCAATCCGAAAGTAATTACGTCAGCCAAAGAGTCCAGTTCTTTACCTATAGGCCCGGAAATGCCAAGAGCACGCGCTGAAAGTCCATCAAAGAAGTCAAATACAGCACCCAGGATGATAAAGAGCAGGGCCCATTGGTACTTGCCGTGGAAAGCAGCACCAGTTGCTATACATCCGCAAATGAGGTTGCAGCAGGTAATAAGGTTGGGCAGGGTGAAAAGGCGGTAGTTCATAAAACGTTGCTCAGGATTTTTCTTCAGGCTTCAGTTTTCTCACCTTGTTTATACTTGGAATGGAGCTTGGCTATGACCGTCTCATTACCGGTAGTCTTCTGGTTCAACTCAACCAGCACCTCGCTGTCTATGGGCAGATAGAGATCTACCCGCGAACCAAACTTGATAAAGCCTAAGTGCTCATCAACATAGCACTCCTCGCCTTCCTGGGCATAGGTGACAATACGCCGCGCCACAGCCCCTGCCACCTGACGTACCAGAATGTCTGTGCCGTCGGGAGTAGTAATGACGATTGCGCTGCGCTCGTTTTCCTCACTGGCCTTGGGCAGCCAGGCACGATGGAAGTTGCCGTTCTGATGCTTCACCATCTTGACCGTCCCATCAACGGGAATCCAGTTGGCATGCACGTTGAACAGGCTCATAAAGATGCTTACCATCAAGCAGCGCCCATGCAGATACTCGTTTTCCTCCACCTCTTCAACAACAACGACCTTTCCGTCGGCCGGAGCCACAACGACGCCTTCCGTTTCACCATCGAAGATACGAATGGGACAGCGGAAGAAGTTTACCATTATCAAATAAACCGTCAGGGCAATAGCCAGAAATATATACAGAGGTATGTAATTGCTGAATACATAATAGATAATCAGACCCAGAAGAGCCAGAACTGCGGCGCTTCCTATAAGAGGCTGTACACCCTCGTGGTGAAGTCTGATTTTCTTTAGTTTCTTTAATCTTTTTCCCATGAGTTTTTGTTATGCTCGGGTGCAAAGTTAGCTTTTTTTTGCCGATAGACCAAAAAAAAAGCGTAACAATATTGCGCATTTGAGAGAAAAGACGTAACTTTATGCCAGAAAACAAGATAGGAGCAATCAGATATGGAAGATTTCGTACATCTTCACGTTCATACACAATATTCTCTCCTGGACGGACAAGCCAGTGTGCCGAGGCTGGTCGATAAGGCCATAGCCGATGGTATGCGAGGCATGGCCATAACTGATCATGGCAATATGATGGGCGTGAAGGAGTTCTTTAATTATACCAACAAGAAAAACGGCGCCCTGAAGGCCGAGGTTAAGTCACTGGGTGAAAAGCTAAAGAAACTGCAGGAAGCAGATAAGCCGGACATTGAAGCCATCCGGAAGACCGAGGAGGAACTGGCTATAGCCAAGCAGAAGAAACCATTCAAACCGATTTTCGGATGCGAGATGTATGTGGCAGAGCGTACAATGCACGACAAGACAAAAGAATTAGACTCAAGACGATATCATCTGGTTGTTTTGGCAAAAAACGAGAAGGGGTACCACAACTTGATAAAACTGGTGTCTCGTTCATGGACTGACGGATTCTACAACAAGCCCCGCACCGACCACAACGAATTGGAGAAGTATCACGAAGGGCTTATCGTATGCTCTGCCTGCCTGGCTGGTGAAGTGCCTCGAAGCATTCTGGCTGGAGACTTAGCCAAAGCAGAGAAGACAATTCAATGGTACAAACGCGTCTTTGGTGATGACTATTATCTGGAGATGCAACGCCATGAAGTGAAAGATCCGACTCAACGGGCAAACAGGGAGACCTACCCCGAACAACAACGGGCCAATGCAGAAATCATCCGCCTGGCAAAAAAGTACAACATACGGCTTGTCTGCACGAACGATGTACATTTCGTAGATGAGGACAATGCAGAAGCCCACGACCGTCTCCTGTGCCTGGGCACAAACCGTGACCTGGACGACCCGAAGCGCATGCTCTATACCAAGCAGGAGTGGTTTAAGACTCGCCAGGAAATGAACGACATCTTCGGCGATGTACCCGAAGCGCTCAGTAACACATGCGACATATGCGACCAAGTGGAATTCTACAGCATAGACCACGCGCCCATCATGCCAAACTTTAAAATTCCTGAGTCTTTCGGCACCGAGGAAGAATACCACAAGAAATTTACCGACGAGCAGCTCTTTGAAGAGTTTACGCACGACGAGAACGGCCAAGAGGTGATGTCTAAGGAAGATGCGGAAAACAAAATAAAGAAGCTGGGGGGCGTGGATAAGCTGTACCGCCTGAAATTAGAGGCCGACTACTTGGGCTACCTGGCATACGAAGGCGCGAAAAAGATATATGGAGATCCTTTGCCCCAGGAAGTTACTGAGCGTATGAAGTTTGAACTGCACGTCATGAAGACTATGGGTTTTCCAGGTTACTTCCTGATAGTGCAAGACTACATCAATGCCGCGCGCCACGAACTGGACGTATCCGTGGGTCCCGGACGAGGCAGTGCTGCCGGAAGCGAGGTGGCCTATTGCCTGGGCATCACAAAGATTGACCCAATCAAGTATGACCTGCTTTTCGAGCGTTTCCTAAACCCTGACAGAATCTCACTGCCTGATATTGACGTGGACTTCGACGATGAAGGCCGTGGCAAAGTGCTCTCTTGGGTAACGCAAAAATATGGAGAAGAAAAAGTTTCGCATATTATCACCTACGGCACAATGGCTACCAAGTTGGCCATTAAGGATGTGGCACGTGTGCAAAAAGTGCCGCTTGACGTCGTAAACGGATGGTGCAAGGCAATTCCAGACCGTCTGCCGGATGACGAAAGTGGCAAGCCGCGCAAGATGAACTTGAAAAATGCCATCGCCTGCGTACCGCAGCTGGCCGAAGCCGAAGCATCATCGAACCCTCTCTATCGCGACACCTTAAAATATGCAAGAATGCTGGAAGGCAATGTGCGCAACACAGGCGTTCACGCTTGTGGTGTGATTATCTGCCGTGACGATGTGTCAGATTGGGTTCCCGTAAGTACTGCAGAGGATAAAGAGACTGGCGAGAAACTGCGTTGCACGCAGTACGAAGGCTCCGTCATTGAAGACACAGGTCTTATTAAAATGGACTTTTTGGGGCTGAAGAACCTATCTGTAATCAAAGAGTGCGTCGCATATATCAAAGACAGTATTGGGTTGGATGTAGATGTAGACAAGCTGGATATTGAGGATCCTGCCACCTATAAACTTTATTGCGACGGACAAACTGTCGGCACATTCCAATTCGAATCCGTAGGTATGCAGAAGTACCTGCGTGAATTGCAGCCTTCCACTTTTGAGGACCTTATCGCCATGAACGCCCTCTATCGTCCAGGACCAATGGACTATATTCCAGACTTCATTGACCGCAAGCAGGGACGTAAGCCCGTCAACTACGACATTCCATGCATGGAGAAGTACCTGAAGGATACCTATGGTATTACGGTATATCAAGAGCAGGTGATGCTTTTAAGTCGCCAATTGGCGAATTTCACTCGTGGAGAAAGTGATACGCTGCGAAAGGCTATGGGTAAAAAACTTAGGGATAAACTGGATCACATGAAGCCCAAGTTCATCAATCAAGGCCAGGCAAACGGGCACGACCCGAAAACGCTGGAGAAGATTTGGAGTGACTGGGAAAAATTTGCATCCTACGCCTTCAATAAGAGCCATGCCACTTGCTACTCCTGGGTAGCCTATCAAACAGCATATTTAAAGGCGAACTATCCCTCGGAATACATGGCAGCATCACTGAGCAGGAATCTTTCAGACATCAAGGAAATTACTAAGCTGATGAGCGAATGTAAGACCATGAAGATAGCCTGCTTAGGACCCGACGTGAACCAAAGCCAGGCGAAATTCAGCGTAGACAGTCACGGAAATGTCCGGTTCGGACTGGCTGCCATTAAAGGCCTTGGCGAAGGAGCTGTTGAAGCAATCATAAGTGAACGCAAACGCGGGGGACTTTACACTTCTATTTATGATTTCGTACAACGAGTCAATTTAAATGCTGTAAAAAGAAGTGGGCTGGAGTGCATGGCACTAAGTGGTGCTTTTGACTCATTCGCTCCAGACATTACGCGTGAGCAGATTGTGGGTAAGACTGCACGGGGAGAAGCGTTTTCAGATGTATTAATCCGGTATGGCACGAGTTATCAGACTTCTCTCCAAGAAGCCCAGAACAGCCTTTTTGGAAGCTTCGACATGGTAGAAGTAAGTCATCCGACTCCACCAGTGGTAGTACCATGGACTGACTTAGAACGCCTCAGTCAAGAAAAAGAACTTATTGGTATTTATCTTAGTGCCCATCCTTTGGATGACTACTCTATAATTCTTCAATATAAATGCACCATTCATACTGAAGATTTGGCAGACCTTACGCCATACGCAGACAATGAAATCACATTAGGAGGCATTGTCACAAATGTCAGAAGAGGCGTCAGTAAAAATGGAGCGGCATATGGCATAGTAAGCATTGAAGACTATCATGGCGTAGGCGAATTAGCCTTATTCAAAGAGCAATGGAGTCGCTGGGGAGGTTATATGCAAGAAGGCAACATGATTTACATTACTGCACAAGTGAGACCTCATCAGTACATACAAGGGAAATTAGAGTTGATTATTGGAGATATAAAGTTCCTTAATGACGTAGTTAAAGACTCCGTCCAACGCCTTACGATAACAATTCCAGGGCAATCCATCACAGACGATATGGTAGCAGGATTAATTGGAATGGCGGACAAAAAGGATGGTTCAGCAGAATTAATCTTCAGAATCCAAGATGCGGACGGAGAAACAATAACCCTCTCCGACCCGTCAATGAGAATTAACGTCAAGAAAGAATTTATTGAATTTCTTGAAGACAATGCAAAAAACAATTTAAGTTTCACTATCATTTAATTATTGTAATTTATGGCACAAGTTATCACAAGTGAGAATTTTGAGGCTCTGCTGAACACAGGCAAGCCTATGGTACTGGACTTTTGGGCTACATGGTGTGGCCCATGCCGCATGGTAGGACCGCTCATTGAGCAATTGGCCCAAGAATATGACGGTCATGCTATAATAGGTAAATGCGACGTTGATGAAGATGACGAACTGAGCGCACGCTTCGGAATCCGCAACATACCGACCATACTCTTTATTAAAGACGGACAAGTGGCAGACAAACAAGTGGGTGCCGCCAGCAAAGCTGTACTGGAAGAAAAGCTAAAGGCCATATTATGACATTTGACGAAGAACTTCTGCAAGATGCTGAAGATGACCGCCAGACGGTGGAATTCATCCAAGCACATCTTCCTCAAGAATTGAAAGAACGCTTTACGGAGGATGAACTGTACTATTTCCTGGATGTGCTGGTTGATTACTATGCCACCAGCGGTATTTTGGATGCAGAGCCAGACGAGGAGGGTTGCATTAACATTGATATCGATGACATAGCGCTATACTTGTCCAAACAAGCAAAGAAAGACAAAATGGGCATTTTTGACCCCGAAGAGCTTCGATGGATTGTAGAAGCAGAAATGGACTATGCCGAACAATGTGACGAATAAGATGCAGCACAGCTCTAATAATGGCCCCATGCAGATTCCTATTATTTGCATGGGGCACTTTATTATTACCGATATGCAAAATCAAACAGCTGCATTACCAACAAGGCAAAACAGCTCATACATGCCAAACAAAAAAGCAGATTGGACACCCGACTATGCGTAAGCGCAAAAAAATGCGCAACAAACGGAGTTGTAACAATCAGAAACAAAGGCATCAGCACTGGATAGAAATTAGGCTGTAAGAAAAGTGCAATCTGAAAGAATAGACTCTGAGCAAAATAAAGATGAAATATCGTTCGCACACGTAGGCGATCATTGAAACTGGTAAGATAAAAATGAATAATACCGATGACTGCCAGCGATGCAGAAAGAATCCAGCAAATCCACCAATAGGTCGGCCACTGAAGGAAAAGTGAAAAAGAAGGAATCTGCAAATCCGACAATTGGCGAAGATGGTTTATTAATGGAAGATAGTTATTTGTACCTAAAGCCCATAAGAACCAGCACCAGTAGGGAAGTATCAATCCTATAAGCCCGCCCCAAAAACACCTCCAGGAAAAATAACGCAGTATTGTCCAAAAACCAAAGAAAAATAGTATTCCGGTCCATATTAAAGGAATCCAGAAAAGACTGCCGACCCCTATGCAAAACATGCAATGAAAGACCTGAATTACTGGGGTTTCCTCTTGGTAACACCGATATAGCAAGAAAAGGGCTACGACGTAACAAAACGCACAAAGAACAGGAGGACCAATTGGATGAACAAAGGGAAGACAAGCGAACAACACCATCCACACACATGACATTAATCGCGTACGGATACGAATAATCTGTAACGAATTGTTTGTCTCGGCAATCACATAGGCAATGCACAAACAAACTGACAAACCCAACAAGTGTTCTGCCCAAACCTGAGAAAGTTCAAACTCCCAAGTCCCTAATTTCATGACGAAGGAGTCACTATCATTTCCCCACAGTGGGAAACACCATGTCAGCACAACAAGTGTCACACAAACAGGGAGCGTCAAGAAACTCTCTGCAACACGATTTTGGAACCGAACAATCTTTCCCACCGGTTTATAGAGGATTTAAACCATCAGCATTAAGCCTTCACATCAAAGGTCTGAACCTATATCATCGCGAAAGTATTTTCCCTCAAAATGAATTTTCTGAGCTTCAGAGAAACTTTTTCTCAGAGCACGCTCTTTGCTGGTCCCGTAACTGCTGACAGCTATTACTCGGCCGCCATTCGTCACAATCTGCCCTTCTTTTAATGCTGTTCCAGCATGGAAAACAATACTTCCATGTACATCCTCAATACCAGAAATGGGAAATCCTTTCTGATAACTTCCTGGATACCCACCGCTAACAAGCATCACACATACCGCACTACGAGGATCTATTGAAATTCGGCGCAAGCCAAGAGTCTGAGTTGCAACTCCATAAAACAGATCTACGATATCACTCTTTATGCGCAACATCACCGTCTCGGTTTCCGGATCACCCATACGTACATTGTATTCAATAACTTTAGGATTACCATTTACATTGATTAGGCCAAAGAAAATAAAACCCTTATAATCGATTTTCTCATCTGACAAGCCTTTTATCGTAGGACGGATTATACGCTCTTCCACTTTCCTCATCCACGCTTCATCAGCAAAAGGAACCGGACTGACACTACCCATGCCTCCTGTATTCAAGCCCGTATCTCCGACGCCTATACGTTTATAGTCCTTAGCTTCTGGCAATATGACATAATCTTTGCCATCAGTTAATACAAATACAGAACATTCAATTCCACTAAGGAATTCCTCTATAACGACACGGTTGCTGGCAGAACCAAACATACCGCCTAACATTTTCTCCAGCTCATTCTCGGCCTCTTCTATTGTAGGTAAGATAAGTACACCCTTACCCGCACAAAGCCCGTCTGCTTTCAGAACATAGGGGGCCTGCAATGAACGTAAAAAAGCCTTCCCTTGTTCCAACGTTTCGCTCGTAAAAGTCTGATATGAAGCTGTAGGAATGCCATGACGTTTCATAAAACCCTTGGCAAAATCCTTACTACCTTCCAACATAGCACCTTCCCGGCTTGGTCCAATCAGAGGAATGTCTTTTAAGGCAGGATCATTCCGAAAGAAATCATATATACCTTTTACCAAAGGATCTTCAGGTCCCACAACGACCATGTTTATTCCCTCTTGAAGCACAAAATTCTTTATCCCACAAAAATCATCTGCTTTCAATGGGACGTTCTCCCCTAATTCTGCAGTGCCTGCATTTCCCGGCGCAATATAAAGTTTGCTGAGCCTGGGACACTGTGATATTTTCCATGCTAAGGCATGTTCACGCCCACCACTTCCAAGAAGCAACAACTTCAAGTCGTCTGGCACATTGCATACTGACTTATATTGATACTGGTTCAGACGTTGATACTTAGAAACCACATCCATCAAATTTAGGAATGGCTTAATCCGTTCTGCCTTCAACTTCTGTTGCCTCAACAACCTTTTATTATATCTTATCCATTCATACATTGCCACTTCCTCATCACGATATTTGGAGGGGCAACGCTTACTCCGGGTTATAAACCTCATTACAGACGAAATGCGCTTGTTCCAAGTCTCTTCTCTTTTCATTTTAGATAATCTTCAAAATATCTGGTTATACGTTCATGCAAATGTATCTGATTCGTACCGCGCATATTATGTCCTTCACCTGGATAAGTAAAAAGATCTGGCTGAGTCTTTGCATCAATACAGGCATGTATGAAAGACAAGGTATGCTGTGGCACACAAGTTGGATCATTGTATCCGAAAATAATTTGTAGCCGTCCCTTCAAGTTCCCAGCTTTCGTAAGCAAGCTACTTCCAGAATAACCCTCAGGGTTGTCCTGCGGAGTACTCATATATCGTTCGCCATACATTACCTCATAATATTTCCAGTCTATTACGGGTCCTCCTGCTACCCCCACCCTAAAAACATCGGGATAGGTGCACATAAGATTCGTTGTCATAAATCCCCCAAAACTCCAGCCATGCACGCCAAGCCGTTCAGCATCAACATAGGGCAGCCCTTTCAAATACTTCACGCCTTCCATCTGGTCTTGCATCTCTATATCACCTAAATGCTTGTATGTGCTCTGTTCAAACGCTAATCCTCGCCACTCACTCCCCCTATTATCCAAGATGAAAAGCAGATAGCCCAGTTGAGCCATATAAGCTTCCCAACCTCGTAGTCCCCAGTGCCAACGAGCATCTACATTATGAGCATGCGGACCTCCGTAAACATAAATTACAGTTGGGTACTTTTTTGCAGGATCAAAGCCCACAGGCTTAACCATTCGATAGAACAAATCAGTCTGCCCGTCAGCCGCCTTGATTGTACCACTGGTAATTTCAGGGATATTATAACCTTGCTTCTGCCAAGGATCAGCTGCTGTAAGCACATTATTCACCTTCCCGGTTGCTACATTCACAATGTCAATACCTCTTGGTATAGTTGGACTGCTATAGCGGTCAATAATCTTAGATCCATCACTGCATAAAGATGCATTATGGACACCATCTTCAGCGCTTAGCAGTTTCTTCTTGCCATTCTTCAAGTTCAACATGTATAGCAGGCTGCGACGAGGTTCTCCTTCATTTGAGAGATAAAATATACTATGCTGCTTTTCATTAAATCCGACGAATTGCTGGACCTCATAAGGGCCAGGAGTAAGGCATTTTACCCTGCATCCGTTTCTTACAGTACCACCTCCTTCAGCTGATTGCAGCTCAGGGTAAACAGAAGTGGAGAAGTCCACTAAATAAAGATGGTTCCAATTGTCACGGCGAGTTTGCATTATTGCCTTAGAACTGTCCCATGGAAGAAACTCCAAGCCATGCATCGGTTCCACATATTTAGGATGGACCTCTTCTATTATAGGGTTGTTTTTTCGTTTGCCTGTAGCCGTTTCATAAGCAAATAGCCGCATGTGTTTCTGCGCACGGTCTAATTCAAAAACATACAGAAGTTTCCCGTCTGGGCTCCATGACAGATTTGTATGATAGTCTTCTGGCTCTCCAAACAGATCCAGCCATACTGTTTGACGTTTCTGAACATTGAATATGCCGACCTTCACTTGATGACTAACCTCACCAGCCATAGGATAATGATCGGTATAGGGCTGAGCTATACGAGTGCTGATATCTACTTGTGGATAGCTGGGCACCATACTCTGATCCATCCGATAAAAGGCCAACGATTGCCCGTCTGGGCTCCAGAATGTGCCTTTCTCTATTCCAAATTCATTACGATGAACGCTTTGACCATATACCACATCATCACTACCGTCTGTACTGCCATCCTGGCTAACTTGAAGAGTTTCGCCCTCAGACGTGAGAACAAACAGGTTTCCTCTTTCCGTATATGCCAAATGGCGACTTTGGGGATTCCAATCCTCATTTTTTGCTCCTTCAGGAATTGCCTGGCTCCATACAAGCGCCTTTCTTTGGAAATCCAAGAGAAAACGTTTTTGAGCAGTATTAGTTAACACAAATGCCTCATTTGGATATGGGAACGATAGTCTGTGTCCATTACGGGCTACTGTCTCGCCCGCCCATTCGTTCAGGTCCTTCACTGTAAACATGACCTGTCCATCCGAAAGTTTTTTCACTTCGTCAGGAGTCGTTTCCACCGCAACGTTTCCCCACCACTGTAGATACCGGTTTTCTGGCTGAAGGTTCCAATATGTGGCCCCTCCTCCTAGCAGATCATCCAGTGTAAACTGCTTATATTGAGCTGCTATTGTTCCTGTAACCATCAGCATGGCTGCCATTGTGAGAATCTTAATCTTCTTCATAGTCATATTCCATTATCCCCTTATTGTCCCAGAAGCCGCGACGATTGTCATGCCCTGTGTCACGGTAGTTATTCCGGTGCCCTCCACGGTTTTGAGAATTTTTCCGAAACTGGTTTGCACCTGAATCCGACATGCCTTCCCTTCTGTTTCCCTTTCCTTTGGCCTTTGACGCGCTCGGCCCTGCCGCTTGGCTCGACCTGAAACTGCGGTAGTCATCGCGGTGTCTCTCGCGATGTCCCTCATTCCGTTCGCTGCCATCGTTTCTTCTCCAATCACCCATCTTCTTATCAGACGGCTTTTGAGCGAATGGATTATGGTGTTTGAATTTAGCCCTGCGGTCTTCAGAATCTTCCTCCAACCTGTTTTTAAACTCGCGATGCTGTTTAAAGCGCTTGTGGTCGGCCATCATCCGCCGCTCATCCTCCGACTTAATATTACCGCCTGATGCACGCATTTCATCATATCGCCCATCAAAAATCTGGTATTTTCGCAACTCGCATTCCAAAGACCCATTAAAGAGGGGAGTTCGTAGTGATGGTTTTAAGCCTATTTGGTCAAAGCATTCCTCCCGATAGCTCAAGATCCATGCATCATTACCGACGAACTGGTGCTTTAGGCGCTCGCCTATCATCTTATATAATCCTAAGAGGTCTGGAGCAGAAATACGTTCACCATAAGGAGGATTCGTAATCATAATACTCTTCTCCTGAGGTTGTGTAAAGTCCTTGAAATCCTGCTGCTGCACAGTTATTTCGTGGCCCAACCCCGCAGCTTTCACATTCCGGGTAGCAATTTCAACCGCATTACGGTTGATGTCATAAGCATAAATGTGGTGACAGAAAGGATGTTCCTTCGATTCGTCTTCATAAATACGATTAAAGAGTTCCTCGTCAAAATCCGACCATTTTTCAAATGCATAGCCCTTGCGATACACCCCCGGGGCTATCCCCCTGGCTATGAGAGCCGCCTCTATAGCAATAGTGCCGCTGCCGCACATGGGATCAATAAAATCGCACTGCCCATTCCATCCTGTCTGCAAGATTATGCCCGCTGCCAAGACTTCATTCAATGGAGCTTCCACACTCTCTTGCCTGTATCCGCGGCGATGCAAGCTTTCTCCGCTGCTGTCCATACTCAGAGTACAGTCAAATTCTGCCACATGAATATGTAGCTGCAAGTCAGGATTCGTTACCCGTATATTCGGTCTTTCACCCGTTTTCTCACGAAACTGGTCCACTATTGCGTCCTTCACTTTGTATGCCACAAACTTACTGTGACGAAACTCATTGCTGTAAACCACACTGTCCACGGCGAATGTAGTCGTAAGGTCAAGATACTGAGTCCAGTCAATAGACTTTACTTTTTCATAGACCTCATCAGCCGTAGTGGCACGAAAGCGTTTGATCGTTTTCAAGACACGAATGGCCGTACGCAACTGGAAATTCGCACGGTACATTAATTCCTTATTGCCCGTGAATGCAACCATGCGACGGCCTATTTCAATATCCGTGGCCCCCAGTTCTGTTAATTCCGAAGCCAAAATACTCTCTAATCCCTGGAATGTCTTAGCTACCAACTGGTAGGTAGCTTCTGGTTCTGAGTTCATCTGTCTCTATATTTCTTGGATGATATGTTTTTTCTTGTTCAAGTTTCAAATTCACGACTATATGAATACCGGCCGAGTACGAGGAATAGGCTATAATCCGCCCCAGTCTTCGGGGTTAATGATAGTTTCCTTCACGGTTCCCTTGCGTTTTCTGGCCTGTACTATCTGTTCACCCGGCTTCGTGCTTTCCGTCACCCATACGTTTCCACCAATAACCGTACCCTTTGCTATAGTTATACGCCCCAACACAGTAGCATTACTATAGACAATGACATGGTCTTCCAGAATCGGATGACGTGGAATGCCCTTGATTGGATGCCCGTTCTCGTCTAGGGGAAAGCTCTTCGCCCCCAGCGTCACACCCTGATACAATTTTACATAATTGCCTATGATACAGGTGGCCCCTATTACGACTCCCGTACCGTGATCTATCGTAAAGTGATGTCCGATTGTAGCAGCCGGATGAATATCTATGCCCGTTTCGCTATGTGCCATTTCCGTAATAATACGGGGTATCAGGGACACGCCCTGGAGCAGCAGTTCGTGAGCTATGCGATAATTGGTTATAGCCTTAATTACCGGGTAGCAGCTAATGATCTCCCCCAACGACTCGGCCGCCGGGTCTCCGTTAAAGGCTGCTTCCACATCCGTTGCCAGAATCTTACGCAGGCCTGGAAGGCTCTGTATAAACCGCATTGCTATCTCACCACTATCAAGTCCGGTGTTGCATGCCCCCGCAGCCTCAATCTGCTCTGTCAGCAGTTCATAGAGCCGTTCCACACTGACGCCTATATGATAAGGTAAAGTCTGTGCACTCACACTCGACCGCCCATAATATCCTGGAAAAAGAATGGCACGGCATAAATCGGTGATTTCTGACAACACCGGCCCCGAAGGGAGTGATTTCCCATTCTGGCATACATGATAAAGACCATCCAGCGAACTGAAATCAGACAACTTTGCTATAGTATGCTGGAGCGCCACACTTTCTTTTGTTTCACTCATCTCCGACACAAGGCTACATTTCGGCTACAAAGGTACGGATAAGCGAGAGATAAGCAAAATAAAATGCAAAAATATTTGCACTTCTCTCGCTTAATCGTATCTTTGCTGCCAAATTGAAAGGACAAGACATCAACATGAAAAGATTATTCTTTATCCTGCTGGCCTGTTCAGGTATGATGGGTGCAGCAGCAGCGCGGGGGAAGGACGTTCCGCGCATCGTGAACTTCATTAACTTCGTGCGCGACATAGAGCCGCGAAGCGAGTCCATCACGCCCCAAGTGCTCTACGAGACGACAAAGGCCGAGGCCGATGCCATACACCAGTGGGGTTTCAAGGGGACATGGCTCCTGCAATACGACGCACTGATCGACGAACGGTATCAGCCCATGATGAAGGAGGAGCTGCTGCACGGATGCGAAGTGGGCGGATGGTGGGAGATTACACAGCCGCATGTAGAAGCTGCCGGACTGAAGTGGCGGGGCCGCTACCCCTGGGACTGGCATGCAGACAAGGGCTTTGCCGTGGGTTACACACAGGAGGAGCGCAAGCTGCTGGTTGACACTTTCATGGAGAAGTTCCGCCAGGTCTTCGGGCAGTTGCCGCACAGCATCGGCTCATGGTTCATCGACGCCTACTCGCTGGCCTACATGCGGGAGAGATACGGCATTGAGGGCTGCTGCATCTGCCGTGACCAGGTAGGCACAGACGGCTATACGCTCTGGGGGGGCTACTGGCATGGCGCGTACTACCCCTCGCGAGTGAATGCCTATATGCCGGCGCAGACCAGGGAGGGGCAGATAGACCTGCCCATCTTCCGCATGCTGGGCAGCGACCCCCTCTATCAGTACAGTGCCGGCGTAGGCGGTGCCGTGCAGAGCGTTTGCACGATGGAGCCCACCTACATCAACGCGCAGAAACCGGAGTGGGTGCGCTGGTACCTGCAGTGCCAGACGGGAGACCCGGCTCTGGGCTACACCTACTTCCAGGCCGGGCAGGAGAACTCCTTTACGTGGGATGTGTTCCGTAAAGGCTACGAGGTGCAGCTGCCCCAGATAGCTGAGCTTGAGAAGCAGGGCAGGCTGAGGGTGGAGACGCTCATCGAGACGGCCCGGCAGTTCCGCAAGGAGAATCCCGTGACACCCGCCAACGCCTGTACCGCCCTCAACGACTATACGGACAACCTGGGGCGTACCATCTGGTTCGGCAGCCGCTTCTACCGCGCCAACATTCTGTGGGAGGGTGACCGGATGGGCATACGCGACATACACCTCTTCGACGAGCACATGGAGAGCGACTACTACCACCGGGTCTGCACCTCCAACCAGTGCATCTACATGACGCTGCCCGTCGTCGACGGCTGCCTGTGGAGTACGGCCCAGGACATGGCCTCGCTGCGCTTCTTCACCCTTGACGGAGGCGGCCGCATCACGGAACTGCGCGGCGGCGAGCCCGTGATTACGCAGAAGGGGGACGGCATGCTGGTGCGCTGGCCCCTGAAGGAGCGCCGAGGCGAGATACGCCTGCTCATGAACGAGAGCACCCTCACGGCTACGTGCACTGACAAGTCGCTCGGCTGGCTGATGCAGTTGAACGTGCAGCCCCGTGCACAGCTGCCATTCAGGGAGATAGCGTCCCGGTCGCTGACCGCCAGCCAGGGCGGATTCCCCTACCGGCTGACCCTGCGCCGCGGCACGTTCGAGGACATGCGCCAGCTCATGGGATGCGCCTTCCGCATCCATCCCAAAAAGGGGAGAGTGGAGATGGACATGGCATCGTCCCGCGCATCCGGCAGGGGGGAGGAAAATCGATTGAGAATCGATTCTGGAATCGATTAAGTATTGGACTGCCTGCCCGATTGAGTATCGACTGGGAAATCGATTGGGGAGGGGGCAGGCAGCCCAATTGAGGACGGGGCAGGCAGCCCGATTGAGGACCGGCTCAAGAGCCGTATCGGGCTACGGATTGCCGACCCCGCCGGGGAGCACTCCGTTCTGCCCCACGAGCGCCCCGTCCACCAGGAACACGGCGCGGTTGGGCTGGAGCAACAGTTGCAGCTGCAAGCGTCCGTCGGCCGTCGTGGCAAGCTCCGGCTCACTAGTGAGCCCCGTGTGAGGGTCCATCAGCAGGGCACCCTGCATAGGCCTGCGCAGGGTGACAGCCAGGCGGCACGGCGTGGCATCGATGTTGCCGAAGAGATAGACGTCGCGGCCCCGAATGACCTTGTGCAGGTAGTTGAAGGGGTGCTCGCCGCCCGAGAAGCAGACGTCGGGCACGTCCGTGCGCTCCGCCAAGGCCGCAGCCAGCGAGCTGGCCGTGGGCCGGGGCACAAAGAGGGCCGGCCGCCCGCCCTGGCCCTGGAGCATGCGGGCCACGGCCTGGCGCACAGCCTCGTCATCGCCCTCCAGGTCGGCCGACCGGCTGGGCGTCTGCGTGGTGAAGACCACGGTCACGCCCGCCCGCCAGGCCTCCTCCACCCGCTGCAGGTTGCCCGCCGATATGGCATCCATGCCGGGCAGGATGACGACGGAGAACTCCTCGCTGTTCACCCTGTTCTGCATCCTAAGCCTGCCCCCCTCCACCAGGCAGCGGTCATCCAGCACCTCGGGGTGCAGGTAGGTGAAGTCCACGCCCAGCGAGTCCGTCAGCAGGCGCGACACCATCGGATAGTCAGTGCCCGGCACGGCCACGCCGCCCTCATAGTACCCCCTGGGCCCGTCGAGGTAATGCCCGGCATACTGCGTCTCGATGGGGTAGATGACGGCCACGTCGGCCATGTGCCTGCCGGGCCGGGCAAGCATATAGTTCAGCCGCGAGAGGAAACGATTGAACCTCGGCAGCTCAGCATTGTACAACGGGTTGCGCCACGACAGCTCGGGCAGGAAGGTCACGTTCCGGTCATCATACCATACGGCATGCGGTATGAGGTGGTTCACGCCCTTGGTGTACTGCTCCACGGCCACCTGGTACATCGTCTCCACCGGGATGTTCCCCATGGCCCCGTAGGTCTCAGACATCACATAGTCCTTGTCCCAGCAGTTGGCCGAGGAGGACACCACCTTATAGAAATCCTCGGTGGGGCGCCCGCCCCCAATCTTGTCGATGCCCGGCATCGACAGGTACTTGCCCGCCTTCATCAAGTCGCCCGCCACGCTCGTGGGGTTGGCAATCTCCTCCTGGTCCTGGTGCCCTGTGGCCAGAATGCCGTGGCCGGCGGCCCACTGGCTGATGGTGCCCATGAAGGCCCGGGCATAGAGCTCGGAGCGCAGGCCGAAGAGCCTGTTGCGCGCAGCCGCGGTGACGGGGCCGATGTCGTACCACAGGGCCGGGTAGAGCAGCTCGGGCGACGAGCCGTAGGCCTGTTCGTAGCGCTCGTTGAAGTCGTCGGTCCACATCCTCCCCTGGGCACGGTACATCGTCGGCTCGTCGAAGAAGGTGGAAACCACCGTCCCCCGGAAAGCCCCGGGCAGGCGGGAGAGGTAGGCCTCGTGCGTATCGTGGACGAAAAGGGAGACAGCTTCCTGCGAGAGGTAGTCCACGTTGGGGTCGCCGTCCGTGACGCACTCGAAGCACATCACCGTCCACTCCCCCTCGGGCACGTCCCACACAAGCTCCCCCTCGCTCTGGAGCATCGGCCTCAGGTTCACCATCCCGTTCGTCCCCCGGTTCCAGGCCACCAGGCTCATCAGCCTGCCCCTCAGTTCCAGCCTGCGCTCCAGTCTGGCCCCGCCTTGCACGCCGAACTCGGTCTTGTCAAGCCGCTTCACCGTATAGCCGGGGTGGTTGTTCATGAAAGTCGTCACCCCCGATCCGTTGATAGCCCCCATGCTGCCGCTCGGGAAGCCGTACTCGTCATACACCGACATGTGGGCTCCCATCCGGCGCGCCGTCTCCACCGCCCGGCCGTAGACCTCGAAGTACTCCGCCGAGAGGTATCCCGGGCCGAAGCCTCCGCCGAAGGGCAGGATGGCACAGCCCCCATAGCCGTCGGCCAGCACCATCTGCTCCAGCTGCCTCTCCACCTCGTCGCCCCGCACGGTGGTGTTGTTCCAAAACCATAGCGGTATGGGGCGCCACTCCATGCCCGGGCAAGAGAAGTCTCGGGTAGTGTAACTCGTGCTCCCCCGCTGGCAGGATGCCAGCATACAGAGCACCAGGGTGCAAATAATCTTCGTCATCAGCTTTCTCATAAGTATGATTATTAGGTTTAAGCAGGTCAAAGGTACGAAAAAGCGAGGAATAGTCCAACAGTTATACCCATTTATTTTGCTTATCCCATGCTTATTCGCACCTCTGGCCCCGCCGAAAGTGCTTCCGCGGTGCAAACAAAGGAAAATATTCCGCCTTTTCTTTTGATTTCTCCCCGCTTATTCGTACCTTTGCAGCCAGAATCTGCGCTTGTGGTGGAATTGGTAGACACGCCAGACTTAGGATCTGGTGCCTTCGGGCGTGTAAGTTCGAGTCTTATCAGGCGTACGACTTCAAGGGGGAATATAAAAAGGCTGTGCCAAAATGAGCGCTCACGGCTAAGGCCAAGGCCCGAAGCCGACGGACTCTTCGTCCGGGGGAAGCAGACTCATTTCGGCACAGCCCTTTTAATAAGGATATACCAGAGTGCTTATTGCATCAAGGCACCTCCGACTGGAAGATGCGTTCCATCTTCAGACGGAAGAGGAGAGTGCTGTATGCCGGGATGACGGAGGATTCCTTCTCGGCATAGCCCAGTTTCTGGGGGATATAGACGAGCCAGTCGTCGCCCTCGACCATATACTGCAGGGCAGTGGTGTAACCCTCCACCGTCCCACCGACGCTCATCACTTGTATGGCAGCGGTAGCAGGGTCGTAAGTGCCGTAGTAAGTCTGGGTGAAGACGGACATATAGCTGTCCATTTGCCCCGCAGCGTTTTCGTACTCCGTCTCCATGAGCCAGCCGCGGAAACTCAGGCCCACCGTATCGGTATAGGCCGGGCTCACCGTTCCCGTGCCGCGCTGCAGGATGTGTACGCAGATGCTGTCCGTCAGGTCGCCCTGCAGTTCGGCGCTGCGCAAGAGGGTCTTGTACATGCGCCACTGGCAATGCTCCTCCCACTGGTCGCCGTATTGCCGTTTGGACTGCGCAATGGCCGTGCGGGCCGAATCGGCAACCTGTTCGAACCACTGAGCGTTACGCGCCTCCCAGTTGTAGTAGGGATTCCATGTGGTATCCTCCTCGGAACAGGCCGAAAGACCTCCCGCAAGGCTTCCCAGGAGCGGAAGCAAGACCAAGACCCAGTTAAAAGACCTCTTCATACTTTTGAACCTTGTGAACTATTACAGCAGTTTCTTCAGCAGGCTGGTGATGCTCACCTGGTCCTCGATAATACCGCGCAACTCGGAGATGTTTACGCGGCGCTGCTCCATCGTGTCGCGGTCACGCAGGGTAACGGTGTTGTCCTGGAGCGTCTGAGGATCAACGGTAACGCAATAGGGGGTGCCGATGGCATCCATACGGCGATAGCGCTTGCCTATCTGATCTTTCTCCTCATACTTACAGTTGAAGTGGAAGCGCAAGTCGTTGATGATCTCCTGTGCCTTCTCGGGCAGACCGTCTTTCTTGGTCAGAGGGAATACGGCCAGTTTGACAGGTGCCAGTGCGGCAGGCAGATGCAGCACGGTGCGTGTCTCGCCGCCGGGCAGTTGCTCCTCCTCGAAGCTGTGGCACATGACACTGAGGAACATGCGGTCCACACCGATACTGGTCTCGATGACATAGGGCGTGTAGCTCTCGTTCGTGTCGGGGTCGAAGTACTCTATCTTCTTGCCCGAATACTTGGCGTGCTGGCTCAGGTCGAAGTTCGTGCGGCTGTGTATGCCCTCTACCTCCTTGAACCCGAAGGGCATGTGGAACTCGATGTCCGTGGCAGCATTGGCATAGTGGGCCAGCTTGTCGTGGTCGTGGAAGCGGTAGTTCTCTGCGCCGAAGCCCAAGGCCTGGTGCCAGGCCATGCGGGTCTGCTTCCACTTCTGGAACCACTCCAGCTCGGTGCCGGGCTTTACGAAGAACTGCATCTCCATCTGCTCGAACTCGCGCATGCGGAAGATGAACTGGCGGGCCACTATCTCGTTGCGGAAGGCCTTGCCTATCTGTGCTATGCCGAAGGGCAGCTTCATGCGCCCGGTCTTCTGTACGTTCAGGTAGTTCACGAAGATGCCCTGTGCAGTCTCGGGGCGCAGGTAGATGGTGGAGGCACCCTCGGCCGTGCTGCCCACCTCGGTCTTGAACATGAGGTTGAACTGCCGCACCTCGGTCCAGTTCCTGGTACCGCTGATGGGGCATACGATTTCTTCGTCGAGGATGATCTGGCGCAGCTCGTTCAGGTCGCCGGCATTCATGGCCTGGGCGTAGCGTTCGTGCAGGGCGTCGCGCTTAGCCTTTATATCCAGCACGCGCTGGTTGGTGCTGCAGAACATCACCTCGTCGAAACTGTCTCCGAAGCGCTTGCGGGCCTTGCTCACCTCCTTCTCTATCTTCTCGTCATACTTGGCTATCTGGTCCTCGATGAGCACATCGGCGCGGTAGCGCTTCTTGGAGTCGCGGTTGTCGATGAGGGGGTCGTTGAAGGCATCTACGTGCCCACTGGCCTTCCATGTGGTGGGGTGCATGAAGATGGCTGCGTCTATGCCCACTATGTTCTGGTGCAGAAGCACCATGGACTGCCACCAGTACTGCTTAATATTGTTCTTCAGCTCCACGCCGTTCTGCCCGTAGTCATATACGGCTCCCAGGCCGTCGTATATGTCGCTGCTGGGAAAGACGAAACCATACTCCTTGCAATGGGAGACTATCTTCTTGAAAACATCTTCTTGTTGTGCCATTGGTCTTTGTTTTTTTGCTTGTTACTTCTTTTTCGCGGCAAAGGTATGGATTTTCTTTGAGAAATACGCATTTTCGCTGCCATAAAAATATGAAAGAGGGGCATAAATCGTGTTCCTGGCGGCCTTCGGGCAAGAAAATGAGGGCTATTTTTGCAAGTTCGGAGAAAAAAATGTAAATTTGCTGCAAAAATCAGGGATTATCCGATAATTTGATATCAGTTATATATATATGGTGCAAAAGGGACTTAAGCTATTGATGGGCGGTATGCTTTGCTTCGCAGCCCTGCAGATGCCGGCGCAGACACAGGAAATCCGTGCCTTTTCCCATCGGGGTGGCAGAATGGAGCGCGACGAGAATACGCTGAAGGCATTCCAGGAGAGCTGGGACGGCGGTTACACCGGATTCGAGACAGACATCCGCATGACAAGTGACGGCGTTTGCTACATCACTCACGACCACACCCTGGAGCGCACTACAAACGGCACCGGCATTCTGGAGAAGAAGACCTCGGCCGAGATAGACGCCCTGCGCACGAAGCATGGCAACCCGATTCTGCGCCTCGATGACTTTGTGGGGTTCCTGAACGGGAAAGACGGGCTGTACGTGGAGTGGGAACTGAAGACCACGCCGGCGGAACTCTATCCACAGGCACGCTTGGAGGAATATGTAGAAAAGGTCTATAGAGCTGCCACGAGCGTGAAGACAAAGGGTTCCCAGTTCGTCTTTACCTCGGGCGACTATCGCGGACTGCGCTACCTGCAGGAGCATCATCCCGAAGCCGAACTCCTCCTAATCGTAAATAAGCCCGTCAACGATGAAACGATAGCACTTGCCAAGACGGTGGGTATAAAGACACTGGGTTGCCGCATGGAAGGTACCAGCCGGCAAATGGTAGAGAAAGCCCACAAAGAGGGCATCACTGTAAGCCTCTGGCCTGGTCAGAGCGTAGAGGACTTCATGCTGGGCGCATATCTGGGTAGCGACCGGATGTGTACCGATGTGCCTCTGCAGGTGAAAAGCTGGATGGAAAAGAATGCCCCTTGGATAAAGGTGAAGTATTAAGGAAAACAAGTAAGACACAGATGACAGATAAAGTGACAATGACAGATGGAATTACCCATCACCTGAACCAGATGTACCAAAACTGGTTCCTGGATTATGCCTCGTACGTAATCCTGGAACGTGCCGTACCGCATATAGGCGACGGCTTCAAACCCGTACAGCGGCGCATTCTGCACAGCATGAAGCGCATGGACGACGGGCGCTACAACAAGGTGGCAAACATAGTGGGGCACACCATGCAGTTCCACCCTCATGGCGACGCCAGTATAAAGGATGCCCTGGTGCAGCTGGGACAGAAAGAACTGCTCGTGGACTGCCAGGGAAACTGGGGAAACATCCTGACGGGTGACGATGCAGCAGCCGGACGTTACATAGAGGCACGCCTCTCAAAGTTCGCCCTCGACGTGGTTTTCAACCCTAAAACCACCGAATGGAAACTCTCCTACGACGGACGAAACAAAGAACCAGTGGCCCTGCCCGTTAAGTTTCCCTTATTGCTGGCCCAGGGAGCCGAAGGCATTGCCGTTGGTCTGAGTTGTAAGATTCTGCCTCATAATCTCAATGAGATATGCGATGCGGCCATCAGCTATCTGCACGGTGAAGAGTTTCATCTCTACCCCGATTTTCCTACAGGCGGAAGCATAGACGTCAGCAAATACAACGACGGACAGCGAGGCGGCGTTGTGCGCGTAAGGGCAAAGATTGAGAAACGCGACAACAAGACGCTGGCCATCACCGAGATTCCCTTCGGAAAGACCACGGGCACGGCCAGCAAGCCCAGCGCCTTCATAGACAGCATACTGAAGGCTGCCGAGAAGGGAAAGATAAAAGTGCGGAAGGTGGAGGATATGACGGCGGCCAACGTGGAAATCCTGATCCATCTGATGCCCGGTGCCAGCAGCGACAAGACCATCGATGCACTGTATGCCTGCACCGACTGCGAGGTCAGCATCTCGCCCAACTGCTGTGTCATCGACGAGCGTAAGCCATGCTTCCTCACCATCAGCGAAGTGTTGCGCCGCAACGTTGACACCACGCTCAACCTGCTTAAGCAAGAACGCCTCATCCGAAAAGGCGAGCTCATGGAGAGCCTGCACTTCGCCTCGCTTGAACGTATCTTCATAGAGGAGCGTATCTACAAGGACAAGCAGTTCGAAAATGCCAAGACGATGGACGAGGCATGCGAGTGGATCGATGAGCGGCTGACGCCCTGGTACCCCAAGATGATTCGCGAGGTGACCAAGGATGACATCCTGCGGCTTATGGAAATCAAGATGGCTCGCATACTGAAGTTCAACAAGGACAAGGCCGATGAACTGATAGCCCGCATTAAGGACGAGATAGCCCAGATAGACAAGGAGCTGAACAATATGGTGGAGGTGACGGCCGACTGGTTCCGCTTCATCAAGGATAAGTACGGCAAGGACCATCCGCGCCTGACCGAGATAAAGAACTTCGACACCATTACCGCCGCTACGGTAGTGGAGGCCAACGAGAAGCTCTACATAAACCGCGAGGAAGGCTTCATCGGCACGGGTCTGAAGAAGGACGAGTTTGTCTGCAACTGCTCGGACATAGACGATGTGATCATCTTCTACAAGGATGGCACGTACAAGATAGTGCGCATAGCCGACAAACTCTTCATAGGCGAGACCGAGCGCTCGAAGGCCGAGAAGAAGAAGGCGGAGGTGATACATCTGGCTATCTTTAAGAAGAACGATGCCCGCACTATTTATAATGTTGTTTATCGCGACGGCAAGTCGGGCATAAGCTATATTAAGCGCTTTAACGTGACCAGCATGACACGTGACCGAGAATACGACGTCACGCAGGGAACGCCAAAGAGCCGAGTACTCTATTTCACCGCGAATCCCAATGGCGAAGCCGAGGTTATCAAGGTTACACTGAAGCCTAACCCCAAGTTGAAGCGTGTCTTCTTCGACAAGGACTTCAGTGAACAGATGATAAAGGGGCGCCAGAGCGTGGGCAATATACTGACAAAGCTGGAGGTTAGCCGTATAAGCCTGAAGAACCATGGCGGGAGTACGCTGGGCGGCCGCAAAGTGTGGTTCGATCAGGACGTGAAGCGCCTAAATTACGACCAGCAGGGCACATACCTGGGCGAATTCAACAACGAGGATCAGATTCTGGTCGTGCTCACGAACGGTGAATTCTACCTAACGAACTTTGATACGAATAACCACTACGAAGACAACATCCTGCGCATCGAGAAATACAATGTGGGAAAGGTGTGGACAGCCGTTCTCTTCGATGAGGACCGCGATGGATACCTCTACATTAAACGTTTCCTGATGGAGGCTTCCGTGCGCCGCCAGAACTGTCTGGGTGAAAACCCGCAAAGCAGGCTACTGCTCCTTACCGATACCGTCTATCCTCATCTCAAGGTTATAATGGGCGGAAACGATGCATTCCGCGAACCTATGGAGATAGAGGCTGAGGAGTTTGTGGGCGTAAAGAGCGTAAAGGCGCATGGCAAGAGGGTAACCACGTTTGCCATTGCACAGGTTGAAGAACTGGAACCCACACGTTACCCCGAACCGGAGGATGCCGGGTCTGACGACGGTTCTTCCTCCGATCAAAGCGAGTCTGGTCCGAAAGAGGACGAAGCCCAGTATGCGGGCAATGCTGTTGAAGACCCTGATGTAGGAAAAAGCCAACAGGATGTAGCCGATGAATTGACAGGCCAGCTGCATCTTTTCGATTAGCCAATGCGCGCGATATATATATATGTTATAAACGTTGCCCTCTGTCTGGTCAGCCTGCCCACTCGGGTATTGGCCGACAACGGGCTTTCCGCCTATCCGCCATACGAAGGCAAAAACGCTTTCTCCATGGCCTTCGGGCGGACTCATCAGCAGGATACCTACCTCTCCCCCTTGGAGTACACTGGTCCGCAACTCACCCTGATGCACGAGACTATGCGCCTGACGCACAGGTCACAAGGGCGAATTTCATTCCAAAGTCTTTTGCAAGGCACGTTCTCGCTCACCCAGAATAGTCCCGCCACCGCTAATGATTTCGGGGGCCGCATAGCCTACGATGCCGGGTGGCATTATAACTGGAAGCCGCTTCCCGACCTGCGTATCATGGCTGGCGGGCAGGTGGGTACCGACTTCGGCATCCTATATAACGATCGTAATGGTAATAATCCGGCTCAGGGACGCCTGAGTTTCGATATTGCAGCATCCGTGGGCGGCATCTATACATTCCACCTCCGCCGCAGACCGTTTATCGCACGCTACCAAGCCGACATTCCATTACTTGGCTGCATGTTCAGCCCTCAGTTTGGGCAGAGCTATTACGAACTGTCACGGGGGAACCGAGATCACAACGTTTGCTTTGCATGGCCTGTCAATGCGCCCTGCATACGCCAGATGCTAACGCTGGACATCCCGTTCCGGCGCTTCAGCCTGCGTTTAGGCTACCTCAGCGATGCGCGGCAGAGCCATGTGAATCATATCAAGGTCCATGACATCGGCCGCTCTTTCATGCTCGGTTTCGTGCGTCACTTCACCATTCAAAGTAAGGAAAAACAATGAGAGGGATAAGAGTTTTCTTTTATTATAGCGTGCTGGCTATTGTCATGTTCTCATCCTGTGTCCGGGAGGAGGAGTTCGACGATACGCCCGAGGGGAACCTAGAGGCCCTGTGGAAAATCATCGACCAGCAATATTGCTTCCTTGATTATAAGGCCGAGACCATTGGCCTGGACTGGAATGCGGCCCGCACGAAGTATCGCCAGCGGCTCAGTCCCGACATGTCGCGCCTGCAGCTTTTCCAGGTATTGTGCAATATGCTGGCTGAGTTGCAGGACGGTCATGTCAATCTGTTCAGCAGCGCCGATATGGGGCGTTTCTGGAGCTGGAAGGAGAACTATCCCCTGAATCTGAACGACGAGCTTCGCGATTCATACTTGGGAAAGGACTATAAGATCGGGGCAGGTGTGAAGTACCGCATTCTGGAGGACAATATAGGATATGTGGTATATGAAAGCTTCACAGATGCTACGGGTGAAGGCAATCTGTCGGATATGCTGTATTACCTGCGCCTGTGCGACGGGCTGATTCTTGACGTGCGAGGCAATTCGGGCGGAGCCCTCACCTACTCGTCGCGTCTGGCCAGCCATTTCACGAACGAGAAGATTCTGGTGGGCTATACACGCCACAAGACAGGGCCTGGGCACAACGACTTCTCAACCCCCGAAGCCGAGTATCTGGAACCCAGTGACGGTGTCCGCTGGCAAAAGCCCGTTGTCGTACTGACCAACCGGGAATGCTTCAGCGCCACCAATACCTTTGTGCGCGATATGCGGGAGTGTCCGCAGGTAATCATCCTGGGCGACCGTACGGGCGGAGGCTCGGGCCTCCCCTTCAGCAGCGAGCTTCCCTGCGGATGGGCTGTGCGCTTCAGTGCCTGCCCCATGTTCGATGCCGAGATGAACCAGATTGAGTTTGGCATTGCCCCCGACCTGTACTGTTCGCTGACCGAGTATGACATTCAACGAGGTGTTGACACGCTCATAGAGGCAGCCCGGGAAGTCATCAGGCGACAATAATATTAATAGACATTCGCGAACCCCTTTAACTTTTGAACCTTTTTATGAAAAGATTTCTCATCCTACTGATTGTTTCAGCGGCATTGCTGAGTAGTTTCGCACGCCGAAAGAGCGAACCGCCACGAGATATTTTCCCCGACGGCACTGAAATTCCCGCCTGGTTTAGAGACACACTGGCCGTTGATTTGTCGGCCCTGGGCAAACAATATCGCATAACAGATTATGGCGTTCAGTCCGACGGGCAGATATATACCCGTCAGTTGCAGGCGCTGATAGACCAAGTGGCGGAGCAGGGCGGAGGCGTAATCGTAGTGCCCCCCGGCATTTACCATACGGGAGCCATCTTCTTCCGCCAGGGCACACACCTGCATCTCGAGCGCGGAGCTGTTCTTAGGGGCAGCACGGAGATACACGACTTCCCCGTCATGGAAACGCGCATCGAGGGCCAGACGTGCAAGTACTATCCGGGTGTGGTGAACGCGGATAGTATAGACGGATTCACACTGACGGGCCAGGGCACCATCGACGGGCACGGACAGCCCTACTGGAAGGCCTTCTGGCAGCGCCGTTCGTGGAACCCGGCCTGCACGAACAAGGATGAGCAGCGCCCCCGCCTGCTCTATATCTCCAACTGCCGCAACGTGCGGGTGGAGGGGGTCACCCTGCAGAACTCGCCTTTCTGGACGTTCCATATCTACCGGTCGGAGCGGGTACGCCTGCAGGGCCTTTCCATCACGAGCCCCTCGCGTGCGCCGTCCACCGATGCCATAGACATTGATGCCTGCCGGGATGTGCTCGTCCGCACCTGCTATATGTCGGTGGATGACGATGCCATAGCGCTGAAGGGGGGTAAAGGCCCTTGGGCCGACGACCCCCAGAAGATGCCGGGGAACGGACCCAACGAGAATATCATCATCGAGGACTGCCGGTTCGGCTTCTCTCATAGTTGCCTTACCTGCGGCAGCGAGTCTATCCTGAATCACAACATCTTGCTGCGCCGGTGCCGGGTGGAGGGGAGTGCCAACCTGCTTCACCTGAAGATGCGCACCGATACGCCTCAGCAGTACGAGTATATCACCGTGGAGGACATTACCGGCCGTGCCGGCAACTTCCTGCTGGCCATGGCATGGTCTCAGTTTGCCGACCTGCAGGGACGCCCCACCCCGCCCATGTCGTACGGCTCCAACGTCACGATGCGGCGCATAAAGCTCGAATGCGACAAGTTCTTCAATGTGGCCAACCAGCCCCAGTATTTCCACCTGAGTAACTTCACCTTCGCGGACCTCGACGTTCAGGCCCGCGACTCCACCTTCCACCGCGAGTATGTGGAAGGGCTCACCCTGCGGAACGTACGCGTCAACGGCCAGCTCCTGGACACTCGGCAGTAAAGGTTCAAAAAAAGTGGGTTAAGACGATATTTTGCACGCCAGTGTTTGGCTAGAAGAAAAAAATGTCTTACCTTTGCACCACTTCGACGTTTAACATTCAATATTTAATATTTTACCATCTTACATTTCAGATTCAGTATGGCTACAAGTAACGTACGTCCGGCCTCTATGGAGCGCATCACGACTCCTGCCCTGGCCCAGAAATTCATCGAAGAACAGATCAAGGAGCTGCGTGCTCAGATAGGTGACAAGAAAGTGTTGCTGGCACTCTCAGGCGGTGTAGATTCATCCGTGGTGGCAGCTTTGCTCATTAAGGCAGTTGGGAAACAGTTGGTTTCGGTACATGTCAATCATGGTCTTCTCCGCAAGGGCGAGCCCGAGCAGGTTGTGCGCGTATTCCGCGACGAGCTGGATGCCAACCTGGTCTATGTGGATGCCACAGACCGTTTCCTGGACAAACTGGCCGGAGTGGCCGACCCAGAGCAGAAACGCAAGATTATCGGTGCCGAGTTCATACGCGTATTCGAGGAGGAGGCACGCAAGCTGGAGGGCATCAGCTTCCTGGCCCAGGGTACCATCTATCCCGACATTGTGGAGTCTGGTCCGGTGAAGTCGCATCACAACGTAGGCGGTCTGCCCGAGGACCTGCAGTTCGAACTCGTGGAGCCCATCAAGCTGCTCTTCAAGGACGAGGTTCGTGTGGTGGGCAAGGAACTGGGCCTGCCCGACAATATGGTGTATCGCCAGCCCTTCCCCGGTCCCGGTTTGGGTGTCCGTTGCACAGGCGCTATCACGCGCGACCGTTTGGAGGCTCTGCGCGAGAGCGATGCCATCCTTCGCGAGGAGTTTGCCAAGAATGGTCTGGAGGGCAAGGTATGGCAGTACTTCACCATCGTTCCCGACTATAAATCTACGGGTGTGAAGGACAACAAGCGCAGCTGGGACTGGCCCGTCATAATCCGTGCCGTCAATACGCGCGATGCCATGACTGCCACTATCGAGGAGATCCCCTACAGCCTGCTCCACCACATCACCAGTCGCATCATCTCCGAGGTGCCAGGCGTGAACCGCGTACTCTACGACCTCACCCCGAAACCAACGGGTACTATCGAGTGGGAGTAGTCCCTCGCAGTCTCTTTGATTGTCCCGGACTTTCGAAGTCTCTATGAATGTTCCTGGCTTTCACAGTTTCTTTGATTGTCCCTGAGGGGCCAGCTTGGCCCCCAGATTCCCTACAGGTGTGCGATGGCTGTCCTATGGGCACTGTTGCACACCTATATTTTTAACCAAAATCGGTCATTAGGCAATTGCGCGCTAATGACCGATTTGGGTTTATTCTCTTGGCTGGAATCGTCCTTGGTTGGACAGATGGAACAAGTGCCTGCCAGCCCTCACTGTCCTCTCTTCGCCGCCAGTCCGTATTGTCGCATTCGTATTGATGGGAACTTCTATGGTCAGAAGAATCTCATCGTCGGTCCTTTCCCATCGCGACATGATAAGTCCGGCCCGCGAACGATACCTCCCCTCAGCCCATTGCAGGCGATGGGGGAAATGCGGTTCAATGACAATGTGCTGGAACCCGGGTTGCTGTGGGTCGTAGTTGATGCCCGCCAGGCACTGTATCATCCAGGCATTGATGTCGCCCAGAAAGACATGGTTCAGCGAAGAGCCTCCCTTCGGAATCCATTCTTCGGGCGGGGTGGTATGTCCCTGGGCTATCCATGCGGCCCACGATGGTGCATCCTGCCGTAGAGCCATGTCCAGTGCCTGATCAGTATGTCCAAACCGAGTGAGCATACGCAGCACCATTTTGCTGCCCAGCATCCCGAAGTCCAGGTGCCCACCTCCCTGTGCTATCATTTCGCTAAGCCGTTCTGCCACAGTCCGTTCCTTCTCCTTCGGTACAATACCCAGATAGAGTGCTGTGGCCTGTGCCGCCTGCGAGCCGTTGGAGTATAGTCCTGTTTCGTGGTTCACGAACTCGGTGTTCAGCAACTGCTTCAGCTGTTCTGCTTTGCGGGCATATTCTGTTCCGTCCATTCCCAGCAGTTCGCAGAAGCGGGCTGTCAGGTGGCAGATATAGTAATAATAGCAGGTAGAAGTAAACTCCTCGGGCGTGCTGGTCTTGTAAGGTACCCAGTCGCCCAGCCCGCTTGCTACGCTGCCGCGTTCCGTTTCGTGAGCGGCCAGGAACTTCAGGTAGTTCCTGCACAGTGGCAAGGCACGTTCTATGGGCCTTCGGTCGCCCGAGTAGAGGTACAGGTTCATGGGGATAATGAAGAGAGCTGCCGACCAAACGGGATTCACGCCGTATCCCCAGCCAGAGGAAGGTATGATGTCGGCTATCTGCCCATCGGAACGCTGGTTGTCTGCCATATCGTCGAGCCATTTCTCGTAGGACGTAAAGGAGTCGAAGTTCAGCAGTCCTATCTCCTGCGAGATGTGGGCATCGGCCGTCCATCCGTTCTTCTCGCGTTGCGGGCAGTCCGTGGGGATGCTCATGAAGTTGGAGAGGTAGGACTGGCGTACGGCCTTCCAGATGAGGTTGAGCGTATCGTTCGAGCAGCAGAACCATCCTGTGGGCTTCATCGCCGTATGTACGAAGAGTGCCTCTGCATCCTCCTCCTTTATTTTCATGCTCGGTCTCACGCGAACCTCTATATATCTGAATCCGTGGTAGGTGAACTCTGGACGCAATACATCCCTGCGCCCGCTCAGCGTATAGACGTCCGTTTGGAATCCAAAGCCCTTCCCTTTGTCGAAAAGGCCGGTAATGCGGTCCACATTCAACCGTCCCTCAGCGTCCAGTTCCTCGCCATGTTGCACGCATATCTGCGTACCGGCCTTGCCCTGCAGTGTCAGTTGGGCATAGCCCGACATGTTCTGTCCGAAGTCGATGACGTAAATACTGTCGCCAATGGAGCGCAGGGAGACAGGGCGATATATCGTGTCCACCTCAGTGGCGGGCATCTGCTGGGCAACAAGTCTGTCCGAGCTCCCAGCCACCGACACGGCTCCCTTCCACTTCGTGTCGTCATAGTCCGGTTTCTCTATGCCTGCCAGCTCGCAGCGGGCATCGTACGTGTCGCCCGAGTAGATGTCGTTCACCAGGAATGGACTCTCGGTCACCTTCCACGACTCGCCAGATGCAATGGTCTCCGTGCGTCCGTCGGCATAGGTCAGGCGCAGTTCGCACAGCAGGCGTGGACGTCCGTGCCAGGCGGCATTGTCGAAGTCCCAGACTCCCAGTCGGTCTATCTCGTTGTAGAAACCATTGCCCAGAATGGCTGTAATGACGTTCTTTCCCTCTTTAAGTGCCGGTGTTGCATCGTATGTGCAGTATAGGTTGCGACGGTCATAGTGGGTATATCCCGGGTTCAGGCTGGTGGTGCTCAGCCGCAGTCCGTTCAGTTCCAGCTTGGCGTATGCGGCGGCACTCATGTAGAGGCGGGCCTTGCTTATCTGGCCTTTCACCTCGAATGTGTGCCTCAGCAGGGGAGCTGCGTGTTCGGTGCGTTCCCTGTTGTCTGTAATCCAGTGTGCCGTCCAGTCTGCCTGGCTCATCTTGGCAGTCTCAAAAGTAGCGATGGGAGATATGGCTTTCCTTCTGCCGTCTTTGTCAATGGCTTCTATCTGCCAGTAGTATGTGGTATGGGGCTTCAGCCGTTCGCCGCCCTTATAGGCATCCTGCATCCGAGCAGATTGCGTCTGCGTACTTTCCCATCGGAATCCCTTCCCCTCGTGCTTCAGGCCCTTTTTGCTGTCTGCCAGGACCAGGCGGTAGGAACCCTGCTGCCAAGTGCTGTCTCCGGCATAGTTCCACGAGAAGCGCGGCGATGGGATGTCTATGCCTATAGGCTCCCTCTGATACTCGCACTGCATGTTCACTATTTCTGTATGCCCTGTTTTGCATCCTTCTGCCAACAGCATGATAGCCATTGTCCACGCAATTCCTTTAGAAAAAGTCATATTCAAAATCTTTGTTTTCGTTCAGTCTGTATATTTATTGTTCCGTCTGCTGTATCCACCTCGCTCCTTTCTTATTGAGTGGGGCAATCCAACCGCTTGAGTTTACTCATTCAACCGCTTGACCCGGGCAATTCAACCGTTTGGATAGACCAGTCAGTCAGGCGTATTCTCCTGCCCAAGACGTAGACATCAGAGGTTGACAGTAGGACAGTACTTGACAGTAGATTTCATGAATCTTACGCACGTACGCAGGAAAGTGAGGCCCTATGCGTGCACGGGTACGCGCGGGGGAAAAGTTTGAAAAGTACTGTCAAGTACTGTCCTACTGTCAACCCCCTCGGGGTGATGGCCGCCCC
>CAMJQA010000024.1 GCA_946407895.1 uncultured Prevotellaceae bacterium
CGACGGCGGCGGTCTGGCCGACATGGGTCAGCACTACATCGACCCCGTGCAGTACTTCCTGGGCAAGGACGACGAGTTCCCCATCAAGGTGGAGGTGGATGCACCGCAGCAGCACCCCGATGCAGTAGGCATCTGGCGCTCCATCACCTATACGTATGCCGACGGTTGCCAGATCATCCTGGAGGGTGAGGGCTTCGAGAGCAGCGACAAGGTGCCCTACATCGAAGGCCCGAAGGGCAAGGTATATAAGGGATTCGAGTGCACCATTCCCAATGTGCAGCAGCTCATCAACGAGATGCCCGACCCCGAGCTTCGCAATACCGACTATCTGGATTGCGTGCGCACGCGCCGTCCCTTCGCACTCAACGAGACCAATGGTCACCACAGTGCCACTATTGTCAATATGGGTGTATGCGCCCTGCGCCTGGGCCGCACACTGCATTTCAACCCCAAGACGCAGACCTTCATCAACGACGATGCAGCCAACCTGCTGGTCAACCAGCCCATGCGCGGCGAATGGGGAAAGTATATCTAAATTAAAGTGTTAACCGTAATAAGCTAATAAGACAATGAAAAAGATATTATTTCTCTTTCTATCGGCACTGATGTTCATGACATCTCTGCCCACAGTGGCTCAGGATGCCCGTCAGCGCAAGCCCGAGACCATCGTACAGGATGTATTGGCACTCATGCCCATTCAGAAGGCTGATGACCTGAACCGCGAGGTGGCTCCCCTTGTAGAGGCTGCCCCCCAGACGGTGGGCATCCTCGTTGGTATGCTCAAGCCCACTGCTATGAAGGCAAACAACAAGGTTGAGTACGCCCTGAATGCCATTACCAACTATGCAACCGCAAACACCAAGTACAAGGAGCCTGTGCTCCAGGCCATGAAGGCAGCGCTGGGCAAGGCTCCCGACGATGCCACCCGCCAGTTCCTGGAGAGCCAGATACGTCTGCTCGGTCCTGTCACCGAGGTGGAGTTCACCACCCAGAAGGGTACCGCCCCCTATGCCCAGCAGTTCGATGCGCTGAAGGCATTCAAGGGTACCGACTTCAGCAAGCCCCTGCTCAAGGCGCTGAAGAGCAAGGACCGTCCCTATCGCGTCCAGGCCCTGGAGTACGTAGCTCCCCTGGCCGACGAGGCACTCTATGCCGCTGTGGCTAAGAAGTTCAAGAAACTCTCGCCCGACGCACAGACCGATGTCCTCTACTGGATAGGCGACAATCATGTAGCATCCCAGGCTGACCTGGTTCTGGCCGAGGTGCAGAAGGCCGGTGCTACTGCCCCCGCTGCCATGGAAGCCGCCGTAAAGCTGGGTGGCGAGAAGGCAGCCGACGCCCTGCTCGGCGCACTGGGTACAGAGCAGGCAGGCAATGCCCTGAATGCCCTCTATACTTACAAGGGTAAGCTCAACGACAAACTGTCTGCAGCCTTCTCCGGTGCCAGTGCCCAGAAGCAGCAGCAACTGCTGCAGCTGGCCAGCCGCCGCGGCGTGCACGAGGTGGCCGACAAGGCCCTGGAGCTGGCCGCCTCCTCCGATGCCGCCCTCTCCGCTGCAGCCATCCAGGCCTTGCCCGGTATCGTATCTTCGAAGAATGTGGCTCAGGTAGCAGCCCTGCTCGACAAGGTTCCTGCCGATAAGGCTTCTGCCCTGCAGACAGCCCTCAATGCAGCCGTTGCCACCCTGGATGCCAATGGCAAGTACCAGGCCATCGCCCAGCAGATGAAGGCTGCCAAGAACGCAGAGCGCTTCTTCACCCCCCTGGCCCAGACAGCCACCAACGGTTCTGTTGAAGACCTGAAGAAGGTGGTGGAAGGCAGCGCCTCACAGGCCCAGAAGGCTGAGGCCCTGAAGGCCCTGAAGTCCACCTCTAACTATGCAGCAGCATCCACCCTCTTTGCTGCCGGTAAGACAGGCGATGCCGAGGCTCTGAACGCCTACATCAGCCTGGTCAAGGGCAACGAACGCGGTATCGACAGCCGCTGCCGTAAGCTGGGCGAGGCCCTGCAGGTGGCCAAGACGGCCGATGTGAAGAAGAACGCCATCTCTGCCCTGGCCTCAGCTCCTACGCAGCTGGCCTTCAATACCGTGGCCAAGTACCTCGACGACAAGGACGTGTCCTACGAGGCAGCCCAGGCTGTGAAGCAGATAGCCGGCAAGTGCGTGGACGACCTGGACTATAAGTTCATGAACACCAGCCTCACCAAGGCTATGGCTATCTATAAGGCTCACGGTACGGCTGACGACGGCTATGCAGTAGATGAGATCAAGAATATGCTCACCTCGGCCGAGCCCTCGCCCATCTATCAGCTCACTCCCGAGGAGAAGAAGGAGGGCTACGAAATCCTCTTCGACGGTACCAACCTGGACAAGTGGGAGGGCAACACCACCGACTATACCGTCCAGAACGGAACCATCTACGTATCGGCTAACTACGGAGGCGGCGGCAATCTCTATACGAAGAAGGAGTACAAGGACTTCATCTACCGCTTCGAGTTCTGCTTCGTGCGTCCGGGTGTAAATAATGGTATCGGCATCCGCACCCCCGAGGGCGTCGATGCAGCATACGATGGCATGTGCGAGATACAGGTGCTTGACCACGACGATCCCATCTATGCCGGCCTGCGCGAGTATCAGGTTCACGGCTCCGTGTATGGTGTCATCCCGGCCAAGCGCATCAAGCATAAGCCCCTGGGCGAATGGAGCACCGAGGAGATACGCGTAAAGGGTGACCACATCACCGTAATCGTCAATGGCGAGACCATCGTGGACGGCGATATCCGCAAGGCCTGCCAGGGCCACAACGTAGCCCCCGACGGCGGCAACGAGAACCCCTATACCGTGGACCATCGCAATCATCCCGGTATGTTCAACAAGAAGGGCCACATCGGCTTCCTCGGACATGGCGCAGGCGTTAAGTTCCGCAATGTCCGCATACGCGAACTGAAATAAAACCAGAGCCCATCGGGCCGGAAAAGCCCGATGGGCCTTTTGAACCTTTAATAATTTTCAAACAAAGATGAAGAAAGTATTTATGTTTGCTGCATGTGCAGCATTGATGATGGCTTCGTGCTGTCAGAACAAGTGCAACGGGCAGTGCAGCTGCGGTTGCGACAAGTGCTCCTGCCCCCAGGGCGAAGCTGGCGAACAGCCTGCCGTTGAGGCTGCTGTGGCCCAGATAGTAGAGAACACCCAGGTGGACCTTGCCCAGTTCCCCCAGGATGCCGACGGCTACTATGTAATCTACGACGGCAAGACCCTCAACGGATGGCGCGGCTATGGCATGGACCAGGTGCCCACCAGCTGGGAGAGTGCTGACGGTGCTATCCACCTGAAGGGCTCCGGCACTGGCGAGGCCCAGGCAGAGGGCGGCGGCGACCTGCTCTTTGCCCACAAGTTCACGAACTTCACCCTCGAGCTGGAGTATAAGATCAGCAAGGGCGGTAACTCAGGTATCTTCTACCTGGCCCAGGAGGCCAAGGATGCCGACGGCAACCTGCTACCCATCTGGCAGAGCTGCTCCGAGTATCAGGTGCTCGACAACGAGAACCATATCGATGCCCAGCTGGGTGTCGATGGCAACCGCCAGGCAGCCTCTCTCTACGACATGGTTCCCGCCAAGCCCCAGAACGCTAAGCCTTTTGGCGAGTGGAACAAGGCCAAGATTGTAGTCTTCAAGGGTACCGTCATCCACTACCAGAACGACGAGAAAGTGCTGGAGTACCACCTCTGGACCCCGAAGTGGAAGGAGATGCTGGACGGCAGCAAGTTCCAGGCCGGCGGCGAGTTCCCCTACGCATACGGCATGATGATCGACGAGGGCAAGGAGGGTGGCTACTTCGCCCTGCAGGACCACGGCGACGACGTATGGTATCGCAATGTCCGCATCAAGGTGATGGACTAAGCGTCCGAACCTTAGTGGTAAAAGAAGAAGCGAGGCTCTTGCAGCCCCGCTTTTTTTTGTACGCTCAGCATGAGTATCAGCTAACGGTTGTAAGTCCCGAGCGAGCCCTAATCGCGGGAATCGCATAGCCCAAGGTAGGGGGGCATCGCGAGTTGGAATCTGAAGGAAGCCGGCGGCAAACATCTGGTCTGACGGATAGAAACCACATACAAGGCATTTTGACTGCAAATAAATTCAGCCTTATTTCACCCCGTAATCAGCCTTAATTCGACTTGAATTCAGCCTTTATTCAATGTGAATTCAGGCTTCATCATCTTTGTATCGCCTGCTTACCCCTCATCGAAGACGAATCAACGTATTAAACCCTAATCGGTCATTTTTTGCAAAAATACACAAATTCGATTAAAATTAGTGTTTCTTTTCCGTTTTTTCTTTATGTTTTGCTTTTTACCTACAATTCATCTCTATCTTCTGCCAAATTGTAGGTTGACAGTATGACAGTATATACCACTGAATCGCTAATTCTACACGCGTACCCATGCATGCATAGGGAAGATATTTCCTGCGTACGCATAAGATTTTATAAAAACACTGCCAACTAGTGTCATACTGTCAACCAAAATCAGTACACAACATTCCGAGGATATTAACATTCTTTAATCCTTTTATCACCACACAGAAGAATTTTTCTCTCTTTACGCTTTGTGGCAAAGCTTTGATGTATCCTGAATGACAACCGAGATCTACGGGCAAAAAGGAGAAGAATCTCACAAGGCCAATAGGGTCGGGACGATTAGCTAGCCCAAAAGGGAGAATATGTCGACTCATAAGGGTGATTGAATCGACTCAATACGGAAAATGCCTCGGGGCGGATGGTTAGACGGCCCGGGGCGTACAATTGTCTCCCTCTAGCCATCTGACCGTCCGCCCCGAGGCGTCTTAAAACAGAAAGTTACTACCCTGGCGTCACATCCTATGGTTCCACGAACTCGTAGATGATAGAGTGGCCCAGTCTTCGAGACTTCAGCAGCGGAGACTTGCCTGCACACCAATGACTGAGCTTCTTTGTGGCAGCATATTTCGACAGACCGCTACAGGACATAAACCTGGAGACCGTTGTATAACCACCCTTTGAGTCCATGCTCCTGTGCAGAGCCTTCCGCATCTCTTCCTCGTTGCCCATTAGCAGGGTGGAGTCAGCCTTGCGCACATAACGAAAGCCCACACCTCCAATCCTGCGTTTTGTCTCGTTGATGAACTCAGCAGACGGGCGAAACTCAATGCCCTTGAATTCCACATCATCATGATGTACATCACGTGTGTTAGTGACCTTCCGCTTCATGCCTAACTTCAAGGTGAAGGAGCCCAAAGGTGTCTGGACGCGATAACCGTCGCTAAGCCAGCAACTGCATTCTTTGAGAAAAGTCTCAAAAGCACGTTGCAGTTCACCTTGCCTTAAGGCGCTCTTCATCTCCAAAAAGCCTTCCACCTCGTCAAAATTCCTAATGCGGTTGCTTAGCGGTGAGGCATAAAGTACAGTGCCCCCGTCTTTATCAGTACTTGGTGAGCGATGTACCTCGAATGGTATTCCGTCAGTCTTACGTGGCATAGTCTATTTCTCCTTCTCTTTTATATTGTTCGATCTGAGTGCAAAGATACAACAATAAGAAGGCGAATGCAAGTTTTTCCCCAATTATTTTTCATACTGGGACCTACGAGGTGTGATATCTATTATTGCTGGAGCAGCGAGAGTTATTGATACAGAACTAGGATTGCTATTAGTCCCCTTCATAAAGTCGAACAGCTAAATATTCTTTCCACAAGGCTTGTGAAAATGATTTTTTGCTCAAATATGCAGTACTTAGAAAAAAATGTTGTATATTTGCACCATCTAATTAAAAAATCTCATGATAGACAATCGAAAAGTAGCACAGTATAATGCCGAAATGGCGGAAAATGCAGATGGAGCTGCCCAGTATTTGAGCGCCTTGATTGGTGTCAGATTTGTGACACGGGAGCAAGCTTGTGACATGGCCGATTATGTTTTAGCATAAACAAGACGAACATAGAAAGTTGCCCCTTTGCCTCTCAAGAAGAAAAGGACGCAGAGAAACGTCGTAGGGAATTTCTAATAAATATGCTTAAACAACAAATGGGGCTATTATAGTGATGTTCATGAAAAAATTATGGCTATATACATTTAGACTTTTCTTCATCGAATGTGCTATTTTGATGATGGCATCGTGTAATGAGAAAAAACAGTTTGATGGATACCTGTATCCTATTCGAGAGAATGGGGTGTATGGATATATAGATTCTGTTGGCAATAGAATAATTGAGCCTGAGTTCTTGTGGGTTTCAACCTTCCATAACGGGTTAGCCATAGCCGTCGTTGATACCATCTATCGTGAGGTACCTGATTCTATGGCATACGAGGTGGGAGAAAAGGATACAATTATCAATGTACATCGAATGTATGCAAAGTATGGGTATATCAACAAATCTGGAAAATTTGCCATTGAACCGAAGTTCACCACCTACGTGAACATGCCAGAAAATGGTTACATCATTAAAGACATGGACATATGTAGTAACGCTCTTTACAAACACAGATTTGAGGATAAACGTGCGATGTTTTATGATTCTACTACATGGAAGAATGGTTATATTGACAAAAAGGGAGACATCGTTATAGAAACCAAGTTTTATTGTGCAACACCTTTTAGCGAAGGGCGGGCTGTCGTAGGAGATAACGTTGCTGAACCTGTCTATTTGAAGGGAATTTGCCACTTCCCATCAGGACTTCGGTCTGCTTATATTGACACTCTTGGTAACGATGTAACACCTTATATATATTGGACGTTGTCAAGATTTGTTGGAAGATGTGGTATTGGCTATTATGAAACTATAAGTGATTCCAGTTGGTATGTAATGAATAATCAAATTATAGATGAGAGTGGAACTGTAATAGGTACCCTTAGTATGGGAAATAGATATGCTGGTTTTTCAGAAGATGGGATTAGCATTGCAAAAAGAGTATTATTCAATCCAAGTGAGCTTCATGATGGGATGGAAGACTCTTATAGTTTTGTAGACAATAAGGGCGATTATCTGGAGCCACTAAAGGGTTTAACCAACTATCAATTAGATTCTTTGAGTAAATGTGATGATATTATACAAATTCTTCCAGAAGATGCTCCCATCGTAGATGCAACACGTTTTAGTGAAGGCTTTGCAGGAATAACTCCAGATCATAAACGATGGTTCGTAATTGATAAATATCTCATTATTCATGGATATGGAAAAGAATCTTTTTTTGAAGATTTTTACCCCTTTAATAATGGACTTGCGGCAGTAAAACGAAATGGGAAATGGGGCTTCATCAACAGAAAAATCAAAGAACAGATACCATGCAAGTATGATTCATGCGGTATTGTCTATCCATATTTAGAGGAAATCTTTGAATACGATATTCAAGGGAAAGTAAATAAAAGAGCATACATCAATAGGAAAGACAGTCTTGTTTGGGAAAGTCCTTTGTATAATTCAGAAAAAATAGTGAATCGCTACTCTATAAAGGATTGTAAAGAGTGGGGAAAATGGACATACGAATATAATCCTATCAAAAAGTATCTTATATACTTGATTACCGGAGCAGTTGTTGCTTTGATACTTATTATAGGTGTTATTTGGAGTTCTGTCTCCTACAAGTCGTCAAAAGGGGTAAATCTTGAGGGGGTGACTTTGCAAAATGAGCCGGTAAATGATGTGGCGGCAGATATTGTCCTAAGCAATGTTAATGAAAATGATTCTGAAGAGATTCTGTCATATCCAACGGTTGGTCAATATACTGAGGTTATTAAGGACTCAGCAAAATCACCCGACGAATATTTTGACAAGCTGAAACATTTGCGCCCAGTACTTGACAATAATGGTGAACCGATAATGACCAGTGGTAACTTTGCTGTTGTCTTTAAAATGAAAGACGAGTATGGGAAACAATATGCAGTAAGATGTTTTCACAGGGCACAACAGGGAAGAGAAAGAAACTACAAACTAATATGTGAAGAATTAGCAAAGGTTTCTTCACCTTATTTGTCACCAATAAGATTCTATGACAAAGAACTATTTGTCGAATCAAGTGAATATCCAGTACTGCTGATGGACTGGGTTGAAGGCATAACTCTGGACAAATACATTCGAAAGGTTATTGATGACAAAAAAGCCTTGAGCCAGTTAGCCACTAACTTTAAAGATCTTGCTATTTGGTTATTGAATCAACCATTTGCACATGGTGACTTAAAACCAGATAACATTTTGGTAAAAAATGACGGTTCGCTTGTTTTGGTAGATTATGATGGTATGTTCGTACCAGCCATGCAAGGACAGAAGGCAAGAGAGATTGGCAGTCCAGATTTTAGGAATCCGTCAAGGACGGAAGATGACTTCAACAATGACATTGATAAATTCCCAATAATTTCTATTCTTTTGTCATTAGAATTGTTGGTTGAGAACAAGGATTACTTGTCGCAATATGGTGCAGAAGATAGGTTATTGTTCTCCGAGGAAGATTATAGAAATATTGATGAGAGCATGTTATATAAAAGAGCTTATTCTTCATACAATGATGACTTGTCAAATTTGGCAAAATATCTGAAAAAACTAATAAAAGGTGTCGAGACAGAAAATAATTCTCTTTATTCTGCTATAAATGGCGGTAGTTGGAGTAAAGAATTGCAGGCTAATGATAAGGTTGAGAGAACATCACGTATATTTTTAATTATATACACAATGGCATTATTTGCATTCCCATTCGTTATGAGGTCATTTGAATGGGGGTTACTGGAGATTTCAATTGTTATGTTGCTAGCAAATATTGTTTTCCTTATTGTTCTGAATATTATAGACCTATGCCGCCCATCAAAGAAATATCATATTCATCCAGAAGGGGATGGAGAATTTGGATGTTTGGGGATGATTGCTGTCTTTATACCTGTACTCTTGATGACAGATGTCGTTTCAGAATGGATGATTAATCGCAGCAAATACTTGTCATTCCTTGACTTGCCTTCATATAATGAAGATTGGTATATTACATTGTTAATTTGGATTATATGGTATTGTTCGTTTATGATATACGGTCAAATTTTTGATAAACCTTATGAAATAAGACTTAAGTATTTCAAGACTGAAAGAGAAGAAATCATAGAACAGGAAGAAAGAGAAAAAGAAAATGTTCGAAGGGAAATAAGAAAAGAAGATGAACGACGAGAAAAAGAATCGAAAGAAATGAAAGAAAAACAAAAGAGGTATGGTTATTATGGTTCGCTTTTCTAATGTATAAAACACTTAATTATTTGAAAAAAGAGAAGAATGATGATTGTCATAGAATCCAAGCGAAAGAAGCCAGGAACGATATTGAAACAATATCCTGATGCTATATTGGCGGATGTAACAAGTGGTGCTAAAGATGGGCTTGTTAGGTTGAGTCCCTTCTATCCTCACTATGGTATACCAGTTCCATTCAGCGAAGGATATACAGCTACTTGTGTAGAAGCAATATGGCAAGGACTGAAAGTCTTTGAGGGTTGTGATGTAGATGTTGAGATGTTCAAGAATGATACAATGAAAAATATCAAACGAACAGTCAGACGGTTTGGTCGGCCTTTGGGACATCGAAAAGGTGTAAATGGCACAGAGTTGTTGGGATATATTGAGGCAAGGAAACAGATATACATTCCAACTTATAAATGGGTGTTGGAGAATAAAGTGGCTCACATCATTGAGCGGCTGAGAGAGGCGAACAGGACCAAAACTATTGTGTTGCTTGATTATGACACAAATACTGAAGTAGAGAATGTAAAGAAACCTTTGTCGCATGCATCATTAATTAAAGCATATGTAGAAGGGATATATCCATACGGGAAGATAGAAAAACCAGTGGTGAAGAAGCCTTCAAGGACAAGAAAGAAGAAAGAAACAAAGAAAGATGATCATAATTTGCAGTTGGAGTTGTTTAATGAATAAATAGGCTATTATATGGAGAAGAAAAGTAATTGGCAGGAATTCAAGGAAATACTTAACCAGCATAAGATAACGAAGTTGTATCATTTTACCGATAGAGACAATCTGGAGTCAATAATCAAGAATGGTGGATTGTATTCGTGGATGGATTGCGAACGCAAGGGAATTAAAATAGCCAAACCGGGGGGAGGTAGTACGTCTCGCCAATTGGATAGCGGACGAAATCTTGAGGACTATGTAAGGGTTAGCTTTACGACTCAGCATCCAATGATGTTCGTAGCCATGAAAGATGGAAGAATCTCTAATCCTGTGATTTTAGAGATTGACCCAGAAGTGATCTTTTGGACAGGCACATTATATTCTAATATGAATGCCACCATTCATAGAATAAGGCCAAATATAGGAGAGTCTCTGTCTGATTTTAATCAAATACACTTCCAGTCTATTAAAGTACGTAAACATTTTGATCTTCCAGAAGAAGAACAACCTTATTTCCAAGCGGAGATTTTAGTGAAGAACTTCATCCCATTGGAGTATATCAAGAACATTGGCAACTTTGGCATACCTATTCCATCAAAGCCAAAAGAACTGCAAATCAAAAACCCATATACAGCGCAGATTACGAGAAATACACCAACTGCATTTATTTTTATGATAGACCAGTCTATCTCAATGAGCCGTAAGTTGAATTACCGTGGTGAGTTTATCACTCTTGCTGATGCGGTGGCAAGGATAGTCAATAACCAGATTAACGAACTTGTACTTAGATGCATAAAGACAAGTGAAGTAAGGCATTATTATGACATCGCTGTGGTTTGTTATGGTGATGATGCCAGTTTTGGTTGGAAAGGGACATTGGCAGGACGTGATTTCGTGTCACCAGAAGAATTGAAGAATAATCCTTTTAAGAAGATTACGATCAAAGAAGAAAAGCGGACACGAAAAGGAGTTGAACTTAAAGAGGTTGAGAAAGTGCAATGGGTAGAACCTGTTGCTGCCGGCAAATACACGAGAGCACATAAGGCATTTGCTATGGCAAAAGAACTACTTGACAAATGGATGAAGGAACACCATGAGAAAGACTGTTATCCCCCAACCATTATAAACATTACTGATGGTGCTTTCAACGGCATAGCTAATCCACGAGAGGTGAACACACAATTGGCAAATGAACTAAAAGCTTTGTTTACCAATGACGGTAATGTGCTTATATGGAATATTCATGTTACGCCTGACAACCAAGAGCAGATATTATTACCCATAAGCAAGACAGAACTTAAAGGTGACATAGACTCTGAAGTGCTATATGATATGTCGAGCCTTTTGCCATCACGATATAATGTACCAATTGGTGATTTACGTGGTGATGCAGAAAACACGAGGCATGTTGCTATGGCAACGAATACGGATCTTTCTACGCTGATTCAGTTGATGGACATTGGTACACCTACAAATATCAGTCAAAATCAATGATTGCATTATCTGTACCTAAATTAGAAGATGGCATTGTGAATGAAGATGCCGTAAGGGCCACTCAGAAATGGATATCCGTTTCGGATGGAGCCGGTGGTGGAGGCGTGTTTGCTGACCAATGGTCGAAATATTTGGTGGAGCATCTGCCTGATGAGCCTATTACTGACTATCTGACTTTTGATAAATGGATAGATGGCATTTGGGAGCCGTTCTATAATGAATGTGAAGAAGTGGCGAAAGCAGAAGGTGGAATGCTCTTGAATAAGTTTTATGATGAAGGCTCGTTTGCCACAATTGTGGCAGTATGGGAGGACGGGCATTGGATGAGTTATGGCGACAGTGTAGCCTTCTGCTATGATAGGACATCAGGGAAGTTGCAACACAGTTTTGGACGAATCGTGGAATTCAACAACCCTCCTTATTTGGTGAATTGCAAGGACTCTACAAATGAAAAAGGATTCAAGTGTGGTAAATTTGATTTTCACAAAAACAGCGTAGTGTTTGTAGCCAGTGATGCTCTTGCACACTATATATTGATGATGTATGAAGTGACTTATAAAGAGCAATATAAGGATGAACTGCAAGAGGCTATTGACGCTCAGACAAAAGATAGCAATTTCATACGGACTGCTTTAGAAATAAAGAAAGTGGACTTTGAGAAAGATGTTATAGATAAACTGATGAATTGCAGGAATGTGGGAAATTTCAAAAAGCATCTGCAAAGGCTTAGGAAGAATGGACTGATAGGACACGATGATTATTCAATAGCAATACTATAAACCTATGGAAGAGAAACTTGAAGGTTATACCCCCGACTATATAGACACGTTGTTGCCCAAGCAGATCTTTGTGTTTGGAAGCAATGTGCTAGGATATCATACTGGCGGTGCTTCTGGTACTGCTCGCAAGAAGTTTGGTGCAGTATGGGGACAGGCAGAAGGATTACAAGGCCAGTGCTATGCTATCCCTGTAGATTATGGCAAAAATATTCGCAAGGACAAGGAGGTGAAAGAGGCTGTTGACAGGTTTATCGCTTTTGCCAAAGCGAATCCGGATTTGTTCTTCTTGGTGACTCGTGTGGGTTGTGGTATTGCAGGCTACCATGATGAAGATATGGCTCAGTTTTTTGTTGGTGCGCTGGATCTAAAGAATGTCAGCCTGCCTAAGAGTTTTGTGGATGCATTGGGAGGAAGTGAAGTCCATTACGACTTGGATCGATTCTTAGAGGCTCAGAAATTGGATTATATGAGTGCTCTCAATGAAATCAAAGATGGCGAAAAACGTAGTCATTGGATATGGTATATCTTCCCACAGATCAAAGGTCTGGGACATAGCTATAACTCAGAGTTCTATGGTATCAGCAGTAAGGAGGAAGCCAAGGCTTATTTGGAGCACCCAGTGCTTGGTGTGCGCCTTCGTGAGATTACCCAGGTATTGCTTGATTGTGACAATCCCTCGGCTGATGATATCTTTGGATTCCCTGATGTACTGAAAGTCAGGTCGTGCATGACACTCTTTGACCTTGTTTCTCCAAATGACATTTTCAATGATGTACTTTACAAATACTATGAAGGACAACGATGCGATAAGACACTATGGCGTTTGGGCTTTCACGATGACAAACTGAAAAATCAGGTCAGAATAAGTAAGCTGACTATAACTAATGATGGGGCTGTGATGCTCTCAGACTATGGCAAGGAGATTAAGATGGAGCCATTAGTAAAGGCCGTTTATCTACTATATCTTAGACATCCGGAAGGTATTGCATTTAAGAATTTGCCTGATTACAGGGAGGAACTGAAAGAACTATACTGCAAGATTAAGCCTTTTGTCCTTAATGAAAGAGTTATCAAAAGTATTGAGGATGTGACCAATCCAACGCTTAACTCTATCAATGAAAAATGTTCTAGGATTAAGGCTACGTTCCAAGCAGAAGTCGATGCGTCGTTAGTAGAACATTATTATATTACAGGAAAGAGTGGAGAGGCCAAGAAGATAACCCTGCCTCGCGACTTAGTTATTTGGGAATAAGATTTCAAATACACAAGCCTTGTGAATGAAAATTGTTTGTGGGTCTCGCAAAGAATATCTACCTTTGTCATCGTAACAGAAAACTATGTATCTTAAAAAGGTATTAATATATGTCCATAGGAGCTAAAGATTATGGGTTAATTGGCTACAATGTCATTTCAGATTTAGTCGATATGACTGATTTGGACGGGAACATCAGGTTTGATGAGAACTATCTTCCTGATATGAAGTATTATCAAGATAAAGAATGTGTGTCTTCAGCTAAAAGGATAAAAGCACTTATACTTGCTTGCCATCTTGAGCACCACGAGGGTGAGGATTGTCTTATGCAGTTCATTGATGAAAAGATTTCACAGAAAAATGAGATGAAACTGTTGAATAAGATAAACAAGAAATTTAAGAACGATGAAGACCAAGAACATGCGAGGAAAAGTATTTCAACTCGAGAAGGTCGTTTCTGGTGGTTTAAATCCCTATTGCGTTTTAGAAAAAGATATGAGGATTTGTTTGACTTTGCAGCATTCAACGGGAAAGAGACAATAACAGAATTAATGCCCAAAGCATATAGCGCCATTACTTTATCTAATAAAATATCAGGAATCTGTCGAGAATACGATGAAATTCTGTTTCTTTTGCTGGGGGATTATGCTCAACAACCTATTAGCTTAGCTGATGAAATTGTTGATGATGTAGAAAATCCTACAAAACCAACATCAGATATTATTCCATTTTAAGAAATTACTTTGCGATCATATTGAGAGATGACATGAGAACAAAACATCATCATAAGAAAACACATATGGCAAAAAGAATGTTTGCCTTTGCGCTTGTTTTGCTACTTCTATATGGCGGTTGGGCCGTCTGCTGGCCAAGGATTATGAGGTATGTGACGGCACATAAGGCCAGGAACATACCAACGAAGGTGTTTGATGGCAAGTTTGCCGACATGAATCCTGTGCAGCTGGAGGCGGCAAAGCGATATGGCATTACACCCATTGATGATAGGAACTTTGATTTCAACTGTTGTCCACAACTTACGGAACTCAAAAGCTGTGATGCATTCTGCTTAGACAATCTGACTCATTCTGTGCCATATCTTACACCCGCCGCTGCAGATCTGCTGAAGGAGATAGGAGCGGATTTCCAGGCTCGAATGGAAGAGGCTGGGGTAGCAAAGTGCAGGGTTGTCGTAACCTCTGTACTGAGGACAAAAGAGGATGTACGTCGTTTAGCTGCAGTGAATGGGAATGCCTCGAAAAACTCGGCTCATTGCTATGGTACGACGTTCGACATTTCTTATTACAGGTTCCAGACCTGTGGATGGGTATCGTGGAATGTGTATGATGACAGGTTTGTGGAAGTCCTGGCTGATGTGTTAACTGCGAAACGGAAGGAAGGACGGTGCTATGTCCGCTTTGAGAAGAAGCAACACTGCTTTCATATCACCAGCCGGAGATAATGAAAAACTCCAATATAGCTAATCAATGTAATGGCTCGAGCCAAAACGTGGATTGGCTCGAGCCATTTTGCGATTTGGCTCGAGCCAGGAAATCGGAGATGTGCAGAGGTCAAAGATAGCTATTGCCACAGAGGTTCTTCTTGACGAAGTGTAAGGACCTCAAGTGTCTTCCATGCAGGAGGGAACTCAGGAGTGTCGTATTTCGCGAAATGCTCAGTGATGAAATCTTCCTGCGAACGTTTTATCTCCCTATGGATATGGGCAATGTTGGATTGGAAACACTCGGCATCTTCGCTGAGAGCCTCATCTGCAAACCAAAAAGGATTGTGGTTTTCAGAGAAATATCGAATCATCTTACTGCGTACGGTGATTTCTATTTGGAGAATGGCATTGAAGATGATTTGCTTCAACTGTGTGTCGAAGTGATAGACGGTTACGATATCGCTGAAATGGATGGCGGGTTTGAAGATATGACTCGTTTTGTCAAGCTCCATCGGCCGCCAGTAATCGGCCAAACGGAAATAGCTTGTCCTGTCAAGGATGGCCAGTGCTTCTGCCTAGTCATCAATAACAAGCCCCCGTTGCTTCAGAGTCTCAATCTGCTGAACGAGGGTCAGGGCTTGTTTGGTATATTCCATACTGAAAAAAAGAAGTCCCGGCAATAGGTTGAATTACCCAGGTCAAGCGGTTGAATGAATGAACTCATGCGGTTGAATGGGCCAACTCATTAAGGGCGGCGTTGTGCGAGTTATATGTTAATCTCTTCGACGGAAAGTTCCGGGTTGGGTGTTAGTTTCTTTTTGGGGTTGAGAATCTATGTTCTCACTTCATTCTGTATTTCAGGATTACATATCCGTCGGGGTCGATGGGCCTGGAGGGCTTGATGACGTCCTTTTCGTCAAATTGCTCCAGCAGGCTTTCCAGTTCTTTTGCCTCCACCACGCCCAAAACACCGTCCGGGCACGCCTCGGAAAGATAGGGGAGAACCATCTTTTTTCCCTGCTGATAGCGTTTTATGAGGTAGTGCTTGCCAGTGGTGGTATTGACAACCAGGGTCTTGCAGTTGCGTATGTATTTTCCGAATGTTACCTCGATGATGAGGTTGTCTCCTAGGGGCAGATGTGTCATGGGCATACCCTTCTTGTATTCCTGCAAAAATTTTATTACCGTCTCTACGTCTTTGCCTGACTGCTCCCGGAGTTCTTCGGCATCGAACCACTGTTCCCCGAAATCCAAAGACAGGTACGGGGCGATGGAGAATGATTTTGTGTCGAAGGTATATAGGCATTCAGAGATGCATGGCGGGAAAAATAACATAGTCCCGTCCTCTTTCAAATAAAAGCATTTACTCTGCATGCTTGTCCGAATAATGCAATGTTCGATAAAGGGAATGGTTTTTATAATCTTTCCCTTTTCGGAGTCGAATACACATATTTGCCGTGGCTCTTTGCTCGTGCCTAAGGGTTGCAACAGATGAAGGGAGGGCGAAAGATCATATATATCGCCATAGAAACAGCCACTTTCCCTGCCTTCCGGCCATCTGGACGGAAGCGGGACCGATTTCACGTAATTAAAAAGCGTGTCGTAGAAGAGTAGGTTGTTGGGCGTTGTCAGCTCGATTTGCTTTGAGTAGGGATTGTAGGTGAAGCCCAGTAGGTTAGTATGTTCTCCATGCCCATGTCCCCTCTTTTTCTCAGAATGCGAGATATATCGGCCATCGGTGGAAAACAGATATACTATATTATTCTTGTCTTTTACAATATATTTGTCTCCTATGGAAAAGAGTGTCCGGACATCGGACATGTATGTTCCCTCGGGCATAGTGAAAGGAATGACTTCCACGGAAGAGAAGACCTCGCTGGGGGTAGCCTCCTGGGGAGAACTGACATCTAATATCGGACAGGAGCGCTCTTTATTATCAGCGCATGAAGCGAGGAGGGCAAGAAGGATGATGCATATCCTTGTCTTTTTGCTATTCATATTGAACTTTAAACTTTGAACTGAGCGAAGCGAATTATCTCCTATCTTTACAGCTGAAGGTCGTAAACGCCGGATGTGTATTCCCGGTCGCCGACAGAGGCGGTGATGCCGCTGGGGATTTCCAGGTGCAGGGCGTAGGCTCCGGCCTGCTGCTTCCAGTGCACGAGGATGGTGCCGTAGGGGGTGCGGCGCGTCACCTTTACCCATTCCAGCCCGCGGGGATGCTGTGGGTCTATGCGCACGGCCTTGTAGCCGGGCTGGGTGGGTATGATGCCGCCCAGCGCCTGGTAGAACCAGCTGCCGATGCCGTTGTAGCAATTGTGGAAGTAGCTGCGCGGGTTGTCCCAGTCCTCCCAGGTGCCGTCGGCTCCATGGTTGATCATATAGAGGTAGCCGGGATAGTCAGGTTGCTTGAGCATACGGTACATGAAGTCGGGCTCGTGGTTGAGCGTGGCCCACTCGGTGAGCACGGGTATGCCCACGAGGCCCACGCCCAGATGGTCGCGCCCCACGACGAGTTTCCTGCGCACGATGGCCCGTACGCCCTCGGGTGCTGCGCCTACGAGGAGCGGATAGACCATATCCAGCTGGGTGCCGGTGCCGTAGGTCTGCGTCTCGGGATGATAGAAGACTTCGTGGATGCGGTGGTTGAGTGCCTGGCGGCGGCGTATGAACTCCTGGCAGTCGGCGGTCTCGCCCAGCCGGATGGCTATCTGTATGAGTTCGGCATAGCTCTGCGACAGGGCGCAGTTATTTACCAGTGTCACGCTCTCCTCGTTCTTTACGTCCACTCCCTTGGGTGCCAGCCAGTCGCCCAGGTACCACCAGCGGTAGGGCAGGTCTTCCCACTTGCGCAGCAGTCCCTCACGGGTATGCTGGTCTACGTATCGGAGCCACAGCTTCATCTGTCCGTAGCCGCGGCGCATGGGCCGCTCGTCGCCAAAGCTCCACCAGGTGCGCCAGGGGGCCTGGATGATGAAGGAGCACCAGTACGGTCCGCCGCCTGCATTGTAAGGGTTGGGTGCCGTGTGGGGCAGGCTGCCGTTGGGCCGCGTGGCATCGCGCCATGCCTGCATCCAGTTCATGTATAGTGGTGCCACATCGAAGGTGTTCTGCAGGGAGAGGGTGGAGGCGTTGCCGTCTCCGCCATAGCCCAGTCGTTCTATGCTGGCACAGTCCACCATATAGCCGCCCCACATCAGGCCGTCCATGGTATAGCTTATCATGCGGTAGATGCGGTTCAGGTCGTCGTCGGAACTCTCGAATGTGCCGATGCGGTCTATGTCCATACCTATGCGGTGGGCTCGCATGTCGCGGGCCTCGGGCTTGTAGGGCAGTCCGGTGAGGAGTACGTAGCGGAAGATATGGTGGTTGAAGCGGTTGCGGAAGGTGTCTGCCCGGTTGTTGCCCGAGGTGATGTAGAGGTCGTCGCCCCAGTCGGTTCCCTGCATCTGGTCTATGTCCTTCGGGTGGTCGCAGTAGAAGGCTCTCACCTGGTGTCCCTTGGGCAGTCCGCGAAGCGTTATCTCGAAGAATCCGTTCACTACGCGGCCTATGTCCACGAGCCACTTGCCGTCGCCCTTATCCTCGATGCTGACGGGGGAGAGCGTCTCGCGCACGGCATTGAGCTGGCACATCTGCGGGGTGGCCTCTATGTCGGGGATGTGGGCCGTCTCTGCCTGCTGCCAATCCTTCTCCCTGGCCAGTGCGGCCATGTCGGTGGGCACCTGTGCGGCATCAATCCGCTCGCCGCCAAAGTGTCCGGGTCTCCAGCTGCCCATGTCCTCGTAGCCGCCAGGGCGTCCCTGCCAGGTGGCATCTGTCTGCACCAGGGGTACCAGGCCCGAGGGACCCAGGAGGTCCAGGTCGGCACGCACCAGCGGGCCGGGGAAGGAGGCGTGGAAAGTATCTTTCTTGTACCACCCGGAACCGGCCCACAGCACCAGGGTGTTCCGGCCCTTGCGCAGAAGGGGCGTGACATCGTAGGTGACGATGAGCGAGCGGCGGTCCATCTGGGAAACGGCGGGTGTGAGCACGGCCTGGCTTACGGGGCGTCCGTTCAGGTAGGCCTCGTGGTAGCCCAGCGAGTTGACGTGCAGCAGGACCGTACCTTGTTTGCTCTCTGCCTCGAAAGTCTGACGCAGCAGGACGCTCTTCTCCTGCCCCTGCCCCAGGCCTATGTACTGCCCCCTCATCTGGTCGGGCTGAATGATGCCTATTCCGAAGCGCTGCACTTCGCTCCAGGGTGTCCATTCGGCATCCCCCTTGCTACGCACGCGCCAGTAGTAGAGGTGCCGTGGCTGCAACGGCTTGCCGCGGAAGGGTACCATCACCGACTGGTCCGATTCCACCTGGCCCGAGGCCCATACATCAGCCTGCCCCTTACGGAGCAGGGTGGGAGAGGATGCCACCTCTATCTCGTAGGCCGTCTGGCTGAAAGGCTGTGCGGACTTGATGATCCAGCTGAAGTGGGGCTGGTTGTTGTCGATACCCAAGGGGGCGTTCATACCTTCGGTGCGAAGGTCTGTGGCTTCCTGTGCCATCGTACTCAGGGCGAACAGCAGGCCCAAAATGCTAAGAAACTTTTTCATGCGGATATGATATTGATGTGTTATTTGTTCTTTCCTGCGCAAAATTATATATTTTTTCTGATATACGGTACGTTTCTCCCCGTTTTATTAAGCTCTTGGACGTGATATGGCTCTCTTTTTTGTCTGATAAAGGTTTCTTTTAACTCATTTTAACTATGGTTACCCCCCTTTTGCAAGATAATATCTCTACCTTTGTACACCTTATGGAAGGTTTAAAGTTCAAGGTTGACCTACGGTCTTCGTCTGTCACGACTCGGCCAAATACAAGTAAGCTTGAATTGGCGCTCGCTGCTCCAGACGTTCAAAGTTCAAAGTTCAAGGTTCAAGATGTATAGATTATCAATTTTCCGCTCGGCTCCGCCGCTTCGCTTGTCGAAGAATTTTCAATTATCAATAGTTCTGTTGGCGCTCTTGTCCGTGCAGCGGCTCGCTGCCCAGGAGTCCAATACCTTCGAGATGCGTTATTTTACCCGCGATGAGCGGGCTAACGGATTGACTGATTTCCATGGAGAAACCGAATGGATGGACCTGGAAGGAAGGATAGATATGCTGAACCAGTATGCCGACTATGCCTCGCGCTACTGGGGCAACCCTCATCTGGACACTCCGCTCTTCTCGGACGCTGATGTGGAGCGTCAGCTATCGCTCATAAAGCCCCAGCCCACGACCTCAGTGCGCCGCACGATTCACCTGGACGAATGGCGCGCCTGTGGCTACAAGCCCGGCAAGGAGACCGAACAGGCCAGTCGATGGAAACTATGGACGGCCCAAGGGGGGCGCATAGAGGTCGGTATGCTGGTGCTGGACCGTGTAAAAGCCTCTGCACCCATTCCCCCGCTGGGATGGCGCTTCCGGATGAGGGCTACGCTGGCCGAGGGGTCCGGGCCCCTGTGGGTTGACTTCCGTGGTCAGGGCGGCGGCGTGCTGAGTGTTCCCGTGGCGAAGGTGCAGGATATGGAGATCTATGGCGACCTGGCTAGCCGCCGCGTCTTCCTGTCTTCGCAGGGCCGCACCATTGGCGAGTACGACCTGCCCGGGGATTTTGGTGACTCAATAGTAGCCTTTGCCCTGGATGCCCGCAATGGGCACACTGCCATCAGCCACTTTGCGCTGTACAATTTCGTGCCTCAGCCCGAGGTGAAATCCACGCCCCTGCGCATGGAGATGATATACGACGAGGACTTCCGTGTCGTGCCGCAGATGGAGGGCTGGCAGAAGGCTGGGTACGACGACAGTGCATGGGATGCCGTCATTCTGCCCTCGCCCCACGGCGGAGAGAAGGAGGCCGGCGAGAGCTACTACCTGCGCCGGAAGGTGAGGGTGGGGAAGTTCGATGCGGCCTACCTGGAGATGGAAACGCTTGACCCTGCCGGCGAGGTATGGGTGAACGGACAACCGGCCGCTGTGCTCAGGGGGCGCGAACCCCGCCGCATCGACATCGGCGAGTACCTGAAGCCAGAAGCAGAGAACATCATTGCCGTGCGTGTGAAACCCTACCTGGCCCTGCATCCGATGCTCCATGCTCCGACCGACCATAACTTCGGATGGTTCCTGGGGAGGACGTCCCTGTTGCTGACGGACGGGCAGGACTGCATAGCAGAGGGCTTGGTACATACCGCCTCCCTGGCTGGCGACAGTGCCGTGCAGCACCATCGCTTCACGATTCACAATGCCTCTATCCATAGCCGGAAAGCCTCTATCCGCATCAACTACTATCCCTGGTTCCCCGAGGAGGGCGGCTGTGTGGCCTCTGCCACCCGCCAGCTGGAACTTCGCCCCCGTGATAATGTGGTGGAACTGGACTTTGGCATTCCGCAGCCCGCCCTCTGGGCTCCCGGCCACCCCAGGCTATATCGGGTGGAAGCCGTTCTGTGCGATGCCGAGGGGAAGGCCGTCGACGACTGGGTAACCACCACCGGCATCCGTCTGATAGAGCAGCGCCAGGGGGTGCTCTATGTGAACAACCGGCCGGAGATGCTAAACGGCGGGCAGAACATGGGCTTCCGACCGCCTATAGAATATGTGTCGCGTACGGTGCGCTGTGCCACCAACGAACAGATCATGCGCGAAATGATGATGGTGAAGGCGATGAACGGCAACTTCTTCCGCATCCACGTCCATGCCGAGGCAGGTGTGGCCGAGGGCCTGAATGATGTGCGTTTCGCAGAGTTTGCCGACCAGATGGGACTCTACCTGAGCTGGCAGACAGCAGGATGGATACGCGAGGGCGAGGCATGGAATGTGGATATAGCCGGATATCCGGCCTATATCCGCTCGGTCTATAACCATCCGTCCATCGCACTGTGGGAAGCCAGCAATCATCCCAACAAGTTCAAGGAGCACTCAGCAGCAGACACTCAGGACTACTTTGCGCAGATCATACAGTCCATCCTCACGGCCGATTCTACCCGCCTGATTTCTCCCACCTCCTTCTGGCAGCATTCCCACTATGCCAATTACGACGGTACGCTCGACTACAAGGGGAATGCGCTGGCCCCCAATCCGTGGATTATGCACCGGATGGTGACGCGCGGCAGCCAGGATGCCTATTCGGGATACACCAGCACCTGGACAAACATACGCAAGATTCCCAGCGACTGGGCCCGCCAGTGCCTGGAGGCCCGCGACCTATGCTATTTCAATTTCGAACATGAGGAATCCATAGGGCAACCCAATTGGAGCCTGGCCCGGAAAGAGCCTTGGTTCGAGGTGCAGTCCTACGAATGGTCCTATAATGAAGGGAATATCGGGCGCCTGTTGCAGACCGGCGAGTGGCGAGCCAGCCAGGCCTACCAGTCCTTCTCGGCATGGGAGTCCATGAAGATGCAGACGCTGGCCGGTGTGTGCGGCTATTCCTGGTGTACGATGGAGTCGGGGGCTAATATGTTCACCTATCAGAAGCCCCTCATCGACCCGTTCTGCGTGCCGAAGCTGGCTTTCTATGCCAACAGGATGGCCTTCCAGCGCATCTGGGCCGGAAGCGACAATGTGGATGTGGTCTATGGTCCGGGGGACACTATCCGGCCCGTTATCTTCAACCTCGATGAGGCGTGTACGGTAAACCTGGTCGTCGAGTTGCAGAATGCAAAGGGAAGGACGCTGGAAAAGAAGCAGTTCCGTAATATCCATGTGCCTGCCGGACGAAGTGTGACCCGACTCGATGCCTTCCGCTTCCGCAAGTCTTCGGAGGGTTGCTGTTTTGTCGTATATAATATCTATAAGCAAAAAATAAATAATAATGAATAAGATGCAAACAAGACTTTTTCTCGCAGCAGCAGCCCTTTGGGTCTGCACGGTTTCATTGGCTCAGCAGAGCGAATCCGCCAAAGAATTCAATTGGGGTAATCGTTTCGAACGCCTCTATGAAGGAGCGTCGATGCGCTATCATTTTGCTTCCGTTCAGCCTCGTAGTGTTGCGAAGTGGCAGCGAAAGTTTCGAACCGAACTGAAAAACCTCCTGGGCCTGTCCCTGATAGAAAAAGAACTGGGAGACTACAAGCCTTCCGCTCAATTTGTAGACCGCGAAGAACTGGACTTCGGCATTCGCGAGCGTTGGATAATCTGGACCGAACCCGACGTACCCCTGCCCTGCGTAATCCTAAAGCCAAAGAATCTTTCCGGGCAGGTACCCTTGGTCATTACTCCCCACGGGCATAGCCGCAATACGGAACTCTATGCAGGTGTATATCTGAGTGCGGGAGACACCGCCCTGGTCCGCGACGGCGAACGGGATATTGCCGTCCAGGCGGTCAAGGAGGGCTATTTAGCCATTGCCCCCACGGCCCGAGGCTTCGGCATGACGCGCCATCCCAATGATCTTGCTCAGAATGCCAATTCTTCCTGCCGCACCCTGCTGATGAACGACCTGCTGGTAGGGCGCACGCCCATTGGCGATCGCTGCTGGGACATCATGAAACTCATCGACTACGCCCTGGAGAACCTCCCGGTGGATGGCAAGAACATCATAGTCACGGGACAGTCGGGTGGCGGTACGGCCACGGTGTTTGCCGGAGCAGTGGAGCCCCGCATCAGTATTTCCGCACCCGCCTGTGCCTTCTGCACGATGCGCGGCAGCATTGGGCACATCATTCACTGCGAGTGCAACTATCTGCCAGGTATTTTTGAATTGGGCGAGATGAGCGATGTGGCCGGACTGACGGCACCTCGCTGCTTCTATCCCATCTGCGGCGTGAAGGACGATATATTCCCCATCGGCGAGGCCAGGAAAGCCTTTGCTGAGGTGAAGGAAATCTATCGCAAGGCCGGAGTGGAGGATAACTGCGAGATGTACGAGGGTCAAGGTGGCCACCGCTACTATAAGGCTGGCATTTGGAACTTCGTACGCAATCATTTGAAATAAGATGAAGCAGTTTCTCAAGAACTGGACGCTCCCGGTAGCCATTGCGCTGGGGTCGGCTTTGTATCTTGTCTTTGCCTATGTGCCGCAGTTGTCGGGGGCTGCATCAGTGCTGGGCCCTTTCTGTGAGAGTATATTGCCGCTCTCAGTATTTGCCACGCTGTTCGTCACGTTCTCCAAGGTTGACTTTCACCTGATGCGCCTATGCCGATGGCATGGCGCGGTGATTACGCTTCAGTTGCTGGGCACGGGACTGCTCGTATGGCTGACACTGTCGGTGAGCGAGGCCGGGGCCGGCGATGATGTGAAGTGGATGCTGGAGAGCATACTCATCTGCGTGATAGCCCCGTGTGCCACTGCAGCCCCGGTGGTTACGGCTAAACTTGGAGGCGACATAACACAGATGACGACCTTCACGCTCATATCCTCACTGGCTATGGCAGTAGTCATTCCGGCTGTGTTCCCGCTGCTCGAACCCTCGCATGGTGCCACGTTTCTCTCTGCCTTCCTGGTTATCCTCAGGAAAATGGCCGTGGTTCTTGTATTGCCTCTTGCGCTGGGATTCTGTGTAAGGCACTGGGTTCCGCCCGTACGCCGGTACATCGAGTCGCATGCCGACTTGGGCTTCTACAGCTGGGCCTTCTCACTGTCCATAACGGCTGGCGTCACCCTGCGCAATATCCTGCAGTCGCCCTCGGGGTGGCAGACGTTGGTGCTCATAGCGCTGCTCACGTTGCTGACCTCGGTGTGCCAATATGCGCTGGGGCACATCATCGGGCGCCACTACGGAGTTCAGGTGTGCACGGTGCAGGGCATGTTCCAAAAGAATACCGCGCTGGCTATTTGGGTGGCATGGCTCTACCTGAGTCCGCTCTCCAGCGTGGGTGCCGGCTGCTACGTGCTATGGCAAAACATGATTAACTCCTACGAACTGTGGATGCACAGGCGTAACGGGGCGTAAGGGAGCAGTGGACGGATTTCCCCGCCCTGTTTTCGCCTTTCTGCCTCCTTTTCTCTGTAATAAAGAAAATGAGAGCAAGAAAAGTTTGCAAGTGCGAAAAAAAGGACGTATCTTTGCCACTCACTTTCTGATAATCCATTAAACAATGAACCATGTAATGAGGTTTTATAGATTGCTTCTGGCATGTCTGACGGCCGCAATGATGATGACCGCTTGCCAGGAGAGCATAGATACGACGGCCCGGTACGTCTTCTCGGAGAAGACCATAGCACAGTACCTGACCAGTCATGAAGAATACAGCGAGTATGTGCGTCTGCTGGGACGTGTCAGGGTGAGTAGCATCTCAGAGACTACCCTGCTGCAGCTGCTCTCGGCACGCGGGCACTACACTGTATTCGCCCCCACTGACGTTGCTGTGCAGGACTATCTCGACACCCTCTGTGCCCATGGCATCATAGACACTCCTGCTTGGGACGGCTTCCGCTCGCAGGCTGACCTGGACAGCATTGAGCGCGTCATCGTCTATAACAGCATTATAGACGGTGGCGACCAGATGGCCTTCGACGTGGCCGACTTCCCCGACCACGAGCATGAGTTCGGTCTGTCGAACATGAACGACCGCAAGTTGCGTATCTTCTACGGAACTACAGATGCTGACTCCATACTCATCAACGGCACGGCTAACGTTAGCCTTCGCAACCGCGGTATTATGCTTACCAACGGATTCATACACCAGATGGAGGGCGTAATAGCCCCGGCTAACGACCGCCTGGGTGACCTGATTCGCGAGTGGACGGCCAGTGATTCACAGAGCGGGTTCAGCGTGATGGCCCGTCTGATTGTAGCATGCGGGCTGGCCGACACCCTGAACGCCCTGCGCGACGAAGTGTGGGAGCAGATGTACCTGACCGGGGCAGTAGAGGACCTCATGAAGCATACCTCGTTTGGCCAAATCGGTACAATCCCCGAGCACCGCTACTACGGCTTCACCATCTTTGCCGAGACCGACCGCTTCTGGGAGGGCCTGCTGGGTCGCCCGGCAGGGGAGATTACACCGGATAACGTGCGTGACTACCTGACACAGAGCGGGCTGTTCGGCAACGTGGAGGGTACCACCTTCGACGATAATTACCACGATGAGCTGAACGTGCTGAACCAGTTTGTCACCTATCACATGCTGAACCAGCGCATTGGACGTGAGAAACTGGTTATCCACTACAATGAGCTCGGCTTCAACTACAACATAGGCAACTCATCGCCAACCATACCCATCATGGACTACTACCAGACGATGGGCGTCCCCAGGCTGCTGAAAACTTACGAGAGCCGCGAGAGCGAGGGCATCTATCTTAACCGCTTCCCCCTGCTGCGAAACGGGCGAGGGCGTTTCAGTAAGAGCAACGGCTTCAACAACGACTATCATGAGAGCGGAGAGTTCCCCCAGCTGAAGGGCTCAGCTACCCGCCCCGATGAGAACCAGGGCATACGCATACTGACATATTCCGAAACGGGAACCGACAGCCGCAGCATCGTCAACGGCATCATTTATCCCATAGAGGAGTTGCTCGTCTGCACCGACAATGTCATCAACCAGATGGGCAGCCAGCGCGTGCGAATTGATGCAGGATGCCTCATGCCCGAACTGATGAACAATGACATACGGGCACAGCGCTCATACTATTCCAGCGGAGCAACGAACTGCCGTGGCATTCCGCACAATTACTCATACGTTGAGAATATCGAGACGCGCGAGGGTACGCAGTTCTACTACCTGCCCGGCTATCAGTGTGGATGGTACAACCTGCAGGGCGACGAGTATAACATCATCGGGCGCTATGACTTCACCATGAAGCTGCCGCCCGTGCCACGCTCTGGCTTGTACGAGATACGTTTCGGAGTGGCTACGGGAAGCTACGTGCGATCTATGGCACAGGTGTACTTTGGTGCCGACAAGGGTATGATGCCAGCTGCGGGTATCCCCATGGACCTGCGCATGGGCGGGTTAGAGCACCGCTTCCCCAACGAGACGCGCCCGAGCAATGTAGGATGGGAAGAGGACTCCGGCGATGAAGAGTACGATGACGAGGTCACCAAGCACATGCGTACAAAGGGATTCATGAAAGCACCTAACTCTTGGTCGAACGTGCTTGGCGGCAATACGTCTGTCCGCCATTCGCACTTCATTACGCGCCGCGTCATGGTGACTGCCTACATGCAGGCAAACCGAAACTACTACATAAGATTCAAGAGTGTACTTGACGAACAGAACAAGGAGTTCTTTATGGATTACTTCGAGTACGTAGCCAAGGAGGTGTACGACAATCCTGAGGAACCCGAAGATATATGGTAGAGTATTATTCATAATAGTAACATTTTTTCGTTTTTATTTTTGAGATTAATTGCAGATTACTCTAACCATTAGGATGGCGCGCTCACTGTGACAGTGATGCCAGCCTTCTGCTCAAGGAAGACCTGCTGCCTGTGAGAGGACCGCGGGTCTTCCATTTTTTTAGGCGTATAGCTTTCGTGACTATGTTTCCATCAATGAACTCCTTTGCCTGGCAAATATGGAGAACATCAATGCTGTTCTCATAGACGAGGGAGTGCCACAGGGCGACCGCCTTGTGCGCCTCAATCAGATTGCCATCAATCAGATGCGTGTGCTGGAGAACGATGATAATAGAAACCTGTTAAAATGACTTTAGTGGATAGGACAACGGACATGGAATGACATTTGGAATGGCATAAGGAAGCGTACATTCATATACAAATACAGGGCATCGACCACGCAAAATGTGAGGTTGATGCCTCTTTTTTGAAAAATAATCCTGTACATTTAAATCTTTTTGAGTACTTTCGTGTCTTTATGTCAGATGCATCTCAAAATAGGTAAAGACATGAATAAAGAAAACAACATCACAATGAATGAACTTGCAGAATATCTGCGACAGGAACAACCGCACTTGATGAGGTATGCCTGTTACCGTCTCGGTGACGCAGACAATGCAAAGGATGCACTGCAAGATGCCTACTTGAAACTTTTCGACAAGCTCTCCGACGGGATGGGCAAGGAAGTGAAAGACTGGCGAAGCTACGTCTTTCGAACGCTTTCGAATGTCTGCACTTCATGGCTTTCACGGTCAAGCCGACTCAAGACAATTCCCATGGATGATCGTCTGGACTTGGCAGACATACCGTCAGAAAACAATGAAGCGGACTACCAGCGAATCGATCAACTTCTTGCGGAAATCCCGGAGGAACAGGCCGAAGTAATCCGACTCCGAATCTATGGCAACAACAGCTTTGCCGATGTGGCCGAGATTCTTGCTCTCCCTCTGCCTACGGTTAAATCCCGATTCCTCTATGGACTGGAGAAAATCCGCAAGGCTATGAAACAAACAAAATATTAACACTAAACAGAAAGTAATTATGAATTGCAAGGAATTTAAAGATAAGGTGGTTGAGCTTTTTGACACCACAATTGATATGCAGACACAGGCAGAATGTAAGGAACACATGGCTGAGTGCCCCGAGTGTAAGGCCTATTATGAAGAACTGGCTGAAGCGTTTAATGCCCTACAGCCACAAGAGACATCCGCTAATCCATCTGTTAGCAGACCTGTCCGCAAGCAGCACCATCTCTGGCGTCCCATCGCTGCCGCCGCCGTGTTTCTCATGGGATTCTTTATCGGTTGGAGCCACTTTTTCTCCACATCCGCTGTGGCCGAGACCCCACGCGGCCAGCTCTTTGAGCAATGGATTAAAAGTGTGCAGAACGTAGGCAGTTTTCAGATGGCAGTCTATGCCCGTACCACGCCCAATGACAACTTTGCTTATTTCGACTCCAAAGCCGATTTCGTGAGAATAGACATCGGACTACTGAGACAGAACGATAGCGTGTTCTATCGTGTTGAAAAGCAGAACGGACGAACCATTGTGTTTGACGGCCAGGTTCAGTATATGTGGATTCCCAATGCGCTATATGTGAAAGGGCCACGTGCTGTCAACTTCCTTGAATACTTTGTCAACCTGCTCTACCCCGAGCGTCTGCTGGATATGCAGAAATCTGCCATTGATTTTTCTAAGAGAAACGAAGTGGTACGCACAGAAAACGATTCGACCATCACCCTGACATTCAAGGGAACAGAGAGAAACAGCGACCTGAGACAACTGCTTGAGGCAGGAAAGATGGGTGATTGTGAAGTGGAAGTAGAGAATGTATTTACAAAAAACGACGGGCTGCTGCGCTTTGTCAAACTTTGGGTTGTCAATGATGGCCAGAAAATCCTCCTGCTTCATATCGACAATATCCAATATAACGTCATGATGAGTCGCGCCAATCTCACTCAAATTCCAGGCGTTCAATGGACGGATGTAACAGAAATGACATCTTCGACAGCCGACGACAGACTCAGCAAACTGCAAAATGAGACTGCTACACAAGCCGCCCAGCGCATACTCCAAGCCATCATCAGCGCCGATAACAGTCAAGCCAGCGAAGCACTGGTTTCTTATAAAAACATACTCCCTGCGTTGTCCGGCAAAATGAAAGGTTGCAAAGTCTCTGACTTCCAAGAACGCCGTGACGGTGATTATGTCGGCACATATGTGTTCTACACCTTGACGCATCCAGATGGGAAACAAGAGCAGAAGCACATCTCAATCAGAAACGACAACGAGAAGCATATCTGGATTGCTGATGGAGGGCTATAGTTAATAGCAACTGTACCAATAAGACATGCAAATTGAGATGTTAGTCTTTTTTATACCCGGGTTTGCGACAAAAACCCGGGTTTATTCTTCAATAAGGAACGCTTATTCTTCAATAAGGAACGCTTACCGTCGCACCGTCTTTATAGCTCTCCAATATCCTTTCTGTACTCCTCCCACAATGCTTCTACGCCATTTTCGGGCTTGTCTCCCAGCACATGGCGCATAGCGGCATCCCATGACCATACATCAAGTTCTGCAGCAGAGCGGTTGAACTTGCGCAGGAAGTTCTTGTCCTTGTTCTGCTGCAACCAGTAAAGGAAGTAGCCGGCCACGCGGTAACCCTTGCGCCAAGTGTCGGCACGTGGACGGTCTTTTGACTGGAAGTCTTGGTCGAAGCAGCCGCAGGCAAGGCGGACAGCGTCGGCCATGCCCTCAATAAAGCACCAGAACTCGCCCCCGTCGCCATACTCTCCACAGCCCTTAGGTTCCAGTTGATAGGCATGTGTCAGTTCGTGGTAGAGCACGCCGCGTGTCTCATAGTCCAGACGCATCGTGTCTTCTCCGGCAAAGCTTTTCTCAATCCACTGCGTGCTATAGACAATGCCTACGTGGTCGCCGTGGCCCGACTTGGCGCTCACTCCGTCGTAATCTTCCAGAGTGTAGTAGATATGCTTCAGTTGCGGGATGTTCTTGTCCTTGGGACCAAAGTAGAGTGTCTGAAGCACGCGAAGAGCATTCTCCTGAATATATGGTGTCGGTTCAGGAATGATGTTGTGATAGATTTGTGAGCCCTTGGTTTGTGGTGCCTTGTCTTTGAAGATGACGTCGCCTGGATTGTATTTCTTCCATTTCTTCTCCACTTTGATGGGAGCGTGATACTTGTTGTACTTCAGCTGGGCTTCGCTGCCCAGGCATACAGCAGCCATCAGGGCTGCACAGAGAATCTTCTTCATATCCTTTATGTTCTTTTAAGTTATTGCAGGTGCAAAGGTATGGAAAATATTTAAGACGGTGAAACTTTACGGGAGAAAAGTTTCATAATGTCGTGGAGGTGTGGCAACATGCAACTGTTTTCCTTTCTCAGATGCCTAAAAGGGCGCGTGCGGCGAAGTAGAGGACGGGTATGAAAAGGGAGGGCAGTAGGTTGAGCGTCTTGCAGTCCTTAATCTCCAATATGCTTAGTCCGGAGGCTGCAATGAGCGTGCCGCCCACAATGCTCATCTCGCATAGTAGCTCATCGGATATCACATTGCCGCACAGGGTGGCCAGCAGGTAGATACTGCCTTGCCACAGGAAAAGGACAGGCGCGGCCAGGGCCATGCCGATGCCGTATGTGGCAGCCAGCACACCGCTTGTTACAAGATCGAGAGTTGCGTTGGTGAGCAGGAACGTCTCATCCCCCAGCAGAGCGCTGTTGATGGGGCCCACGATGGACAGCGTGCCTATGCAGAAGAGCAGGATACCCGTACTGAGCCCTTCAGCCAGGCGCGGTGGGGAGGATGGATTATCGGGCGACGGGCTTAATGAGGATGACGGAGACGACGGGGTTAATGTGGCTGATGTGGATTCGGCATAGTCTTTCCTCCTATCTACCAGGCGCTTGAAACGTCCGTTGAGGTCAATGATAGTGCCGATGAGGCCGCCAATGGCCAGACTCACTACGAAGAGTACAGGATGGTGACTCTGTGGCATGTTCCGGCAGACGGCATTGAAGCCCAGCGACAAGGATGCCAGACCCATTGCCGTGAAGAGCACTTGTTGGTACTGAGGTTTTATGCCGCGCCGCAGGAGGCTTCCCGCGAGGCTGCCCGCAAGGATGGCGCACGTGTTTACAATTGTCCCTGTCATATCTTGTTCTTGTACGTTGAGGTGTTATCCTAATTATCTATGCCCAGTGCGATGACCGAGGCCATGTAAAAACTGGCCTCACAGAGCAGGAAGGTGGCGCCACAGCAGTCGCCCGTGTAGCCTTGCAGACGATGGCGCATCCACAACATCATCAGCAGTTCCGTCAGCAGCGGGGCGGCCATTGCCAAGGGGTGAGGCATCCACCCCAGGCGGAGGCAAAGGTAAGCTATCGGTGCCATGGCCAGTAGCGTGCGCATTGCCTGCCAACCCCACTGCATGGGGGCATACACCACGCGTGTCTTTGCCTCCTCTTCCCTGCGGGCGTATGTCAGCTGGCCGGTGAGCATGGCAGCACAACTCTTGCTCCACACGTCTGCAGTGAGCAGCATGGGACAAACCAAGCAGGCTGAATTCGTTGACAGGCTGGACAGGAGGCTGTACATGCCCAGGACGTAGATGATGAGGCCCAGCACGCCGAACGTTCCTATGTGGCTGTCCTTCATGATGCTGAGGATATGGGCGCGGTCGCGTCCGCCTCCCATGCCGTCGCAGAAGTCGGCAAGGCCGTCTTCGTGCAGTGCGCCCGTGAGAAGCATGCGCATCCCCAGCGCCGCAAGCATTGCCGTACCGGGGGGGAGGACCTGGGAGGCGGCGCAGTATATGATGCACATGGTGCCCCCTGTGACCCAACCGGCAAAGGGCCAGTATTGAGCGGCTCTCCTGAAGTGGGCGGCATCAACGCCGTGGAGCTTCCACAGCGGAAGGCGCGTGAAAAGCATTAGGGCGGCCCATAGGTCGTCAAAAGTATTTCGTAATATGTGCATTGTCGAAGTTGTTCATCTCGTTGATCATCCTTACGGCACTCTCCACGATGGGATAGGCGCACAGGGCGCCCGTGCCCTCGCCCAGGCGGAGCCCCAGCTGCAGGAGTCCTTTGACGCCCATTCCCTCGAGCATGAGGCGGTGTCCGGCCTCGTCGCCTTGATGGCAGAAGATGGCTGAAGCGAGGAAGTCCGACTCGATGCGTGAGGCCATCAGGGCGCAGGCCGTCATGATGAAACCATCTATGAGGAGAACCATCCCATGCTCGGCAGCCCACAGCATTGCACCCACGGCCGTCACCATTTCAAAGCCTCCGTATTCCCTCATCAGCACGCTGGGGTTGGTGGTGTGTCCCACGCGTTGCTGGCACTGGGTAAGCACTTGCATCTTGTGGCGTACGCCCTCGCTGTTCAGTCCGGCTCCGGCGCCTACGCACTGCGCGAGTGGTATGTCCAGTAACTCGCTCATCCAGAGGCTGCTTGGCGACGTGTTGCCGATGCCCATCTCTCCGATGCACAGTATGTTGCACCCCTTCTGGCGGCAGTTGCAGGCAAGTTCGCGGCCGAGGGAGAGGCATCTTTCCGCTTCAGATTCTGACATGGCCGGTTCGTAGAGGAAATTGCGAGTTCCGTGGGGCGCTATCTTGCGGCTCAGGATGGCCGGACAGTCGCTTAGGTCGTGGTCCACGCCCACATCCACCAATGTCAGGTCGAATCCATGTTGGCGGCAGAACATGTTAACTCCGCCGCCCCCGCGTGAAAAGTTCCTCATCTGCTGCCACGTAACCTGGCGGGGTGATATGCTCACTCCCTCGCGTTCTATGCCATGGTCGGCACCCAGCAGCAGGTGGCAGGGGTGGGTCAGCGTTGGCGTCAGGGTGCCCTGTATGAGTCCTATTTGCAGGGCAAGTTCCTCGAGCCGCCCCATGGACCCCTTTGGTTTGTTCAGGTTGTCTATCTTCTCGATGAGCCGCTTTCTCAGTTCTTCTCTTTCCATTGTGTTATTTTATTTTCACCGGTATTCCGCTTACCATCAGCACCACCTCGTCGGCTTGTGCGGCTACGTACTGGTTGAACCATCCCATCAGGTCGGTGAAGCGCCGCTGAATGGCGTTGGCGCTCACGCCGCCCATGCCTATTTCGTTGGTCACCATTATGAATGTGGCCTGCTGGCTTATGAGGCGGTCGAACTCAGCCTTTAGCTCTGCCAGTACGCTGTCCACGTCCGGAATGTGCTGTTCGTCTCCGCTGAAGAAGTAGTTGGTGGCCCACAGCGTCAGGCAGTCCACCAGCACCACGCGGCCTTCCAGTCTGTGGCGGCTTAGCTGGCGTTCTTCCTCTATATTCGTCCATTGCGGTCCGCGGCGTTCCTTGTGGCGCCTTATGCGCTGGCGGAACTCGTCGTCCCACGGATGTGCCGTGGCCAGATAGACGGGATTGGCCGACAGGTTCAGTGCCAGCCGTTCGGCATAGGTGCTCTTTCCGGAGCGTTCGCCGCCAGTTATCATAATGATTCGTCTCATCACGTTTCTTTCACTCTATTTGCGGGCGACTTGTGTAGTGGATTCTCAGTATTCGAGCATCTTGACGGGGCCGAGCAGACCGGACGGGCGCAAGGCCTGGTCCTTGCCCGGACCGTTGATGACCCACGTGCGGCGCTGATCCTCGGGCAGGCCGGCATCGTAAACCAGGCGGTTGAACCAAGTGCTAGTTACCTGAATGCTTACCTTGTTGCGTCCGCGGCGTACATAGGGTGTTATGTCGGTTTCGTAGGGCTCTGCCCACAGGGTATCGGTGGTGTGTCCGTTTACGCGCACTACGGCGATTTCCTCCACCTTTCCCAGGTCGAGTGTATAACGGTGGTGCTTATCCTTGGCGTCCAACTGTATGGTTGTTTCATAGGTGGCTGTACCGGAGAATGCTTTGCCTTCGCTGCTGAGCGGGAGGTCTTTCCAGGGCTGCAGCTGGTTGATCGTCAGGGGCGCGTCGATGCCCCATCTGGCGGGGAAGGTGAGTGTCCACGCTGCGGGGCTGGCACACGGCCTGGGCTCGGTCTGGGCCGGCAGTTCGGCCGATTGGGCATCGTCATGTAGGAAAACAACGAAGAGCATCTGTCCGCGCTTCAGGTTGAGGCGAATCGTGCTGTACTCGCCGTCGCTGCGGGCGGCGACGGGCGTCACACTGCCGTTCATGGGGTTCCATATCTCAGCCCTCCCCGTCTGGCGGAAAGCTACCTCTCCGCTAAACGACTGCTCCTGGGCGGGGCATACCATATACCAGTCTGCGCCGTCAGCCTGCCGGTGCATCCATTTGAGCGCCGTGGGCTTTACGTCGGGCTTGAGGCCCAGTTGGCTGATGGCCTGCTCCAGCGAGCCTGTGAATACGCGCGGTGCCAGGGGCGATGTGGGCGCCCATATCTGATTGTGTGCATGGCGGTATCTCCAGGCCTCGCGCTGGGTATTGCTGAGCGTGGCCGATGACGGAGCCGGCGCGGCAGCCAGCGCGCCGCCTGCTGCCACGAGTTGGGCAATGCGCTCAAGGGTCTGGGGTAAGAGGCGTCCGGTTTGCGGTATCCAGAGCAGGTCGTACCGTATGCCTTCGGGCGTCACCCATTGTCCGTTGCTCACGCTGATTCGGTTGAGCAGGGCGTCGGTGTTACAGTAGTCGTACTTGAAGCCTTCGGGGAATGGTGCAAACTGGTCGGGCTTCTGCTCCGTCTCGTCACCCAGGTACCATAGCACGCTGCTTACGGGGCGCCCTCGTTCGAGCATGAAGGCGCAGCGTGCCAGATAGGTATTGAAGTGTTTCATATAGGGCCACCACGTCTGTTTGCGCAGGAATGGCGTGCCGATGCCGCCGCCGAATGACGACCCGGGGAAGTAGCGGTCGGGGTCGGGATTGTGTGTATAGGTGTGGAAGACGGTATGGGTTACGCCCTCCAGCATATTCTGGTTGGCCACCTCGCGCAGCATGCTCAGGTGTTCGTCCCAGGTGAGTTCGAATGAGGTGAATGACTCGGCCGAGACGCGCGGCTTGCCGTACATGCGGGCGGCGGAGGCTGTGGCGCGGATGGGCTTGTAGTTGCGGTTGGCGAGGAAGTTGTGGAAGGGTTGCCAGTACTCGGTCATGGGCACGTCGGCATACTTGTAGAACTCCATGGGGTCGGCGGGGAAGATGTCTCCGGCTGCGGTTTCGTAGCTGACTGTCATGCCTTTTTCGTGCGCCAGGCGGGTCATGTGTCCGAAGAAATTGTCGGCAAAGAGCTCGTTGAGTGTGCGGCGCCAGTCGTCGAGGAACTGGCTTGTCTGCTCGCGGTCGTCGATGACCCAGCCCAGTATGGCGGGGAGCCATGTGTGCAGGTCGTAGTGGCGTCGCTGCTGGAATTCCTCGAACATGTGCCGTGTCCATGTCTGCGATGCGCATTCCCAGCTGTCCATGAGCATATTGTTCACCTGCCCGCGCAGCGGTCCGTCCACTAGTCGGCCTATGTAGCTGCGGAACTGGTGCGATACGTATGCGGTGTCGAGCTTGTTCACTTCCCATCCCGTAGCCTCGGCTGGTGCAGGCCCGTTCTGGCGTCCGGTGTTGACGTGCCCTATGCGCAGCACGGTCCACTTCTCATGTCCGGCGGGCGCGTTCCAGCGCAGTCGTCCCTGTGCATCCATGTGGTCGGTGATGTCTATTACGTTGGCGCGGCTGACGAAGTACTGGCCGTCCTTCAGCGGCGTTTCCTCGTCGGCGTTCGTCATCCTGAGCAGGCTGCGCGACGTCCACCCGGCCTCCATCTCCCAGTTGTGGCCGCGTGCTGCTGTTGAGAAGCGCAGTCTTGACAGGCGCATTGGGTGTAGGTTGGTGATTTCGAGCGTGTACTCTCCGTGGTCGGAGCGGTCGGGGATGGCAAATGTCATCGTCTTCTCGTTGTCCTGCCAGTTTGCGCGGGGGAAGTCGGTGTCGAGTACTACCTTCGCTTCGTGCAGGTGTGTAGCTATGAGGCGGATGTGTATGTCGGGCTGCACGCCGAAGTTGTGGTTGAAGTTGTCGATGGGGTTGAACTCGATTGAGCGCATTGTGGCCGCGCCCTTCAGCCGGAAGCTCACTCTGTATGGCTTGCCGGGCATGGTGGGGGCGAGCTGGAAGTTGAAGCCGCGCTCCCCGGCGAGCAGGCGTTGCCAATCCTGCTGGTGGCTGGGCGCCTCTACGGCCTCCACCTGGCAGTATCCTCCGGTATCGCCCTTCGGGGTGGGGAATGCCAGCACGCAGATGTCCCTCCAGTCGCGCCATTCCTCCATTTTGGGCAGCTCCAGCGTCTGGTCGGCCGGGGTGCCTCCGTCGATGTCTGTGCGGGTGTAGCTGATGTGTCGCATGGCCTGTTCGGGCTTAATCCAGGGGCCGCCGCTCATAGCCCATCCGGGGCAGGTCTGCAGGCTGAAGCGCAGCCCCATGCGGTGTGCCTCGCTGGCCGTATGGTGCACCAGGTCTTCCCATTTCGGGGTGAGGCACTCTATGGGCTCCTCGGTTCCGGGCCAGTTATCGGGGCTTCCTATGCGGCCGTGGAACAGCTGTACGCCCTGTATGCCCGACTGTGCGATGGCCTCCAGGTCGCGGGTGATGCCTTCGCGGCGCACGTTTCCGTTTACGAAGTGGAACCACGTCTCGGGGTAGAAAATGCGGTCGGGCCGCAGGAACGTTCCGCGGTCGGCGTTGCCGAAGGGCCGTTGCAGCAGGCTCGTATCCGGCGTTGCGCGATATACGGCGGCGGTCTGTGTCTTCCGGGCCAGGAGGGCGGTCGTGCTCAGGCAGAGCATGAGCATCAGTGACAGATGTCTATTGGTATTCATTTTGCAGCGTTCATAAAGTTATCTATTCAGTCTGCAAAATTACGGATAAGCGGCCTGAAACGCAAATTATTGCCGCCTTTGTTTTGGCAAAATGCGCATTATTCATGTCTTTATGCCGCAAATGTATGCTAATCGTTGCGGCCGCGGGCGTATTTTCTTGCGGCCGATGCGAAAATCGCCGCCCTGCGGATAGGCGGGCCCTGAACGCGTGCGGAGCCTGCCTTCTTCGCCGTTTCCGGCGCCGCTGGCATATATATATATAATATAATGTATAGCAATCAATCGCCCCATGCGCATGGTCGGATTCAGTAATGCGCATTGCCGGATTCATTAATGCACATTATCGGATTCGGCCATGCGCATCGTCGGATTTAGCCATGCAAATTATCGGTTTTAGCCATGCGCATGACGTGGTCTGATTGTACGCATAATCTGTTTCCTTTCCTTGCGCTGCAGAGGGGGAGGGGCGCCCTGTTTTCCCCGGTCGTAAGGCGGGGCTTGCCCCCTGGGCTGTGCCCTTGCCCCGGGGCCGGAAACAGGCTGCACCGCGCAAATGAAAATAAATATCCGCTTTTATTTTGTATTTCGCCCGGTTTGCACTATCTTTGCATTCGTTTTCAGAACCGCATACTGAGTTTAAGTTTAAAGATATGAAAAAGAAGAACATTCCCGTGCTGCTGCTCACGGGTTATCTGGGCAGCGGCAAGACGACACTGCTGAACCGCATACTCACCAATGAGCGCGGCATACGCTTTGCCGTCATCGTAAACGACATCGGCGAGGTCAACATCGACGCCTCGCTCATACAGAAGGGCGGGGTGGTCAATCAGGCCGACGACAGCCTGGTGGCCCTGCAGAACGGCTGCATCTGCTGCACGCTGAAGATGGACCTCGTGGAGCAGCTGCATGACATCATCGCCACCGGATGCTTCGACTACATCGTCATCGAGGCCAGCGGCATCTGCGAGCCCGGGCCCATAGCGCAGACCATCTGCAGCATACCACAGATGGAGCCGCGCTACACCGAGGCCGGAGTGCCCGTGCTCGACAGCATCGTCACCGTGGTGGACGCCCTCAGGATGAAGGACGAGTTCGGCAGCGGAAGCGCACTGCTCAACCAGCGGCTCGACGAGGACGACCTGGAGAACCTCGTCATCCAGCAGATAGAGTTCTGCACCACAATCTTGCTGAACAAGGCCGCCGAGGTGGAGCCCGACGACCTGGAGCGCATACGACAGATAGTGCGCACCATACAGCCCCGGGCCGAGATTATCGACTGCAACTACGGCGACGTGCCGCTGGAACGGCTCCTCAACACCGGTGCCTTCGACTTCGAGCGCGTGGCCACCAGCGCCGCCTGGATTCATGAAATAGAGAAGCCAGCCGAGGAAGACGATGACGACCATCATCATCCCGGGGAGCACGATGACCATAGCGACCATCACCATCCCGGGGAGCACGATGATGAGGACGAGCATCACCATCACGAGGAGCACGATGGTGACGGCGACCATCACCATCACGAAGAGCACGCCGAGCACGGCCACCATCACCACCACCATCACCATGAAGGCGAGGGCGAGGCCCTGGAATACGGCATCGGCACCTTCGTATATTACCGGCGCGAGCCCATGGACCTGGGCCGCTTCGACGAGTTCGTAGCCCGCCACTGGCCCAAGAGCATAATCCGGGCCAAGGGCGTGTGCTACTTCCACGACGAGCGCGATACCTGCTACGTCTTCGAGCAGGCAGGCCGGCAAGTCTCCATAAAGAACGCCGGCCAATGGTATGCCACCATGCCGCAGGACGAGCTCAGGGACATGCTGGCCCGCGATGCCACACTGCGCCACGACTGGGACGAGTATTACGGCGACCGCATGCAGAAAATCGTCTTCATCGGGCAGAAAATGGACCGCAAAGCAATAGAGGAAGCACTTGACAAGTGTCTTAGATAATAAAAAACCGGATGCTAAACGTAAAAAAATGGCAAAAACGTTGCTCCTCTCGCGGATAATCTATATATTTGCCACCTGGAAACGTCTTTTATTATACTAACATCAAAACAAAACGAGTATGGATTACAAGATTATCGACATCGAGGGCGTTGGCGACGCATACGCCCCAAAACTGATTGCAGCAGGCATCAAAAAAGTGAGTGAACTGCTTGAAAAGTGCGCAGACCCCAAGGGACGCAAGGAACTGGCCGAGGCAACCGGCATCAGCGAAAAGCTCATCCTGCGCTGGACAAACCATGCCGACCTGTACCGCATCAAAGGCGTAGGACCCCAGTTTGCCGAGTTGCTCGAGGCCGCTGGCGTGGATACCGTAAAGGAATTCCGTCATCGCGTAGCCGAAAACCTGCAGCCTAAGCTGGAGGAAGTAAATGCCCAGCGCCACATCTGCGGCCGCGTGCCCGCTCTCGTCGAGGTGCAGAAGATGATTGCCCTTGCCAAGGAGCTCGAGCCCAAGATGACCTATTAAGGCCCGCGGGCATCTGCCTCGGCAGGCCAGCGAATAAAACATTAAGGTTCAGGGTTCAGGGCTTAGTCCTTGAACCCTGAACCTTATACATTAATCCTCCAACCCAAAAGATTTTGAATCCCCTAATCCATGAACCTTCAGCCCTTAATCCTCGAACCTTCCGCCCTTAATCCTCGAACCTTCAGCCCTTAATCCATGAACCTTCAGCCTATCTTACCGTAATATGGAAGCAGCCCTGCTTCACCTCGTGCTTGATGTAGCAGCGCCCCTCCTGCCGGACATCGCGCAAGACCTCGCTGAGCACCCACTTCAGCGTGTCGTTCTGAACCGCACGACGCTGAGGCCCGCCGGGCGCCGACACCGTGGTGTACCGGTTATAGCAGATGTCGAAAGTCGTGCCGAAGCGGTGGCAGCTCTGCTCGCTGGCGTTGCCGTTACGGCGCAGCAGGCGGGCCACGTCATCCTCGGTGCGCAGTACGCTGGAGACGATAATCTTGTGCAGGGGAACACCCTTCACGTAGAGGCTGTCCAGGAAGTTGCGCCCAATGTCGTAGAGCAAGTCGCTGGCTCGCGGAACCAGATAGGGAATACTGCTCTGCATAGCCGGGTCGATATCATAGAAAGGGTTCGAACCGATATAAACCAGCTCGCTCTTGCGCTCCTCAGCCTGCCGGCGATTCTTCACGGGCCTGACACCCCATTTCATAGCCGCCACAATCTGCACATCCTGAACGTCGGGGAATGCCGCATTATAGGAAGGGACACTGCGGATGGGATGATACCTGGGGCTCTCACCCTTGGGCATAGAGACAGGGCGGTCGTCCTTGGGCATAGAGACAGGGCGGTCGGCAGCCAGCTTGGCAATGGGCGCCACTACCGGCTCCTCCACGCCAACCGTATCCCTTTCATCGGGCATGCTCCTCATTATACCGGGATTGAGGGCTCTCACTACAGCGAGTGCTGCAACCACGCCTCCACAAAGGCCCAAATATAGCTTTTTCTTCAGTCTTCTCATATTTTCGCGAACAAAGTTAAGCAAAATAGTGGAATAATTCAAATAGTTTGAGTAAATTTGCAGCAAAAAAAGAGGAAAGTCCACAAAAACGGATGTTAGAGAAGCATATAGTTATTGAAGATATCGACCCGGTTATCCTATACGGCGTGAACAATGCCAACATTCAGATGGTAAAGGCGCTCTATCCCAAATTGCGCATTGTGGCGCGGGGGAACGTCATACACGTGATGGGCGACGAGTTGGAGATGAGTGCCTTTGAGGAGAACATAGACAAGCTGCAGCAGCACTGCCTGAAGTACAACAGCCTGACGGAGGAGGATATCCTGCAGATAACGCGCGGCGAGAAGGTGCGGCGCGATGGTGTGGAGGGCGTAATCGTGTATAGCGTGACGGGGAAGCCCATCACGGCCCGCAGCGAGAACCAGCAGAAGCTGGTAAGGGCATACGAGGAGAACGACATGCTCTTTGCCGTCGGGCCGGCTGGTTCGGGCAAGACGTATACGAGCATAGCCCTGGCCGTCAGGGCACTGAAGAACAAGGAGGTGCGGAAGATAATCCTGTCTCGCCCCGCTGTGGAGGCCGGCGAGAAACTGGGTTTCCTGCCGGGCGACATGAAGGAGAAGATCGACCCCTACCTGCAGCCCCTCTACGATGCCCTGGAGGACATGATACCCGTGCAGCGGCTGCGCGAGATGATGGAGCAGGATGTGGTGCAGATAGCCCCCCTGGCCTTTATGCGCGGCCGTACGCTGAACGATGCCGTCGTCATCCTGGACGAGGCACAGAATACCACCAGTGCGCAGATAAAGATGTTCCTCACCCGCATGGGCATGAACTCCAAGATGATTGTGACCGGCGACATGACGCAGATTGACCTGCCCAGGAATGTGAAGTCCGGCCTGGTGGAAGCCCTGGAGATACTGGAGGGCGTGCCCGGCATCGGCGTGGTGCACCTGAATAAAAGGGACATCGTGCGCCACCGCCTGGTGACCCGCATAGTGGAAGCCTACGAGAGGCGGGAGAAAGACGCGGGGAAAGAGACAACCGAATAGTCATACATAATATAATATACGGAACAGATATGTTGAACGCATTAACGAGAACAGACCTGACCCTGCCCGGGCAGGTGAGTGTATATCACGGCAAAGTCCGCGATGTGTATAACATCAATGACGACCTGATGGTCATGGTTGCCACAGACCGCATTTCAGCCTTCGACGTCATCCTGCCGAAGGGAATCCCCTTCAAGGGGCAGGTGCTGAACCAGATTGCTGCCAATTTCCTGGATGCCACGGCCGACATCGTGCCCAACTGGAAGCTGGGCACGCCCGACCCTATGGTTACCGTAGGGCTGAAAGCCGAGGGCTTCCGCGTGGAGATGATCATACGCGGCTACCTGACCGGTTCGGCATGGCGCGAGTACAAGAACGGATGCCGCGAGCTGTGCGGCGTGAAGCTGCCCGATGGCATGCGGGAGAACGAGCGCTTCCCAGAACCCATCATCACCCCGACCACGAAGGCCGAGGAGGGGCACGACGAGAATATATCCCGCGAGGAGATTATCGCCCAGGGCATCGTCTCCCGCGAGGACTATGAGCAGATGGAGGCCTACACACGCGCCCTCTTCAGGCGTGGCAGCGAGATAGCAGCCCAGAAGGGGCTTATACTGGTGGACACGAAGTACGAGTTCGGCAAGCGCGACGGGCGCGTCATACTCATCGACGAGATTCACACCCCCGACAGCAGCCGCTACTTCTATGCCGAGGGCTACGAGCAGAAGTTCCGCAACGGTGAGCCGCAGCGGCAGCTCTCGAAGGAGTTTGTGCGCCAGTGGCTCATAGAGCATAACTTCATGAACCAGCCCGGCCAGGTGATGCCCGAGATTACCGACGAGTATGCCGAGAGCGTGAGCGAGCGCTACATAGAGCTCTATGAGCACATCGTGGGCGAGAAGTTCGTGCCCGCCGATGCCGAGGGCGGCATAGAGGCGCGCATACAGCGGAACGTTACGGCCTGGCTGAACAGGCGGAACTAATACGGAACAGGATGGCAGACGCAGCAGAAGAGGTGATGCCCTACGGCGACCGCGGCGGGAGCAAGGCAGAGCAGGTGGAGGAGATGTTCGACGACATAGCCCCCACCTACGACCGCCTGAACCATACCCTGTCGCTGGGGATAGACAAGGGCTGGCGGCGCAAGGCTATCGATGCCCTGGGGCAGTTCGGGCCGCAGCGCATACTGGACGTGGCCACGGGGACAGGAGATTTCGCCATCCTGTCGGCTCAGCGGCTGAAGCCCAAGTGCCTGATAGGAGCCGACATTTCCGAGGGCATGATGGCGGTGGGGCGCAGGAAGGTGGCCGAGATGGGCCTGCAGGACGTCATACGCTTCCAGCGCGAGGACTGCCTGCAGCTGAGCTTCCCCGACGAGAGCTTCGATGCCGTGACCTCGGCCTACGGGGTGCGTAACTTCCAGGACCTGGAGGCAGGGCTGAGGGAGATGTACCGTGTGCTGTGCGAGGGCGGGCACCTGCTCATCGTGGAGCTGACCACTCCGCCCCGGTTCCCTATGAAGCAGCTCTTCTGGCTCTACTCGCATGTAGTGATGCCTGCCATCGGCTGGCTCATCAGCCATAACGACAAGGCTTATACCTACCTGCCCGCCTCGATGGCCGCCTTCCCCCAGGGCGAGGTCATGGAGCAGATACTGCTGCGCATCGGTTTCCGTAGCATACAGTGGAAGCGCTTCACCTTCGGGCTGAGCACGATGTACCTGGCGGAGAAGTAGCCCCTTTGAACTTTGAACCTTTCTCTCCCTATGGATAAATACGGAATCATCGGCTACCCC
>CAMJQA010000025.1 GCA_946407895.1 uncultured Prevotellaceae bacterium
CTGGTCTCCAAAACCAGGTGTCGGGAGTTCGAGCCTCTCTTCCCGTGCATAAAAACAAAAATATTATGTTTGAAAGCATTAAACAATATTGCAAGGATTCATACGAAGAACTTGTGCATAAGACCACGTGGCCTTCACGTTCAGAACTTATGAACAGCGCAGTTGTAGTTATAACAGCTTCCCTATGCATTGCGCTGGTAGTTTTCGTTATGGACTTCATATTCCAAACGGGTATGGAGGCTATTTATGGTATGTTACGCTAACCACTTAGAAAAGTTAGGAGAATGGCTGAAACTGAAATGAAATGGTATGTTATGCGTGCCATTAGTGGAAAGGAAGGCAAGGTGAAAGAGTACATAGATGCAATGCTTCACCAAGGTGGAGATTTTGCTAAGCATGTGTCTCAAGTTCTTATCCCAACAGAAAAAGTGGTTGCGGTTCGTAATGGAAAACGTGTTGTAAAGGAGAAGAATCGCTATGCCGGATATGTCTTTGTTGAGGCAGAACTGGTGGGTGAGGTTCAACCTCTGTTGCGTAATGTACCTAATGTGCTTGGTTTCTTGAGCGATACAAAATCAAACACGAAACCTATGCCTCTGCGTCCTGCTGAAGTGAACCAAATGCTGGGCACTATTGACGAGATTGCAGAGATTCCTGAGGATATAATCATTCCATTTGAAGTGGGCGAAAGTGTTAAAGTCACTGAAGGTCCTTTCCGTGGATTTGATGCTATCATTGAGGAAGTAAATAACGAAAAGAAGAAGTTGAAAGTGATGGTCAAGATCTTTGGGAGAAAAACTCCTTTGGAACTAGGCTTTATGCAAGTTGAAAAGTTGTGATACATCCTGTTACATGTATCTCACTTTTTCATGTACAATTAATAAATAATAAAACAAATGGCTAAAGAAGTTGCTGGATTAATCAAGTTACAGATTAAAGGAGGCGCTGCAAATCCATCTCCCCCAGTGGGTCCTGCCTTGGGCTCTAAGGGTATTAACATCATGGATTTCTGTAAGGCATTCAACGCCAGAACACAGGACAAGGCCGGTAAGGTTCTCCCTGTTGTTATTACGTATTACACTGACAAATCTTATGACTTTATCGTCAAGACCCCTCCAGTGGCAATACAATTGATGGAAGCAGCCAAGATCAAGGGCGGTTCTGCTGAACCTAACCGTAAAAAGGTGGCCTCAGTCACTTGGGATCAGGTTCGCACTATTGCTCAGGACAAAATGCCAGACCTTAACTGTTTCACTATTGAGTCTGCAATGACTTTGGTTGCAGGTACAGCGAGAAGTATGGGTATCACAGTACAAGGTGAATTCCCTGGTAAATAATTAATAAAACTTCAATTAAAATGAGTAAACTGACAAAGAATCAGAAGTTGGTAGCTGATAAAATTGAAGCAGGGAAGGCATACACACTGAGAGAGGCTTCAGCATTGGTGAAGGAAATTACTACCACCAAGTTTGATGCTTCTGTTGATATCGATGTGCGTCTAGGCGTTGATCCTCGTAAAGCCAACCAGATGGTACGTGGCGTAGTTTCACTGCCCAATGGTACCGGTAAGGTGACACGAGTATTGTGCCTTTGCACCCCCGATGCTGAAACTGCTGCCAAAGAGGCAGGTGCCGACTATGTTGGTCTCGATGAGTATATCGAGAAGATTAAGGGTGGCTGGACTGATGTTGATGTAATTATCACTATGCCGGCCATCATGGGTAAAATTGGTGCCCTGGGTCGTATCTTGGGTCCCCGTGGCTTGATGCCTAACCCCAAGAGTGGAACTGTGACTATGGACGTGGCTAAGGCTATCCGCGAGGTAAAGCAGGGTAAAATCGATTTTAAGGTTGATAAGACCGGTATCGTTCATACCTCTATTGGGAAGGTGTCTTTTACCCCTGAGCAGATTGCACAAAACGCAAGGGAGTTCATATCAACTATTATTAAGTTGAAGCCCGCAGCTGCTAAGGGTACATACATCAAGAGTATTTATCTTTCAAGTACGATGAGCCGCGGTATCAAGGTTGATCCAAAGGCTACTGAGGAAATCTAAAATGCGAGGAAATCATGAGAAAGGAAGATAAAAGCGTAATTATTGCACAACTTGGTGAATTGCTGTCAAAATATCCTCATTTCTATTTGGTGGATGTTGAGGGTATGGACGCTGCTGCTACCAGTGCTCTACGTCGCAAATGTTTCCAGAGTGGACTGAAGATGGTTGTTGTTAAAAACACTCTTCTTCATAAAGCTTTGGAAGCCAGTGATGTTGATTTTGAACCCATCTATGGTAGCTTGAAGGGCACTACTGCCGTATTATTTACGGAAGTGGCCAATGCGCCTGCCAAGATGCTAAAGGAATTGCTCTCTAAGAAGGTTACAAAGCCTGAATTGAAGGCTGCGTATGCTGAAGAAGGCATTTATGTGGGTGCTAATCAGTTGGATGTTCTTTGCTCAATTAAGAGCAAGAATGAGGTTATCGCTGAGATTGTTGCTCTGCTGCAGTCTCCGGCCAAGAATGTTCTGTCTGCACTGCAGTCTGGACAGAATACGATTCATGGAGTTCTGAAGACTCTGGGTGAGAAGGGTGAATAATCTCCCCCTGATGACCACAATTAATTAACAAAGTAATAAACAAATAAAATTTGAATAAAATGGCAGATTTAAAAGCTATTGCTGAAGAGTTGGTAAACTTGACAGTCAAAGAAGTAAACGAGTTGGCAACCATCCTGAAGGATGAGTATGGAATTGAGCCTGCTGCTGCAGCTGTTGCAGTTGCTGCTGCTCCCGCTGCTGGTGCTGGTGCAGCTGCAGAGGAAGAGAAGACTGAGTTCGACGTTGTTCTGAAGAGTGCAGGCGCTGCTAAGCTTCAGGTTGTGAAAGCTGTGAAGGAGTCCTGCGGTCTTGGTCTTAAGGAGGCTAAGGAATTGGTTGACGGTGCACCCAGCACATTGAAGGAAGGCATGCCTAAGGCCGATGCAGAGGCTTTGAAGAAGACTCTTGAAGAGGCTGGTGCTGAGATTGAACTGAAGTAAGTTTTACTTCCTGTTTATCAGGTTATACGGTAAAGGATCCTCTGGTAGAGGGTTCTTTACCTTTTTGTGTCTATAAATATTCTCCGAGTCAATAATATTTTTTTTGATGGCTTCAAACAATAACAATCAAAGAGTAAATTTCGCTTCCGTAAAGAATCCGATGCCTTATCCCGACTTCTTGGAAGTGCAGTTGAAGTCGTTTAAGGACTTCCTCCAGTTGGATACTCCTCCAGAACTCCGAAAGAACGATGGACTTTATAAAGTCTTTTCAGAGAATTTCCCTATTGCAGATACAAGGAATAACTTTGTTCTAGAGTTCTTGGATTATTATATTGACCCACCAAGATATTCCATTGAGGAATGTTTGGAAAGAGGTCTTACCTATAGCGTGCCTTTAAAGGCAAAGTTGAAATTGTATTGTACCGATCCTGACCATGAGGATTTTGATACTGTGATTCAGGATGTTTTCCTGGGCCCAATACCATACATGACTCATAACGGCACATTTGTTATAAATGGTGCTGAACGTGTTGTAGTATCTCAGCTACATCGTTCTCCTGGCGTGTTTTTTGGGAGTAGTATTCATGCAAACGGTACACAATTGTATTCGGCTCGTATCATTCCTTTCAAAGGAAGTTGGATCGAATTTGCTACAGACATTAATAATGTTATGTACGCATATATTGATCGTAAGAAGAAGTTGCCTGTAACGACTTTGCTTCGTGCTATCGGATATGAAAACGATAAAGACATCCTTCAGATTTTTAATCTTGCAGAAGAGGTTGTTGTTACTCGTGAAAACCTAAAAGCATATATGGGCTCAAAATTGGCTGCCCGTGTATTGAAAAGCTGGGTTGAGGACTTTGTTGATGAGGACACTGGCGAAGTTGTTTCCATTGAGCGTAATGAAGTTGTTCTGGAGCGAGAAAGCGAATTGACGGAGGATAATATAGAAATTATATTGGACAGCAAGGTACGCAGTATCCTTATTCATAAAGAAGATGGACAGACGTCTGATTATTCAATCATTTTTAATACCCTACAAAAGGATACCTCCAATAGCGAAAAAGAAGCCGTTTGGTATATTTATCGCCAACTGCGTAATGCTGATCCTGCAGATGATGCTAGTGCGCGCGAAGTCATCACAAATTTGTTTTTCAGCGAGAAACGTTATGATTTAGGAGAAGTCGGCCGTTATCGTATCAATCACAAACTGAATTTGGATACAGACCCTGGCGTGCGTGTCTTGACAAAGGAAGATATTATTGAAATTATTAAGTACCTTATCGAGCTTGTGAATTCCAAAGCGAGTGTGGATGATATAGACCATTTGAGCAATCGTCGCGTTCGCACTGTTGGAGAGCAATTGGCTAATCAGTTTGCAGTAGGTTTAGCCCGTATGAGTCGAACTATCCGTGAGAGGATGAATGTGCGCGACAACGAGGTCTTCACTCCTATGGATTTGATAAATGCCAAGACTATAAGTAGTGTCATAAATTCATTCTTTGGTACGAACGCTTTATCCCAGTTCATGGATCAAACGAATCCATTGGCAGAGGTAACACACAAACGTCGTCTTTCGGCACTTGGACCCGGTGGATTGTCGCGTGAGCGTGCAGGATTCGAGGTGCGTGACGTACATTACACTCATTATGGTCGTCTTTGTCCCATTGAATCGCCTGAAGGTCCGAATATCGGACTTATATCGTCCCTTTGCGTCTTTGCTAAAATAAATGATTTGGGCTTTATTGAGACTCCTTATCGAAAAGTAAAGGATGGTGTCGTAGATTTGTCGGATGAGGGAATACAGTATATGACAGCAGAGGAAGAGGAAGGCAAAATTATTGGTCAAGGTAACGCCCCTCTTAATGATGATGGTACCTTTATCCGTGCCAAGGTGAAGTGCCGTAAGGATGATGATTACCCTGTTGTGCCACCCAGCGACGTGAATTTGATGGATGTGGCGCCCCAGCAGATTGCATCTATTGCTGCCTCGCTTATTCCTTTCTTGGAGCATGATGACGCCCATCGTGCATTGATGGGCTCAAACATGATGCGTCAGGCAGTACCTCTGATGCGTACAGAGGCTCCTATTGTAGGAACTGGTATCGAACGTCAACTCTGTGTTGATTCCCGAACGATGATTACAGCAGAAGGGGAAGGCGTTGTTGAGTATGTTGATGCCACAACAATCCGAATCCTTTATGATCGCACAGAAGAGGAAGAATTTGTTAGCTTTGAGCCCGCGTTGAAGGAGTATCGTATTCCTAAATTCCGCCGTACTAATCAGAATATGACGATAGACCTTCGTCCTATTTGTAACAAGGGTGATCGTGTTACAAAAGGCCAGATACTGACCGAGGGCTATTCTACAGAGAATGGTGAGTTGGCATTAGGACGTAATCTTCTTGTGGCATATATGCCTTGGAAGGGTTATAATTATGAAGATGCCATTGTACTCAATGAGCGAGTGGTGCGTGAGGACCTCCTGACGAGCGTACATGTTGAGGAATTTAGCCTTGAGGTTCGCGAAACAAAACGCGGCATGGAGGAACTGACAGCCGATATCCCTAATGTGAGTGAGGAGGCTACGAAAGACCTGGATGAGAACGGTATCATACGTATTGGTGCCCGTGTCGCCCCAGGCGATATAATGATTGGTAAGATTACCCCTAAGGGTGAGAGTGACCCCAGTCCAGAAGAGAAACTGCTGAGGGCAATCTTTGGCGATAAGGCTGGCGATGTGAAGGATGCATCGTTAAAGGCCAGTCCTTCTCTGAATGGTGTAGTTATTGACAAGAAACTTTTCTCTAAAGCTATTAAGAGCCGTTCCGCAAAGGCACAAGACAAGCCTCGTCTTGCTGCAATTGATGAGGAATTTAATAGTAAGGTGGCAGATCTTAAAGCTATCTTGGTGGATAAACTCTTGGAACTCACAAAAGGCAAGAAAAGTCAGGGCGTCAAGGATTATATGGATGCCATATTGATACCCAAAGGCGCGAACATTACCGCAAGTATACTCAATACTTTTGATTTTGCTACAGTTCAGTTGACGGGTTGGACGAACGACGACCACATCAATGAGTTGATAGGCCAGCTGATTATAAACTTCCTGAAAAAATATAAGTTGCTTGGTGCAGAGACCCAGCGTAAGCGCTTCGCCATTAACATCGGCGATGACCTTCCCAATGGTATCATACAGATGGCAAAGGTCTATGTGGCTAAGAAACGTAAGATTGGTGTGGGAGATAAAATGGCCGGCCGACATGGTAACAAGGGTATTGTCAGCAAGGTCGTACGTCAGGAGGATATGCCATTCTTGGCTGACGGAACGCCCGTTGATATTGTACTGAACCCGCTTGGCGTGCCTTCGCGAATGAATATCGGTCAGATCTTCGAAACCGTGTTGGGTGCTGCTGGCCGTAAGTTGGGTGTGAAGTTCGCTACGCCTATCTTTGACGGCGCAACTTTGGATGATCTTTGTGAATGGACCGACAAGGCTGGTTTACCTCGCTATTGTTCTACACAGTTGTACGATGGTGCTACCGGTGAGCCCTTCGACCAATTGGCAACCGTAGGTGTAGCTTATATGCTTAAGTTAGGTCATATGGTTGAAGATAAGATGCATGCCCGCAGTATCGGTCCGTACTCACTGATTACTCAGCAGCCTTTGGGCGGTAAAGCTCAATTTGGTGGCCAGCGTTTTGGTGAGATGGAGGTGTGGGCCATTGAGGCCTTTGGCGCATCTCATGTGTTGCAGGAGATTTTGACAATCAAGAGTGATGATGTGGTGGGCCGCAGCAAGGCCTATGAGGCTATTGTCAAGGGCGATCCCATGCCGACACCTGGTATTCCCGAATCTCTGAATGTCCTGCTCCATGAGTTACGTGGTTTGGGACTGAGTGTAACATTGGATTAAATACTCTTTTCAAGAAAGGATATAAATATGGCTTTTAAAAAAGAAAATAGGGTAAAGAATAATTTTACCAAGATAACCATCAGCCTGGCTTCTCCTGAGGAAATCCTGGAGAATTCACATGGCGAGGTTCTCAAGCCTGAGACAATAAACTACCGCACCTACAAACCAGAGCGCGATGGTCTTTTCTGTGAGCGTATCTTCGGTCCTACCAAGGACTATGAGTGCCATTGCGGAAAGTATAAGCGTATCCGTTACAAGGGTATTGTATGTGACCGATGTGGCGTAGAGGTGACTGAAAAAAAGGTTCGTCGCGAGCGTAGTGGACACATCCAGCTGGTTGTTCCTGTAGCTCACATTTGGTATTTCCGTTCGTTACCCAATAAAATCGGCTATCTTCTGGGCATGCCCACGAAAAAGTTGGATGCCGTGATTTATTACGAACGTTATGTCGTGATTCAGCCAGGTCCCATGGCCAATGACCCTGACTTTCCCTTGGCAAAATGTGATCTGCTTTCGGAAGATGAATATATGGAGGTCTTGGATAAATTGCCTCAGAATAACGCGTTCCTGGAAGATTCCGACCCGAATAAGTTTATTGCAAAAATGGGTGCAGAGGCTATTTACGACCTTCTTGTTCAGTTGGATTTGGATTCTCTGTCCTATGAGTTGCGTGATGCCGCCAGTCAGGACACAGCTCAACAGCGTAAGAACGAGGCTTTGAAGCGTCTGCCCATAGTGGAGAGTTTCCGAGCCAGTCGCAACCGCAACAAGCCCGAATGGATGATTATGCGTATATTGCCAGTCATTCCACCAGAGCTGCGTCCGTTAGTACCCCTTGATGGCGGACGTTTTGCCACAAGCGATTTGAATGATCTTTATCGTCGTGTGATTATCCGCAACAATCGCCTGAAGAGGTTGATAGAGATTAAAGCACCTGAAGTTATTCTGCGTAATGAGAAGCGAATGCTGCAAGAAGCAGTAGATAGTTTGTTTGACAATAGCCGTAAGAGTAGCGCAGTGAAGACTGATAGCAACCGACCCCTGAAGTCACTTTCTGATTCATTGAAAGGAAAGCAAGGCCGATTCCGTCAGAATCTGCTTGGTAAGCGTGTCGATTATTCCGCTCGTTCTGTTATTGTGGTTGGTCCTGAGCTGAAGATGGGAGAATGTGGCTTGCCGAAGCTCATGGCCGCTGAATTATATAAGCCTTTTGTTATTCGCAAGCTTATTGAGCGTGGCATTGTGAAGACAGTTAAGAGTGCAAAGAAAATTGTGGATCGCAAGGAACCTATCATTTGGGATATTCTTGAATATGTCATGAAAGGTCACCCTGTTTTGTTGAACCGTGCTCCGACTTTGCACCGCCTTGGTATTCAGGCCTTCCAGCCTAAGATGATTGAGGGAAAGGCCATTCAGCTGCACCCGCTGGCATGTACTGCCTTCAATGCAGACTTCGATGGTGACCAGATGGCTGTTCATTTGCCGCTGAGTAATGAGGCTATCCTTGAGGCACAGATTTTAATGCTGCAATCTCATAATATATTGAATCCGGCTAACGGAGCCCCTATTACCGTTCCTTCTCAGGATATGGTGCTGGGTCTGTACTATATTACTAAACTCCGTCCCGGAGCAAAGGGAAGTGGACTCAAGTTCTATGGCCCAGAGGAGGCTATCATTGCCTACAATGAAAAGCGTGTGGATGTTCATGCTCCTGTCAGTGTGATGGTTGATGATATCCTGGAAAACGGTATTTTAGGCAAACGAATGGTTGAGACTTCCGTAGGACGTGTGATTGCTAATGAAATCATCCCCGTCGAGGTCGGTTATTTCAATGACGTTATTTCCAAAAAGACCCTGCGTGGTATTATAACTGATGTGATAAAGACCGTTGGCGTTGCTAGGGCCTGTGAGTTCTTGGATGGCATTAAGAATCTTGGCTATCGTTTGGCTTACGAAGGCGGGTTGTCTTTCAACTTGGGTGATATTATTATTCCGAAGGAAAAGGAGGAACTCATCCGTAAGGGTAATGAAGAAGTTGAGCGCATTGCTGGTGAATACGGCATGGGCTTCATCACAGACAAGGAACGATACAACCAGGTGGTTGATACTTGGACACATGTAAACAATGACCTCTCCGCCATTTTGATGAAGACGATGAAGGAGGCTGACCAAGGGTTCAATGCTGTTTACATGATGCTAGATTCTGGCGCTCGTGGTAGTGCAGGACAGATTAGTCAGCTTTCAGGCATGCGTGGCCTGATGGCCAAGCCTCAGAAGGCTGGTGCCGAGCCTTTGACGATCGAGAATCCTATTATCTCGAACTTTAAGGAAGGAATGAGCGTACTTGAGTACTTTATTTCAACTCACGGTGCCCGTAAGGGTTTGGCCGATACTGCTTTGAAGACGGCCGATGCCGGTTATCTGACGCGCCGCCTTGTTGATGTCAGTCACGACGTTATTATAAATGAGGAAGACTGTGGAACTCTCCGCGGACTTGTCTGCACGGCGCTGAAGAATGGCGATGAGGTGATAAGCACTTTGTATGACCGTATCCTGGGACGTGTTTCTGTGCATGATATCATACATCCCACGACGGGCAAACTGATTTGTGCTGCCGGTGATGAAATAAACGAGGCCAAGGCGCAAGAGATAGAGGCCAGTCCTATTGAGAGTGTCGAAATACGTTCCGTACTTACCTGTGAGAGCCGCAAGGGCGTTTGCATGAAGTGTTACGGTCGTAACCTGGCTACGGGCCGTATGGTTCAGAAGGGTGAGGCTGTGGGTGTCATCGCTGCACAGTCTATCGGAGAGCCTGGTACTCAGTTGACTTTGCGTACTTTCCATGGTGGTGGTGTGGCTGGTAATGCAGCTGCCAATGCTATGATTAAGGCTAAGTACGATGCTCGTGTGGAGTTCGAGGAACTGCGCACTGTAGATATCGTGGACGAAGAAGGTCGAGCCGTAATGATGGTTGTAGGCCGTTTGGCTGAAGTGCGTTTCGTTGATCCAAATACGGGTATCATCCTCTTAACTCAGAATGTGCCTTATGGTAGCACTCTCTACAAGAAGGAAGGTGATGTCGTAGCTAAAGGCGATGTTGTGGCTAAGTGGGATCCATTTAATGCCGTCATCGTTACAGAAACGCCTGGCCGCATCCAGTTTGAGGATGTCATAGAGGGCGTAACCTATCGTGTAGAGGCCGATGAAACTACTGGATTGCGCGAACTCATTGTGATAGAGTCCCGTGACAGAACCAAGGTGCCTGCAGCTCATATCCTGGACGAGAACGGAGAACTTATCCGTACGTACAACTTCCCTATTGGCGGCCATATCGCTGTAGAGGATGGGCAGGTCGTTAAGGCTGGTGATGTTCTGGTGAAGATACCTCGTGTTGTAGGCGGTGGCGGTGATATCACGGGCGGTCTGCCTCGAGTAACCGAACTCTTTGAGGCTCGTAATCCAAGTAATCCCGCCGTTGTGGCTGAGATTGACGGTGAAGTTTCTATGGGTAAACTCAAGCGCGGTAATCGGGAAATTATCGTAACCAGCAAGGTCGGTGATGTTCGCAAGTACCTGGTGCCCCTGAGCAAGCAGGTTCTGGTTCAGGAGAATGACTATGTGCGTGCTGGCACGCCGTTGTCTGATGGCGCAATCACACCGGCTGATATCCTGGCAATCAAGGGTCCCACTGCCGTTCAGGAATATATTGTCAATGAGATTCAGGACGTTTACCGTTTGCAGGGCGTTAAGATTAACGATAAGCACTTTGAAGTAATCGTTCGCCAAATGATGCGTAAAGTTCAGATTGACCAGCCTGGTGATACGCGCTTCCTTGAGCAACAGGTTGTTGATAAGTTGGAGTTCTCGGAGGAGAACGATCGCATCTGGGGCAAAAAGGTTGTTACTGATGCGGGCGACTCGGAAACGATGCAGAAGGGTATGATAATCACGGCTCGTCGTCTGCGTGACGAGAATTCCTTGCTCAAGCGTAAGGACCTCAGGCAAGTTCAGGTTCGCGATGCTGTACCTGCTACTTCGCTTCAGATCCTTCAGGGTATCACCCGCGCAGCACTTCAGACAAGCAGTTTCATTTCTGCTGCCTCCTTCCAGGAAACCACTAAGGTGCTCAACGAGGCTGCCATCAATGGACGCAGCGACCGTTTGGAAGGCATGAAGGAGAACGTTATCTGTGGCCATCTGATTCCTGCTGGAACCGGAATACGCGAGTTCGACCGTATCGTAGTTGGAAGCCGCGACGATTATGACCGCGTCCTGGCCAGCCGAAAGACAATACTGGATTATGTAGATGAGCTTTGATTTTTCGTTTTTTTGTCAATAAGTTTTTTTCCCGGTGCATCTTTGGATGCATCGGGATTTTTTTTTGATATTTATGCAAAGTTGCAGAATTAACAAAATTTAACGGCAAACGCGCCCGTTGAATGGTTTAAAAGAATTATATTTGCAGGCTAAAAGGCTGTTTTATGCCGTAATCATATCTTTAAACCTCTTATTAAGTATTGTAAAAAACACATAAAAATGAGTTTTGGTAATATTTTAATGACTCAGACGAGAAAGTCTTTTTTCGCCGTTGCAGTTATTGCTGCAATGGTTTCCTGTTTTGTTTCGTGTACGGAAACTATTGATTCCTCTTCGCGCTATGTATTTAAGGATATCACTATTGCGGACTATCTGCAGAAACATGAGCAGTACTCGGAATATGTGCGCCTGCTTACTCAAGTGCCAGTGAGCCGCATATCTGAAACCACCCTGATTCAGCTGCTTTCGGCTCGTGGTAATTATACGGTCTTTGCTCCTACCAACGATGCTATCCAGCTCTATCTTGACACGTTGTGGCGCAAAGGCATCATTACTGAGCCCAGCTGGGATGGCTTCCACTCTGAACGCGCCCGTGACTCCATTGAGAAGGTTGTCGTGTACAACAGTATCTTGGATGGCGGGGATAATACGCAGGTTTACACATACGACTTCCCTATTCAGCAGGACGGCGAAATCAGCCTGCCCAATATGTATGACCGCCGCCTCTCGGTTCACCTGAGTGATGATAGCCTTGACCTCTACCTTATCAACAATGAGCCGATGGACGTGCGCAACCACGATATTCCAGCTATAAACGGTGTAATCCATATAATGAATGGCGTTGTGGCGCCAAGCAACAACACTCTTGGCCACTGGATGTTTGATAATATCGACCAGGGACGAGAAGGTTTCCATGTGGCCTCTATGCTTGCTCTGGCCGTCGGACTCAGAGACACTCTTGATATGTATCAGGATCAGGTTTACGAAGATATGTACCTGAGAGGGGATATCAAGGTGAATACGACTGAATACGAGCTGGAGGGCCACAATTTCCATACGCCCGAGCATCGCTACTATGGCTTCACCTATTTTGCCGAAACTGACAGTTTCTGGACGGCCGAGATTGGCAAGCCTGCCCTGGAGATTACTATTGAGGACGTCGTGGCCTATTTGGATGCAAAGGGAATCTATCCCGAAGCAGCCCGCAATACTGATTACGAGGACGAGGGCAACCTGCTCAACCAGTTCGTCACCTACCACTTGCTGCCTGAGCGCCTGCCGACTAACCACTTGGTGTATCACTGGAGCGAGTATGGCTACAACCGTAATATGAAGCAGTTGGGTTCTGCCCTCAGCGAGTTCTACACCACGATGGGTAAGCGCCGCCTGCTGAAGATATATGAGAGTAAGGAGAGCAACGGTGTTTTCCTGAACCGTTTCCCCGTGCTGAACAACGGACGCGACGGCGACTATCACGAGTTGAGTTGTGCGCCCGAGAACGAGGGTATCTTCATCGGCTCGCCTAATCTGGAGGGCGAGAACAACGTGCGCAACGCTATGGTTTACCCCATTGACAAACTACTTGTCTATGATGACCGTACACGCGATAATCTGCAGCGGAACCGCATCCGTTTCCTCGTTTCGTCAATGCTTCCCGAGTTTATGAACAACAACATTCGCATGTGCGAGATTCAGCAGACGAAGTACCTCGACGTTTGGATTCCCAGTACGAATGAGTACAACTACCTGGAGAATGTGATTATCTCGGATGATACACGTTTCTATTACTGGCCAGGCACGCATGCCGGCTGGCGCAACTTTGAATCAGACGAGTTTACCATTCGTGGCATTCAGGACGTTACCTTCACCCTGCCTCCCGTACCACGGCGCGGCACCTACGAGATTCGCTATGCCATCCAGAACGGTGGTGACAAGCGTGGTATGGTACAGTTCTATTGGGGCAAGGACCTCGAGAAACTGGCACCTATGGGTATTCCCCTCGACCTGCGCCTGAGCGGTCAATACCTGAGAACGGCCCGCGGCACTTTCCCCAGCACAGAAACGGGCTGGGAACAGGATTCGGATGACGACGACTATAATGCCGAAGTTGATAAGCGCATGCGCAACAAGGGCTTTATGAAGGGTGCTGCCCAGCAGGCCACCAAGGACAATACTACGGAGAAGGCACGCGACCAGGAGACGACTACAAGGCGTATTATCGTGCGCCAGACAATGGACCCCGACGAGACCTACTACCTGCGTTTCAAGACGGTGATGGACGATCCCACCCGCTTCCTATATATGGACTATCTGGAGTACGTAGCCAAGGAGGTGTACGACAACCCCGAAACGCCAGAAGATATCTGGTAACCGACTTGCGGATACATTATTAGGAAGTGTGCCTTTCGTTGCTCTCTGGAGTTTGGGAGTAAGGGGAGGCACATTTCCTTTATTCCCTGTTTTGTTTTCCTGGCGATGCAGTTGGGACAATGATGCATGTAGTGAGCCTTTTCTCTCTCTCCTATAGGGGTAATAAGCGCATTATTACTATCAAAGTCTTCAAATTAACAATATTTAACGGCTGGTATGCCGAATAAGTAGTGCAAATAGATTATATTTGCATGCTAAACTGGCTACTTTATAGTATTTTCTATTATTTAAAGTCGTTAAAACTTATAAAAATGAGTCGTTATATTATGATGTCTCGAGGGACGGGAAAGTCCCTTTTCGCCATTGCAACTTTCTTTGCAGTGTTTTTCTGCCTGGGTTCCTGTACGGAAACCATTGATTCCTCGTCGCGCTACGTGTTCAAGGATGTAACCATTGCCGAGTATCTGCAGAATCATGAGCAGTACTCCGAGTACGTTCGCCTGCTTAGTCAGGTACCGGTGAGCCGCATTTCTGAAACTACGTTGATTCAGTTGCTTTCGGCACGAGGTAATTACACGATTTTTGCTCCTACTAACGATGCTATCCAGCTCTACCTTGACACGTTGTGGCGCAAGGGCATCATTTCGGAGCCCAGTTGGGACGGCTTCCCCTCTGAGCGTGCCCGCGACTCTATTGAAAAAGTTGTTGTCTATAACAGCATTCTTGATGGTGGCGACAATACACAATATTATACCTATGACTTCCCTACTCAGCAGGACGGCGAAATCAGCCTGCCTAATATGTATGACCGCCGCCTCTCGGTTCACCTGAGCGATGACAGCCTTGACCTCTACCTGATCAACAACGAGCCTATGGATGTGCGCAACCACGACATTCCGGCTATCAATGGCGTTATACACGCCATGAACGGCGTTGTGGCACCGAGCAATAACAGCCTCGGACACTGGATGTTCGACAATATTGACCAGGGGCGCGAGGGCTTCCGGGTGGCTTCTATGCTTGCCCTTGCATGCGGGCTCAGGGATACGCTCGAGAAGTATCAGGACCAGGTCTATGAGGACAAGTACCTGCGTGGCGACTTCAAGGTGAGCACTAACGAATACGACCTGGAGGGCTACACGTTCTATACGCCCGAGCATCGCTATTACGGCTTCACCTACTTTGCCGAGACCGACAGCTTCTGGACGGCCGAGATAGGCAAGCCTGCCCTGGAGATAACTGTTGAGGACGTTGTGGCCTACCTGGATGCAAAGGGAATCTATCCCGAAGCCGCCCGCAATACTGATTACGAGGACGAGGGCAACCTGCTCAACCAGTTCGTCACCTATCACCTGCTGCCAGAACGCCTGCCGACCAACCACTTGGTGTATCATTGGAGCGAATATGGCTACAACCGCAACATGAAGCAGCTCGGTTCGGCTGTAAGCGAGTTCTACACCACGATGGGCAAGCGACGCCTGCTGAAGATCTTCGAGAGCAAGGAGAGTAAGGGCGTATATCTGAACCGCTTCCCCGTGCTGAACAACGGACGCGACGGCGACTACCACGAGCTGAGCTGCGCACCCGAGAACGAGGGCATCTACATTGGCTTGCCCAATCTGGAGGGCGAGAACAACGTGCGCAACGCAATGGTTTATCCCATCGGCAAGCTGCTCTACTATGACGACCTGACGCGCGACAATATGCAGCAGAACCGCATACGCTACCTCGTTTCGTCGATAATTCCGGAATTTATGAACAATGATATCCGCATGTGCGAGGTGGCTCAGGACAAGTATCGCAACGTATATATTCCCAGCACCAGCGACTACAACTACCTCGAGGGCGTCAATATTACCGACGACACCCGCTTCTACTACTGGGCCGGCACGCATGCCAGCTGGGGCAACTATCAGTCGGACGAGTTCACTATCCGCGGCATACAGGATGTCACCTTCACCCTGCCTCCCGTTCCGCGTCGCGGCACCTACGAGATTCGCTATGCCATACAGAACGGCGGTAACAAGCGCGGTATGGTGCAGTTCTATTGGGGCAGCGACCTTGAGAAACTGGCCCCGATGGGCATCCCCCTCGACCTGCGCATGAGCGGCCTCTACCTGAGGACCACTAACGGAGACCTGCCCAGCGATACCGGTTGGGAACAGGATACTGACGACAACGACTATAATGCCGAAGTTGACAAGCGCATGCGCAACAAGGGCTTCATGAAGGGAGCTGCCCAGCAATGCACCCGCGACAACACAACCGGCCAGGCGCGCACCAACGAGTCAATCATTCGCCGCATCATCGTGCGCCAGACGATGGATCCCGACAAGACCTACTACCTGCGTTTCAAGACGGTGATGGACGATCCCACCCGCTTCCTCTACATGGATTATCTGGAGTACGTAGCCAAGGAGGTTTACGATAATCCCGAGACACCCGAGGATATCTGGTAGGCATCCGGCCGTTGCAGGCAATAAAAAGGTGCGCCTTTCACTATTCCCTAATTGAAGCAGGGTAGTGAAAGGCGCACTTTTCTTATGCCCTATTCCCGTCAATCTCCTGCCGCAAGGTTCTGCAATGGGGGTGGGGAAGGGCGGCAACCCGCTCTGTTTTATGTCGGCACCCAACTCCCCTTTTCCCGGAGATCGGGGGGAAAAGTCTGAAATACCCGGGAGAAAATGTTCTTACCCCCGGGTTTGTTTTACGTTTCACGACGTGAAATGTACGTTTCGCGACGTGAAACATACGTCTCTCGACGTGAAATATACGTTTCACGTCGTGAAACATAAAATTCGTCGGGCATCCGGAACATTTTCCTCGGGCGGCTGGGACTTTTCCATCGGGCATCCGAAAGTTTTCCATTTGGCATCCGGAACATTTTCCTCGGGCGGCTGGGACTTTTCCATCAGGCATCCGAAAGTTTTCCATTTGGCCTCCGGAACATTTTCATCGGGCGGCTGGGACTTTTTCTCCTGACCCTGCAAATTTTTCCCTGGGATGCCGGAAAAGCCGAACTGCAGGCCTCCCGGATATTTGCATGACCCGCAGGGGCGGTTCAGGTGTCGGCCCCTTCCAGCTCGGCCGCCTGCCAGGCCTTCACCACATCGTCTATGTTCATGCCCAGCAGGCGGAGGCGGCGGAAAAAGTCGGGCATGTCCTGCTCCAGGAATGCTTTCCTGCGGGCCGCGCGGATGCGGCGGCGTGCTCCGCGCTCCACCAGCATGCCTATGCCGCGCTGCTGAGCCAGTATGCCGTCGCGCTGCAGGATGTCGAAGGCGCGCAGGGCCGTGTTGGTGTTCACTTCGTATTCCGCAGCCAGCTCCCTTACGCTGGGCACGCGGCTCTCCTCGGCATACTTGCCCGCGAGGATATCGTCGCAGATGCGCTCGGCTATCCTTACGAAGATAGCCCGTTCGTTGTGGTAAATCATAGGCCCAGGGGTTTATGGTTGGCAATCTTAGCGTGGCAGAAGGCGCGGTAGGCCAGCCAGTAGAACACGGGCGCCAGGAACAGGATGGCAATCACGGCGGGACGGGCCTGTACGGCTGTAAAGCCGAATATCTGCTGGGCAAGTTCGGCAATCAGTATGTAGGCCAGGACGAGGCCGACACCCAGCACCCAGCCGTAGCGGCGTACCTGCAGGCCTGCCCAGGTGAACAGGGAGAGGATGAGCACCTCAATCGCGATGACTAAGAACAGGCCTTGGAAAATGGCTCGTGCTCCCCAATCTGCTTTCCACGGTCCGCCCAGCAACCGAAAGTCGGGCTTCAAGTAGTATCTGAGAGCATAGGCGGGGAATGGATTGCCGACCAGCGACTCCATCATCCAGATGAAGAGGAAGCAGATGCATCCGGCAGTCAGGCTTGCCAGGGCGGCTGTCAGCACCAGGCCCAGCGTGCCGTAGATGACGCGCGATATGAACTTCTCGGCGTTTCCGGCCGGCAGGGAGAGGAAGTCGATGGCTCCGCGCTTGCTGAACAGCATCGCGAAGAGCCGCGAAGCGCCGATGCACAGGAAAAGACCTGTCAGAAGGGCATCCCAGGCAGGGCCGGCCCTGTGGAACACTACATTGACCAGGGGTTCCTTGAACACGAACAAGGCGGTCAGGCCCAGGTAGAGCCATAGCCAGAGCTTGCGCTCGTTCATCCAGTAAAAGCGTATCAGTTGCCCTGCGCGTAGCAGGGAGAAATTGTTGTTCTTCATAACTTCAGCATACATTATTAATATTATTGGTTGTGGCATTGAACAGGAGTTCCAGGTTCAGGGGCGTTTCCTCGTCCCCCTCGCGGCGGCGGCAAAGGGCAGCGTATCCGTCGAGCGACCTTTCGGCATAGAGCACCTCGCGGCCCTCCATCTCTTCTGCGGTCAGGGAGCAGAAGGCCAGGCGGCTCGTCAGGCTCTCCGCCGACTCGTCGAGCAGCAGGCCCGAGTTGCGCAGGATGAGGATATGGTCGAGCATCGCTTCCACATCGTGCAGCTGGTGAGTGGAGATGACCAGCGAGCGATCCTGGTCGGCATAGCGGGCTATGACGCGGCGCAACTGCTTCTTCGAGGCGGCGTCCAGCCCGTTCGTGGGCTCGTCCAGCAGCAGGTAGCGCGCTCCGCTTGCCAGGCCGAAGCTGATGAGCACTTTCTTCTTCGCCCCCATCGAGAGGCTGTTCAGGGCTACATCGGCAGGCAACTGGAACTCCTGCAGGCAATCGCGCAGCACCTCGTCGCTGAACTTGGGATAGAACGGGCGGCGCGACGATACATAGGCTGACAGCCGCATCGCGGGCAGGTCTATTTCCTCGGGCACCAGGTAGAACTGTGCCAGCGTCCCGCTGTGCCGCTTCCAGGCCTCCTGGCCTTCCACGAGCACCGTTCCCTTACTTGGGCGCAAAAGGCCCATCATTAAATACAACAGAGTGGACTTTCCTACTCCGTTCTCGCCCAGCAGGCCGTAAACCTTTCCTGGCTCCAGCGTGAGGTTCAGGTTGCTGAAAACCAACCGGTTGCCTTTGCTGTAGGCGTAAGCTACATTCTCAATTTTAATCATACTTCTGTTGAGTTTTAACTGTCTTAGTCACTTAGGACACCGCAAAGGTATGGATACTTCTTGAAGCCGCCAAGAAAATGGCCTTTCTTTTAGGTTTTTTTAACGTTTCGTGCGCAATTGCCATTCCTTCCGGGGAGAGCTTATATATTAAAGATTAGTCCGGACGAATAATTTTTCTCCGAATAATTTGCTTATATCAGAAAGATTGGCTTTCTTTGCACTCTGTAAGTGCGATACTGAATATTCCGCTTTAATTGACTAGGGAAAAGGAAATATATAAGGTAACATTGGCGGGCAGCGCCGGAAACGTGGCTCTGCTGACCTTTAAGTTCGTTGCAGCCGTACTTGGCCACAGCTCGGCAATGATGGCCGATGCCGTGCACTCTCTGTCGGACTTCATTACCGACCTTGTCGTGCTTGTCTTCGTGCGGGTGAGCGCCAGGCCGCAAGACCGTTCGCACGACTATGGTCACGGCAAGTTTGAAACCTTTGCCACGTTTGTCATTGGCCTTGCACTCGTTGTAGCAGCTGTGGGTATTGTAGTAGCCGCTGTGCTGAAGGTGGTGCGTTGGGCGCAGGGGGCAGACCTGGAGGCGCCTGGCACCCTGGCGCTATGGGCGGCCTTGCTTTCCATCGTTGTGAAGGAGGTGCTGTTTCGCTATACGGCTAAGCGCGGCAAGGCGCTCGAATCCCAGGCTATGGTGGCTAATGCCTGGCATCACCGCAGCGATGCCCTGTCGTCAGTAGGCGCGGCTGTGGGCATTGGCGGAGCCATCCTGCTGGGCAATCGCTGGACGGTGCTCGACCCCATTGCCTCATTCTTCGTAGGCTTGCTGCTGTTAAAGGTGGCCTACGACTTGCTCAAGACAAGTGCTGAGGAACTGACCGAAAGCTCTCTGCCTGAAGAAACAGAATGTGAGATAGCAGGCATTATCGGTTCCTTCCCCGGCATAACGGAACCGCATAACCTGCGTACCCGCCGTATTGGCAACCGAATTGCCATAGAGGCTCATGTGCGTATGGATGGTAATCTGCCGTTGCGCGAGGCTCACGACCGTGCTTCCGCTATCGAGCGGAAACTGAAGGAGCGCTTTGGGCCTGCCACTCACATAAGCATCCACATGGAGCCTGTCAAGTAGGGGGCTATGGGGAGCCTGCTTTACTTTGCGGGGGTGCGCTTTGCCCACAGAATCTCCTCCCTGCCTTCCAGATGATTTATCCGGCAGGCCAGTACGTAGAGATAGTCGCTCAGGCGGTTAACGTAGGCAGTTACAAGGGAATCAACGGGAGCCTCCTGGCAGAGGGCATAGATGCGGCGCTCGGCGCGTCGGCATACGGTGCGGCAGACGTGAGCTACAGCGGCGCCCCGGCTGCCTCCGGGCAGGGTGAAGCCCCTCCATCCGGGCAGCCCGTCGGCAGCCTGGTCTATGGCGTGTTCAAGGTCTTCAACATCCTCTGGCGTTATGACTTTGATGGGAGTGCGCTTGCTGTCGGGTTCAGTAGCCAGCATACTTCCGATAGAGAAGAGGTCGCATTGGCATTGTATCAGCCTCTGACGGTCAGTTGCGTCTGTCACATAGGTAAGCAGCAGCCCCAACTGGCTGTTCAGCTCGTCGATAGTGCCGTAGGCTTCAAGCCTGGTACAGTTCTTTGGCACTCGGGTTCCGCCCACCAGGCTTGTGAGGCCCTGGTCACCGGTGCGGGTATAGACGTTACTTTTTTTCATTGTTACAGGTTTAAGGGAAGTTCAGAAATTTACGATATAATATTGTTCGTTATACTTTGGGTTGAAGAAGGCAATTCCCAGGTCGTAGAGGTCAAACTTAACCACGGCCTTCAGGTCTTGGAACCACTGCCGATGACGGTGCAGGTCGTCTATTACAAGCACGGAGTCTTTGTCGAGTACACTCAATACATTCTCGTCAGGGCGCTTCAGGTAGCAGAGCGTCCGCTTTTTGCCCGTTGCTTGCTGGCATAGGCAGGCATTGCGGCAACCCTCCTGGAGGTATAATCCCTCCAGGGCCGAGCCTTGTGGCAGGAAGAGGCGGGTAGGCTGGGCGTAGTTGGACAGTCGGAAAAGCAGCCGGAGCCCTCTGCGCTGGCGCAGGCGCTGGCTTCGTGCCAAATGACTGTCCAGTTCGCGATAGGCATAGTAGGGAGATTTCTCATAGACCACATCTTGCAGAAAACGGAATGCGAAGGGAGAATGCACACCATAGCCCCGCCTGTGGCGGAAGCGCCTCAACCAGACCCATATATTACCGATTTTCCTCATTTCAGGCACAAAGATAGCAAAAAAGACGGGGCATGCAAAATAAAATCCCGACTTATTTTGGCTGTCTCTGGAAAAGTGTGTAACTTTATCCCCCGAATAAATATGCATAACCAAGAATTCTCTATGAAAAGAGCGAGCACTTTAGGAAATCTTTTACTGGCAGCCGGCATCTTGTTGCTGGTGGCTTGCGGCAGGGAACAGAAGAGCCCGGCCGAATATGTGAACCCCTTCATCGGCGCCAGTACGAATACGGAAAAGGCCGGGGCCTCGCACGGGCTGGGCAAGACATTCCCCGGGGCCGCTACGCCCTTCGGCATGGTGCAGGTGAGCCCCAATACGATAACGGGCGGAGACAACGGACCGGGCTACAGCTACGAGCACCAGACCATAGAGGGCTTTGCCATGACCCAGATGAGCGGCATAGGATGGTACGGCGACCTGGGCAATTTCCTGGTGATGCCCACTGCCGGCGGGGAACTGCAGACCATTGCCGGACGGGAAGACGGCACGCTGAAGGGATGGCGCTCGGCATACGACAAGGAAACGGAGACGGCTCAGGCAGGATACTACAGCGCGCGCCTGACTGATTATGGCATACTGGCCGAATGCACGGCCACTCCCCGCTGCGGACTGCTGCGCTTCACCTATCCCGAGAATGAACGGTCGCGCATACAGATAGACCTGGCACGCCGAGTGGGCGGCACAGCCTCGGAGGAGTACGTAGAAGTGGTCGATGAGCATACTATTCGCGGATGGATGCGCTGCCTGCCGGAAGGCGGCGGATGGGGCAACGGAGCTGGACAGGGCCGATATACGGTGAATTTCTACGCCACCTTCAGCCGCCCGCTGGAGAACTACGGCTTCTGGACAGCCGACATCCCCGACGGCACAGACCGCCACAGAAGTAGCGTAACCAGCACCGAATATCAGCAAAGAGTGGCTCAGGCCAAGATAGTGGCCGGTGGCAAGCAGATGCAGGGACGGCACATCGGCTTCTATACCGAGTTCCCTACCAGCGAGGGAGAGAGCGTAGAGATGAAGGTGGGTATTTCCTTCGTAGATATGGAGGGAGCCCAGAAGAATTATATGGCCGAGGCGGCCAAGCTGACCTTCGATAAGGCTCGTAAGCAGACCCGAAAACTCTGGAACCAGGAACTGAACCGCGTGAAGGTTGCGGGCGGTACGGAGGACGAGAAGACCATCTTCTACACCGCGCTCTACCATACGATGATAGACCCCCGGCTCTATGCCGATGTGGATGGACGCTACATAGGCGGGGACTATGAGGTGCACCAGACGGGGAAACTCTTCGACAAGCGCACCATCTTCAGCGGGTGGGATGTCTTCCGCAGCCAGTTCCCCCTGCAGACACTCATCAATCCACGCATGGTCAGCGACATGATAAACTCCCTGGTTACCCTGGCCGAAGAGAGCGGGCGCGGCTACTACGAACGCTGGGAGTTCCTGAACGCCTATAGCGGGTGTATGCTGGGCAACCCGGCATTGCCCGTTATCGTAGATGCGTATCTGAAGGGCATACGCACCTTCGATGCCGGGAAAGCCTACGACATAGCCGTTCAGACATCCGAGAAGATAGGCAATGGCCCGCTGGGCTACCAGCCGGGAGGCTCCTGCATCTCCACTACGCTGGAGGTGGCCTATGGCGACTGGTGTGCCGGACGCCTGGGGCAGGCCCTGGGACGCGCAGATGCCCAGCAACTCATAGAAAAGGGCCAGGCATGGCGCAATATCTTCGATACCGAGAAGAAATGGTTCCGTCCCCGTAACGCCGACGGAGAGTGGGAACCGTGGCCCGAGGACGCACGGACCAAGGAATGGTACGGTTGCTGCGAGAGCAATCCCTACCAGCAGGGATGGTTCGTGCCGCACGATGTGGCCGGGATGGTGGAGATGATGGGTGGCAGGGACAGTGTGCTGGCCGACCTGAACAACTTCTTCGACCATACGCCAGAGGATTTCCTCTGGAATCAGTACTACAATCATGCCAACGAGCCAGTTCATGCGGTGCCATACCTGTTCAACAGGTTGGGTCAACCATGGAAGACGCAGGAATGGACACGCCGTATATGCCAGAAAGCATACTCTAACAGGGTAGAGGGCCTTGTCGGTAATGAGGATGTGGGCCAGATGTCGGCTTGGTATGTGCTATCTGCTGCGGGGCTGCATCCCTATTGTCCCGGAGATACACGGGTGGAGATTACCAGCCCGCTGTTTGACTGCGTGGTATTCCGGCTGGATCCTGACTATTTTGCGGGCGACATGTTTATCATACAGGCTCACGATAACAGCCCGGAGAACCGTTACATACAGAGGGCAAAGCTCAATGGTAAGCCCTACAACCGTTGCTGGCTGGACTTTGCTGACATAGCGGCAGGAGGCCGGCTTGAGCTATATATGGGCAACACACCCAATGAACAGTTTGGGGTGGAGGAGTAGGTGTCAGTCAAGATATCCCTCTCCCCCTCTGACGACGATTCTCCAGTTGCCATTGATGATAGCTCATATACGATAATCAATGCGTATTATCACCCTGACAAGGGTGCAAAGATGAACCATATAGTGAAAATATATCCCATATTATCTGTGGGGAATGAAAAAAATAATGTAACTTTGTCCCCCAAATAACAATGTCACATAATGAGTAAACAAAAGAATAACCCCAAGAAGGCCCCGACACCGAACGTACGCGAGGCCCGTCCTGAAGGCAAGGAGGGCGTTGTGCAGCGCCGCGCATTGCTGCTGCCCGTCATCCCCCTGTTCTTCCTGGCCGTATGGCTGTGGTCGGCTGTATATTTCGGACATGTGTTCCGTATCTGCCGTGAATATAGTTTCTGGGTGAAGAACCCCAGCGAAATGCAGTTCGTGCTCAGTCGCAGTTTCGGTTCCCTGTGGTATGTGGGGCGCATGCTCCTCCAACTGTTCCGCTACCCCTGGCTGGGCGGGTTGCTCATGGCCTTCCTGTTGTCGATGGGCAGCTGGCTGATGGGCTATGCCATGAGGCTGCGTCCCCGGTGGAGGTGGATACAGTATGCTCCGGCCCTGGCCTATATGGCTGTGCTGACGTATCACGGGCTCGACATCTTCTTCGAGGCCGAAACGGGCCGCATCCTGGGCATCCCGTTCCTGACTGTGCTGGTGCTCTCTATATGGGCCGTCATCATACGCAGCTTCAGCCGCAAGCCTGCGCCGGCGATAGTGGGCATCCCGCGCGACGAGTCGCCCTGGCAGAACCGGGTACAGATACTAGTCCTTGCCGTCGGCATGATGTGTGTGGTGGGGTACAATGAATGGCGCAGGGCCGAGGTGCGTGTGGTTTGCCGGCTCATGGATGCCCAGTACGAGCAGGACTGGGAGACGATACAACGTGTGGCCCGCGACAATGCCGACATGAGCAACCGCCCTATGGCTGCATACTATGCCATGGCGCTGGTGCATACCGACCAGGTCGCAACCCGCGTGTATGACATACGACTGGACTATGACACCCTGCACATTCACGGCATGGACTGGCATAGCAATAATGCCAGTGCCATGTACATACCCGAAGGCAGCTATCATGCCGGACTGCTCCAGACGAGTTATCACCAGTGCATGGAGCAGATGGTGATGACGGGGCCTACTGTGCGCCTGCTGCAATTGATGACCAAGTGTGCCCTCATGCGAAGCGAGTGGGAACTGGCACGTAAGTACCTTCGGGTGCTCAGGGATGTACCCTTTGAGGGCAGCTTCTGCCAGCGCTACGGTGCAATGCTCAACAAGCCCGACCTGGTGAATGCTGATGCCGAGATGGCAAAGATAAGGCTGACCGAGCCCATACACGACTCGTTTGAGAATCAGTATCAGCAGCCCACATTCATGGGCTACAACCTGGCCCTTGTTGAAGGCAGGAGCATGAATGCCCTCTACAACAGCCTGGCTGTGTGCCTGTACACAAAGGTCATGCCCGACTTTATGGCACGGCTTAACCCCATTCGCGGCACCACGCCGCCCGATAACTTTGCCGACGGCATACTGCTGTGCCGCAATAAGCAGGAGGGTATAGAGAAGGGATTCACAGGATTGAATCTGCGCGAACCAAGGCTGCAGGCTTATATGAAAACCATACAGCCCTACCTGAAGGACCGGCCGCGGTATGCACGTGAGTTGTTCCCGAGGTTCAAGGGGTACTACCCATACTACTACTTCTTTGGCAACCTGAAGGCTACCCGCAAGAGCCAGACGGGCAGCAACCGCTCCAGCAGCTCGGGAGTGAACTGATGCTGGGGGAGCCATTCACTATATTCTGTAACATTTAAATATGCATACGTATATTATGAAGAAGCATATCATCGTGCGCAGCATCATCGCGCTGGGCATTCTGTTGGGCATCATCCGGCTTGCACTTATCTTTGCGGGCAAGCCCGATGCCGCCATTCCCGCCAAATACGAGACTGTGGACAACCTGGCTGCCCTGTATCCCGACTACACGGACGTTACCATTCCGCCTAACATAGCCCCGCTGAACTTTCAGGTGTGCGACTCAGACGCCACCGCCTTCGTTTGCCGTATGGAGGGGCAGGGGCAAGAACTGACCGTAGGCGCCCGCGCCGACGGCATCATCCGCGTGGACACCATCGCGTGGCGTGCCCTGCTGCAGCAGAGCAAGGGGCACGACATCACCGTCAGCATCTATGCCAAGAAACCAGCGGGGTGGGTCATGTTCAAGCCTTACCACCTTTATGTGGCGCAGGAGGATATCGACCCCTACTTGAGCTACCGACTCATCGAGCCCGGATATGAGCTCTATCGTCAGCTCGGGCTCTACCAGCGCAACCTTACGAACTTCACCGAGAAGCCCATTTACGAGAACAACCGCGAGTATGAGGACGGCCACAACCACTGCATCAACTGTCACAACTACCGCAACTACAGCACCGAGGACATGGTGTTCCACGTGCGTTCTAACCACGGAGGCACAATTGTCATACACAACGACCGGGCCACGAAGGTGCAGATTAAGGACAGCACCATTATTACTGCCGGCGTCTATCCTGCATGGCATCCCAAGCAGCGGCTAGTGGCATTCAGCACGAACAAGACGGGGCAGACCTTCCACATCTATCACCCCGAGAAGATTGAGGTCATGGATGAGGCAAGCGACCTGCTCCTGTACGACCCCGACAAGAACCAGGTGAGTCACATACTGCGCTCGAAGGCTCTGCTGGAGACCTTCCCCAACTGGAGCCCCGACGGCAACTGGCTCTACTTCACCCAGGCCGACATTCGGCGCAACGTGGACCTGAGCGAGCCGGACAGCACCCTGGGCATGCGCCTGGTATTCGACTATGACAACGTGCGCTATGACCTATGGCGCATCCCCTTCAACCAGCAGGACCGCTCCTTCGGGCAGCCCGAAAAGGTGGTAGATGCCGTTAAGGACGGCAAGAGTATCACCCTGCCTCGCGTCAGTCCCGACGGACGGTATGTGCTATATACCCTGGGCGACTACGGACAGTTTCATATCTGGCACAAGAGCAGCGACTTGTGGGTGAAGGACCTGGAGCGTGACTCATGCTACGCCCTCCAGCAGGCCAACAGCACGGACGTGGACAGCTACCATATCTGGAGCAGCAACGGGCGATGGATAGTCTTCAGCTCCCGGCGCATGGACGGCAACTATTCCCGCCCCTTCATCGCCTACTTCGACGAACACGGACAGGCCCGCAAGGCCTTCTGCCTGCCGCAGGAGGACCCCGAGCAGAACCTGCTCCTGCTGAAGTCATATAACGTGCCTGAGCTGACACGCGATGCCGTAAGGGTGAGCCCCAGGGAACTCCGCCGGTGTATTTACGACACGGAGGGCGAGCGGGCTGAGTACCTGCCCGGCCATGAGGTGAGGAACCCCGCCATGGCCGACGCCGTCAGCGGCGCCACGCCCGATGCAACCAGCGGAGCCAGCCCACAGCGGCCCCGATAGCGCTTCCCCCTTGGCCAGAAAAGAGCCTGACGGGAAATCCAAACGTATTAACTATTATTGTTTATCAGTAAACTATGAGAGTAATCATCGAACCCGATTACGAGCAGCTCAGCCAATGGGCTGCCCGGTACGTGGCCGCTCGCATCAACGAGGCCAGGCCTACAGTAGAGAAACCCTTCAAACTGGGATGCCCTACCGGCAGCAGCCCCCTGGGCATGTACCGCCACCTCATTCGTCTGTATGAAGAGGGGCGCGTCAGCTTCCAGAACGTTGTCACCTTCAACATGGACGAGTACGTAGGCCTGCCCGAGGAGCATCCCGAGAGCTACCACAGCTTCATGTGGAACAACTTCTTCAGCCACATAGACATCAAGCGGGAGAACGTGCACATTCTCAACGGCAATGCGTCCGACCTGCAGGCCGAATGCCTGGCCTACGAGCAGGCTATCCGCGAGGCCGGCGGCATAGACCTCTTTATGGGCGGTATAGGCCCCGACGGGCACATCGCCTTCAACGAGCCCTTCAGCAGCCTTGCAAGCCGCACCAGGGTGAAGAGCCTGACCACAGACACCATCATTGCCAACAGCCGTTTCTTCGAGGGCGACGTGAACAAGGTGCCGCGAACCGCCCTGACTGTAGGCGTGGGCACGGTTATGGACGCCCGCGAGGTACTCATTGTGTGCAACGGACACGGCAAGGCCCGCGCCCTGCAGCATGCCATCGAGGGTTGCGTCAGCCAGGAGTGGACTATCAGCGCCCTCCAGCTCCACCCCCATGCCATCATCGTGTGCGACGAGGCTGCTACTGACGAACTGAAACACGGTACGTACAAGTATTTCAAGGATATAGAGAAAGACAACCTCTAAGTCCCCCTCCAGCAGCCCTCGGGGCTGCCATATCGGATGTCCCCTGCATCCTCCTGCCTTTAGGTATGGAGGGAGCCGGGGACATTACGTATCCTCCCCATCTTATGGTTCGGATGCGTCAAGTCAAACGTTTGAATTGGCAAATTCAAGCGGTTAAGTAAGTCAATTCAAGCGGTTGACCTGGGCAATTCAAGCGGTTGACCTGGGCAATTCAAACGGTTGACCTGGGCAATTCAAACGGCAATATTGTGAATATTTGCTTGCTGCGTGGCCTTTTGGCTGTGAGATAGATAAAAGCACAAAAAATCACTTTGTAGTAAACAAAGGGGCATGTCTCACCGCCTCCCCATTTTGCGAGACCCGGGTCTGGCAAAATTTCAAAGGCCTTTCCGCCCCAGAAATACGGCTTCGTCAGAATGGCCCGCCGCCTGGACCTCTTGAGCCTGGGCCACCGAAACTGCCTCCAGGGCCGCCTGCTGGACGTTCGCTTCCCTGTCCACCGTGCTCTCCACTACGTTCTGGGCCCCGGCCTTCTCCGCCACGCTCATTCCCTTCTCCGTTTTGGCTGCGCTTTCCCTTGCCTCCAAACTTTCCGAAACGGTATGTGGCTGAGACGAGGAAGTAGCTGTGAATATTCTGTGTCCGGCTGTCCGTACGGGCCGTAGCGCTGACGTTGCGGTTCACCTCATCGCGCTGGTTCAGCAAGTCAACGGCGCGCAGGCTCAGAATCAGATTCCGCTTGGGCAGCAGCCGCTGGCTGACGTTGAAGTTCCAAATCAGCTCGTTGGTATTCATCGAGGCATCGGTATATCCGCGGCGGCTATGCTCTGAAATATCAGTTCCTACGGAGAGTCCCCAGGGGGCATTAATGACTGTGTGCATGCCATAGTTGAAGCTATAGGTGTCCAGGTTGCTTGCACTGGTGTTCGTGCTGCGGCTGTGATTGTAGCTTACATTGCCGTTCAGGCTTACCTCCAGCCAGTCGTTACGGTAAGAGAAGCGCAGGCCCTGATTCAGGCGGAGCCCGCGAGTGCGGTTCTTTACAGTCTCCTGCGCACGGCTCTGATAGACGTAGCCCACGCTGTTGGTCAGTCCGGCCCGCGTGTTTGTGTTCACATGGAAATGCATATTTCGGCGGAAGGCTGTATTGAAGTTGAAGGCTCCGCTGGCATTCCAGTTGCCGTTGATATTCTCGGGCCGAGTAACGCGCCCGCCCGTCAGCTCATTATATTCCGTGCGGCTGCTGACTGCATTCTGCGTAGTGTTGAACGAGGCGTTGGAGGTATAGGAGCGCTGCAGGTCGGTGATATTCTTGTGGTAGCTGGCACTCAGGTTCTGCGTGAAAGACGGCTTCAGGCCGGGGTTTCCCAGGCGGATGTTCAGCGGGTCTGCATTGCTGAGGGTATCGGGGATGAGGTCGGTGATGCCAGGCTGCCCCATAGAGCCGTTGTACCGGAAATCGAGCCTTTCCTGGCGCGAGAAGCGGTAACGGAAGTTTACATTGGGCGAAGCATTTACCACTGACCGGCTGACGTCGTAATGCTTGAAGCCCTTGGTGTAGTTCACCTCGTTGCGCTGGGGATGCAGGTTGCCGCCCACGGTAAGCTGATACTGGGTGCGGTTGATGCGCAGCTGCAGGTTGACGGTGTGGTTCTGATACTTGTTGGTCGTATAATTACATTGCGCCGTATCGGGCTGGCTGTAGGGCTGGAAGCTGGGATAGTTGAACCAGTCGATGCCCAGCTGGCCGTTCAAGGGGTCGAAGATGGAACTGACGGTGCGGCTGTTGTCTGTGAAGCGATAGTTATAGCCGTAGGTCATCTGCAGGTAGATGCGGTCGCCCACGGGCTCGCTGTATGAGACGCGTGCACCGAGATTGTAGTTCCGGTTGTCCGTATCATTGTACTGCGCTTTGTGGTAGACGGAATCGCCGCCGTCCGTGGCCAGAATCTGATAGTAGTCGGTGCGGCTGAAGTTCTCGCTCTCCGTAGTGCGGTTGCCAAAGCCTCCGTCGAGGTTGAAGTTTATGTTGCGCCCTTTCTTCTGCAAGCGCCTGTTCAGGCTGAGCGATGCGCTGGCATTGTAATTGTGCCCGTCGTTCTGGTTGGCGTTCATGCGGTGGTTCACGCCGATGGAGTCGCTGAGCAGGTCAACTTGTGCCAGTGGGTCTGCAATAAAGGGGAGGGCGTAGGGATCGTCGTTGAAGGCTGCGCTCTCGGTGTGGCTGTGGCTACCGGTGAAGCTGTAGGTGAAGGAGGGGCGGAAGTTCACATTGGTCATCGTGTCGGGCTTCCATTCCACGCGATAACCCAGGTTAAGGCTTTTGTTGTTATTGTCGCTCCAGCTGTGTCGGTTGGTATACGCGGCGTTCTTGTTCTCGAAAGACTGCGAGTTTGAGCTGCTCTCGCTGCGTCCCTGGTTGAAGGTGCCGTCCACGCTGCCGTTCAGCTCGAGTATTTCCCGTTTTCCTTCGCGCTTCTCATAGTTCATGGTCGCGCCGCCGCTCTGATGGTCTGTCATGCCATTGCCGTTGGTGTTGTTGGCATTGCCGATGATGGAGAACTTCTGGTCGCCGACGAAGCGGTTTACGTTGGTGCTGGCTGCATAGCGGTCGCTGGTGCCGAAGCCGCCGTTGATGTTGCCAAACCAGCCGCGCTTGCGGTTCTTCTTGATAGTCAGGTCCAGTACGGTGCGTTCCTCGCCGTCGTCAATGCCAGTGATGCGTGCGCGGTCGCTCTGGCGGTCGTAGGCCTTCACCTTTTCGACGATATCGGCTGGCAGGTTCTTCAGGGTAAGGTTCATGTTGCGCGAGAAGAATTCCTTGCCGTCCACCATAATCTGACTGATGCTCTTTCCGTTCCACGTATAGTTGCCGCTTTCATCAACTTCTATGCCAGGCAGCTTCTTCACCAAGTCCTCGACGAGTGATCCCTCGGGCAGTTTGAAGGCGTCGGCGTTATAGACCACGGTATCGTCAACAACGGTCATTTCGGGCATGACACCCTCCACCACGGCCTCGGCCATCAGTGTGGTATTCTCGCGCAAGAGCACGTCGTTCACCTTGAAGTTTCCAGTCTTGCGGGGCAGGGTCAGTGCAAAGCTCTGTTCCTTGTATCCCATAAAGGAAACCTTCATTGTATAGCGTCCTGAAGGTACGCCCGGCAGCAGGAACTGGCCGTTTTTCTGCGTGATGTTGCCAACCAGCATGCTGTCGCTCCCGTTGTAGAGCTTGACGGCCGCGCCCTCCATCGGCTGAAGGGTTTGGTTCTCATATACGGTTCCGCGGATGTTGAGCCGGAAGTTTGTAGAGTCGGGTTCTGCTCCCGACTGAGCGCTCCGTTTTGCGACAGAAGGTTTAGGCGGTTTTTCGTTATTGGCGGACTGAGCCATTGCCGTTCCCAGACCAATGCGGGGGAAGAGCAAGCAGCACAGCGTGATGAGGAGTTTCATTCTTGACATTTCACACCAATTGACAGCCTATCTGGCTAAAAGGTTTAATCCGCTGAGGCACTTTTTTTTGATTATATTTGTCAGCCTCGGGAAAATAGCATATCTTTGTGCCTGAATATTATCAAAATCAATCTGTTTGACAATAAGGAAACCAGCAAGATATGTTCTCCGGAAGCCGCAAGTGTAAGATATGATGAAACAAGACGTTGTCCCGCACCCGCTGGTGTCGGTTATTCCGATAATAGTGCTTATCGGACTGCTGGCCACAGTAATTTCTCTGTTTGGCAGCGAATCGCTGAGTGGCGGAAGCCAGATTGCGCTGCTGCTGGGCATGGCTGTATGTGTGAGCATATCGATGACGTTCTACAACGTCAGTTGGCGGACGTTCGAGAAGCAGATTATGAAGACGCTGGGCGGTGTCTCCATCACGCTGATCATCTTGCTGGCCGTAGGCATGATTGCCGGCTCGTGGATGGTGAGCGGTGTGGTGCCTACGATGATTTATTATGGTGTGCAGATCATGTCGCCGCGCTTCTTCCTTGTTTCGGCATGCCTGATATGCGCCTTGGTCTCCGTACTGTCGGGCAGTTCGTGGACGACAATAGCCACTATCGGCGTAGCGCTGATGGGCATCGGGCGGGCACTGGGCATTGACGAGCCATGGACGGCCGGCGCCATCATATCGGGCGCATATTTCGGAGATAAGATGTCGCCGCTGAGCGACACGACCATCTTGGCCTCGTCGGCAACGGGAACGGACCTGTTTACCCACATCCGCTATATGATATACACCACGGCGCCTTCGTTCCTGATAGCTGCAGCGGTCTTTTTCATTGCAGGCCTTACGACTGAGGGTCATACCGAGCTGCAGGTCGGCACCTATACGGAGGGTTTGGCCAGCACTTTCCGCATTTCATTGTGGACGCTGCTGGTGCCGGTGCTGACTGGCGTGCTCATAGCCCGCCGTGTACCCTCGCTGATAACCCTTTTCGTCTCTTCGCTGATGGCAGGCATTGCCGCCATCGTCCTGCAGCCCCACTTGCTCTGCCAGATAGCCGGCGGCGAGGACCTCTCCACGGCTGCAGCCATCACGCGCGGACTCGCCATCACCTATTACGGCGCCACGGCGGTGGATACCGGCAACGCATCGCTGAACGAACTGGTGTCGACCGGAGGCATGAGCGGCATGCTGGATACGATTTGGCTCATCATCTGCGCCATGTGCTTCGGCGCAGCTATGGTGGCCAGCCGCATGATTGAGAGCATCACCCGCGTAATCAGCAGTTTCGCGCGCAGCCGCCTGCGGCTGGTGGGCTCAACGGTTGGCACGGGCCTTTTCCTGAATGCCACCACGGGCGACCAGTTCATCTCCATCGTACTGACGGCCGACATCTACCGCAACACGTTTCGCCGTCAGGGATACGAGTCGCGCCTGCTGAGCCGGACGTGTGAGGACGCCGCCACGGTTACCTCCGTGCTGATTCCGTGGAATACTTGCGGCATGACTCAGGCTGCCGTGCTGGGCGTGCCTACGCTTGTGTACCTGCCTTATTGTTTCTTCAACCTGCTGAGTCCGCTCATGTCGGTCGTTGTGGCTGCCGGCGGGTGGAAGATTGTCAGGCACGCCGAACCTGATGCTGCCGGCTGACGCCGGCGGGAACAAATATATAAGATTTCATACCAAATATATAAGGTAATTTAAAAAAAATGTGAAAGAGTTATTTTTTTCTTCCGCAAGAGTGCTTGCAATCAAAAAAAAAGAGGTATATTTGCAGCGAAAGAACGGCAAAGCCGGATATTTCACCTTCGGGGAAGCCCGAGACTTCATAAACGGGGTTACCCCACATTTTATTATAAGTAAAACTATTGGTTAAACTAACATTACAAACAAAACGAGACTTCCATGGAGCACGTTCCTTATTTCCTGGCCGTTGACCTGGGCGCCACAAGCGGGCGTACAATCCTGGGTTCCATTGTGGACGGCCGCCTGCAACAGCGAGAGCTGACACGTTTCCCCAACAACATCATCCAGACGCGTGGACACTTCTACTGGGACATCTTCGCCCTGTACAGCGAGGTTCTGCGCGGCCTGCGTACGGCTGCCGACGAGGGCATACAGCTTACGAGCATTGGCATCGACACGTGGGGCGTTGACTTTGTATGCATCGGACGCGACGGAGGCATCATGCGCAACCCGTATTGCTATCGCGACCCGCACACCGAGGGCGCGATGGAGGAATACTTCCGCCTGATACCCAAAGAGAAGGTTTACGAGAAGACGGGCATTCAGTTCATCAACTTCAACTCGCTCTTCCAGCTATCGGCAATGCGTAGCCACGGCGATTCGGCCCTGGCGGCTGCCGACAAGATACTTTTCATCCCCGATGCCCTCACTTACCTGCTGACCGGAGAGGCCGTGTGCGAGTACACCATACTGAGCACAAGCCAGATGCTCGACCCGCGCACGAAGCGGATCGACCCGGAACTGATTGAGGCCATCGGGCTCAAGGAGAGCCAGTTCGGGCGCTACGTGAACCCGAGCGACGTGGTGGGCACCCTCTCGCCGGAGGTGCAGAAGCTGACGGGCATGGGTCCCGTGCCCGTCGTGGCTGTGGCAGGGCACGATACGGGAGCCGCCGTGGCTGCCGTGCCCGCGCAGGACGAGCGCTACGCCTACCTGAGCTGCGGCACGTGGAGCCTGCTGGGTATTGAGACGCGCGACGCCATCATCAACCAGAAGAGCTTCGAGTATAACTTCACCAACGAGGGCGGCATCGAGGGCACCACGCGTTTCCTGAAGAACATATGCGGCATGTGGCTGCTGGAGCGCTGCCGACAGGAGTGGACCGATGCGCCCAAGAACGTGAACGACATCAACCGCGATGCAATGGAGGCACCGGCCTTCCGCAGCTTCATCAACCCCGACGATGCGCGCTTTGCCAACCCCGAGAGCATGGTCGAGGCCATCCAGAGCTACTGCCGCGAGACCGCACAGCCCGTGCCCGAGACGTACAGGCAGATGGCGCGCTGTATCTTCGAGAGCCTGGCCATGCGATACCGTCAGGTGCTGGGCTACCTGCGCGAGTTGGCGCCTTTCCCCATCGAGAAGCTCCACGTAATAGGCGGTGGCACGTACAACACATACCTGATGCAGATGGCAGCCAACAGTATCGGCCTTCCAGTGCTTACCGGGCCGGTGGAAGGCACCGCCATTGGCAACATCATGCTGCAGGCCAAGGCCGCCGGGCTGGTGAAGGACATCTTCCAGATGCGCCGCATCATCGCCGACAGCATTGAGATGAAGACGTACCTGCCGGCGGACGGCGCCGAGTGGGATGAGGCCTATGCACGATACCTGAGCGTGCTGAAGTAGGTCCTCGCCGGGGCGGCAGGCATGCTGGCGGCTGCCGCCGGACGCATCTACAGCCCATATACATTATATTTATATAGCGCAAGCGAACTTTTTTATACAACAAACATTATAATAAGACATAGAATATGAAAACAGAACAGATCAACAGGGCCTACGAACTGGCCAAAGCACGCTATGCCGACCTTGGCATAGACACCGAGAAAGTATTGGAACAGTTGCAGAACTTCCACCTGAGCATGCACTGCTGGCAGGCAGATGATGTAAGCGGATTCGAGGTTCAGGCCGGAGCGCTGACCGGAGGCATACAGAGCACCGGCAACTACCCCGGCAAGGCACGCAACATCGACGAGCTGCGAGCCGACGTGCTGAAGGCGAAGAGCCTCATTCCCGGCACACACCGCCTCAACCTGCACGAAATATATGGCGACTTCAAGGGCAAGGTGGTTGACCGCGACGAAGTAACGGTTGAATACTTCCAGAGCTGGATCGACTGGGCCCGCGAGAATGATACGAAGCTCGACTTCAACAGCACCAGCTTCTCGCACCCCAAGAGCGGCAACCTCACGCTGGCCAACCCCGACAAGGGAATACGTGATTTCTGGATCGAGCACACCAAGCGCTGCCGCGACATTGCCAACGCCATGGGTGAGGCTCAGGGCGACGCCTGCATAATGAACCTGTGGGTGCACGACGGCTGCAAGGACCAGAGCGTGAACCATTACCTATACCGCAAGCTGCTCAAGGAGTCGCTCGACGAGATATTTGCCAAGGAACAGCCCTGCATGAAGGACTGCATAGAGGGCAAACTCTTCGGCATTGGGCTCGAGAGCTTCACGGTGGGCAGTCATGACTTCTACACGGCCTATGCCGCCAAGAACAACAAGATTCCGACCATCGACACCGGACACTACCACCCCACGGAGAGCCCTGCCGACAAGGTGAGCGCCCTGCTGCAGTTCGTGCCGGAGCTGATGCTGCACGTAAGCCGTCCCATCCGCTGGGACAGCGACCATGTTACGATCATGGACGATGCCACGCAGGAGCTCTTCAGCGAGATTGTGCGCGCCGGAGCCCTCGACCGCGTTCACTACGGCCTCGATTACTTCGACGGCAGCATCAACCGCATTGGCGCATACGTAATCGGCTCGCGCGCTGCCCAGAAGTGCATGACGCGCGCTCTGCTTGAGCCCAGCAAGATGATTAGCGGGCTCGAGCTGCAGGGCAAGGGATTCCAGGTGCTGGGTATCCTGGAGGAATGCAAGGCTCTGCCCTGGAACGCTGTGTACGACGAGTTCTGCCTGAGGAACGATGTGCCCGTAGGCACCGACTTCATTGCCGAGATAGAGCGCTATGAGGCCGACGTAACCAGCAAGCGGTAGGCGCCGGGATATTTGTTTTGAGTGTTTGTTAATTTGTTTAATATGTTATAGTTCTATTCAGTCCCTTCCTATCCGTGAGGACCGGAAGGGGCGCTCCCTTACAGACATAAAAGCCCACTGCCGCCGTCCGGAAGGCCCCTTGCCTGGCCGACAAGGACCCTGGCTGCTGCCGCAGGGAAGATATAGGATAAGAAATCAACCTTAATACGCATTGATTATGTACACATTGATTGGATTACTGATTATAGCGGTTGGCGCATTCTGCCAGTCGAGCAGCTACGTGCCCATCAACAAGATTAAGTCTTGGAGCTGGGAGAGTTATTGGATTGTGCAGGGCATATTTGCCTGGCTTGTATTCCCCCTGCTGGGTGCGCTCCTTGCCGTGCCCGAGGGCCACAGCCTGTGTGAGCTGTTGGCGGGTGCCGACAGCTTCAGTTTGTGGATGACAGTCTTCTTCGGCGTACTGTGGGGCGTCGGCGGGCTCACTTTCGGCCTTTCCATGCGCTATCTGGGCGTGGCTTTGGGCCAGAGCATTGCCTTGGGCACCTGCGCAGCGCTGGGTACCGTCATGGGGCCTCTGTTGCTGAACGTGTTCTTCCCCGATATGCACGCACTCGAGCAGCTTTCGTGGGCGGTGCTCGTAGGTGTGGCCGTAACGCTGCTTGGCATCGCCATCATAGGACTGGCTGGCAGCATGAAGGCCAGTTCCCTGAGCGAGGAGGAGAAGAAGGCGGCCGTAAAGGACTTCAACTTCCCCCGCGGACTGGCTATTGCCCTGCTGGCTGGCTTCATGAGCGGCTGCTTTAATGTTGGTCTGACGTTCGGACGCGACATCAACTTCGGCGAGCTCACCGATCCCATGTTCCGCACGCTGCCCGCCACCCTGCTGGTTACTATCGGCGGATTCATTACCAACGCCATTTACTGCTTCTACCAGAATCAGCGCAACAAGACGTGGAGCGACTACGGCAAGACGTCCGTTTGGGGCAACAACCTGCTCTTCTGCGCCCTGGCAGGAGCCTTGTGGTACAGTCAGTTCTTTGGCCTGTCGCTGGGACGCTCGTTTTTCGAGGCCGGAGGCACTATGGACACGCTGGCCTTCTGCATCCTCATGGCGTTGAACGTTACATTCAGCAACCTCTGGGGTATTATACTGAAGGAGTGGAAGGGCTGCTCGCCCCGCACAATACAGGTGCTCGTGGTCGGCATTCTCGTGCTCATCTTCAGCACCTTCGTGCCGCAGCTGCTGTGAGGCTGCCGGATGGCGATTGACGGTTTGTCTGATGGTAAATGATTAAATGGTAAATTGCTAAATAGTCTAATAACAAGATGAATAGTATTCTCGACAACCGGCCCCGGCTGAGGGCCGTGATAGACGAGGTGGCCGAGGTGACGGGCTACCTTTGGCAGAAGGGATGGGCCGAGCGCAACGGCGGCAACATCACCGTGAACGTCACCGAACTCATCGACGACGAGGTGCGGCGCCTGCCCGCCCTGGCCGGACCGTTCCCCATCGGCAAGGAGCTGCCTTGCCTGCGCGGCACGTACTTCTACGCCAAGGGCACGGGCAAGCGCATGCGCGACCTGGCACGCCGCCCCATGGAGAACGGCGCTGTCATCCGCATCAAGGACGATTGCGCCAGCTACGAGATCATTGCCGACCAAGTGGTGATGCCCACCAGCGAGCTGCCAAGCCACTTGGAGCTGCAGAACTACCTGCTCTCCACCGGCAGCAGCTACAAGGCCACGCTGCACACTCACCCCATCGAGCTGGTGGCCATGAGCCACATTCAGCGCTTCCTCCGCCCGGGGGAGATGACGCGTGTGCTGTGGAGCATGATTCCCGAGACGCTGGCGTTCGCGCCGCTGGGCATTGGCATTGTTCCCTACCAGCTGCCGGGCAGCCTGCGGCTGGCCGAAGCCACCCTGGAGCAGATAAAGACGCACGATGTGGTGCTATGGGAGAAGCACGGCACGGTAGCGGTGGGCCGCGACATCATGGATGCTTTCGACCAGACCGACGTGCTCTGTAAGGCTGCTAACATTTACATGTGCGCCCGCGCCATGGGTTCGGAACCCGACGGCATGACGGAGGCCGCCGTGCGCGAGGTGCAGCAGGTGTTCAACCTGCCCACCAAACGTATCGGGTAAAGAGATTGCGGGGCCGCGGACCCGTTCAGAATATCTTCATAGTTTCGATTGCGGGGCCGCGGACCCGCTTTCACTTCTCGGCAAAGGGATACGGGGGCCGCGGATGCGTTGGTTTTTCGTGGGATTCGTGTTCGAAAAAGTATTTCATAAACTTCAGTCAGATAATAAAAAGAAAGCGAGGCCGCGGCCTCGCTTTCCTCGTTTATTCCATGCCGTCGCCGGCGTCGATATCCGTTCCTCCGCCGCCGACGGAGCCTTCACCCGAGCTGCTGCCCTGCTGCGGAAAGTTTTTTTGCTGAAGATATATGATATAAATATGCCGATTCGTTTTGTTTATCGCCCGCTTATCCGTACCTTTGAGCTTCGCTCGAATGTACTTGCGCTCGGATAAACAAATAAAACTATGATTTATTTTGTTTATCGCTCGCTTATTCGTACCTTTGAGCTTCGCTCGAATGTACTTGCGCTCGGATAGACAAATAAAACTATGATTTATTTTGTTTATCGCTCGCTTATTCGTACCTTTGAGCTTCGCTCGAATGTACTTGCGCTCGGATAGACAAATAAAACTATGATTTATTTTGTTTATCGCTCGCTTATTCGTACCTTTGCACATCGAAATGACGCGCTGGCCGCCCGCAACGCTGTTGGGCGGGCTCCGCATGACGGATTTGGAATGAGTTTGAAGGAAAAGGTGCTGAGCACCATGAAATCGAGGGACACGGAGAGCGACTTCGAGCTCTACGTGACGCGAACGCCGGGCTACCTGTGGGCTTTGCTCTTCCGGCGGATGCATGTGCACCCCATTGCCGTTACGCTGCTCAGCACCGCGCTGGGGGCTGCAGCCGGATACTTTTTCTGGTCGGAAAGCCTGGGGAAGAACCTCATAGGCATGTTGCTGCTCGTCTGGGCCAACTGGTATGACTGCGCCGACGGTCAGCTGGCCCGCATGACGGGGCAGAAGACGCTCATCGGCCGCATACTGGACGGCTTTGCCGGCGACGTGTGGTTCTTCAGCATCTACCTCTTCATCACCCTGCGCCTGACGCCGCAATGGGACTTCTGGATATGGTTCTTTTGCGCCTGGGCCGGCTTCCGCTGCCATGCAAGGCAGTGCGCCATTGCGGACTATTACAGGAATGTGCACCTATGGTTCCTGCCGGACGTGGAGGGCGAGCTTAACACGAGCGAGGCCGAGCTGCGGGAGTACCGCGGGCTGAGGTGGCGCAGCAGGGAGTGGTTCCACAAGCTCTACCTCTTCTTCTACATCAGCTACACGAGGGGGCAGGAGGCGCAGTGCCCAATATTCCAGCGTTTCTTCAGGCGGCTGACTGCCCGGTACGGGAAGGACGTGCCTATGGAGCTGCGCCTGCGCTTCAGGGAGAAGAGCCTGCCGCTGATGAAGTACACGAACATACTGACCTTCGACACCCGCGTGGGGGTGCTCTTCCTGTCGCTCATCCTGGGCGAGCCCTGGCTGTATCCTCTCTTCGAGGCCACGGTCCTTGAGGCCCTCCGCTTCTATATGATCAGGCGCCACGAGACTTTCAGCCAGGAGTTTGACGCTGAGCTGGCAGAGCCCGGAGCCCGGAACCTGGAACCTGCAACTTCCAGCCTTCAGCCCGGAGCCCGGAACCTGGAACCTGCAGCATCCAGCCTTCAGCCGGGAGCCCGGAACGTTACACCTTGAACCTTGAACCTTCAACTTTGAACTTTAAACATCATCCCGCCTTGAACCCTTTGAATCCTGAACAGCCCCATACGATTGCCCTGCTATTGGCAGGTGGCCTGGGAAGCCGGGTGAGCGCCCAATGCCCCAAGCAATACATTGAGATTGACGGTGAGCCCGTCATACTGCGTACGATGCGCGCGTTTCAGCAGCATCCCGACGTTACCGACATATATGTGGTCTGCTCGCCGCGCTGGAGCGACTATGTGGTGCACCAGGCGCTGCGCCACGGCGTGAGCAAGTTCCGCAACACGCTGGTATCGGGGCCCACCGCCTTCCAGAGCATCCGCCTGGGCATAGAGGGCCTGCTGCGTGCTTGCGGCGACGGCCTTGAGGACGACCCCATAGTGCTCGTACACGACGCGGTGCGACCTCTCATCAGCTACGAGGTCATCAGCCGCAACATTCAGACGTGCCTGCTGAAGGGAAATGCCATCACGGCCATCCGGAGCAACGAGGCCTACATGGTGACTGAGGACGGGTGCTCCTCGAACGACTATATCCGGCGCGAGGCCCTGATGCGGGCGCAGACGCCGCACACCTTCCCCCTGTCGGAGCTGCGGCGCATTATGAGCGAAGCCGACCGCAGGGGCATCAGCGACCACCAGTCGCTGTTCACCCTGTGCAACGAGCTGGGCATCCACCCCCTGTACATTTCCGAGGGCGACCCCATGAACTTTAAGATTACGCAGCCCGGCGACATCAAGATATACCAGGCGCTGCGCGAAGTGTTTTTCTGAAGCGGCCTCCCTGCTGCCAGCCGGAGACGTTTCCTCGCGCCCCTGGGCCTTTCCGCCCCCGCGAGGAAACGTTTCCGTTTTTTTTGCGGCCTCCCCGCCGCCGCTCTCAACCGTTTACTGCCTGAAAAAAGCCTCCCACTCCCTCATACAAAAACGTTTCTGCCGGAAAGGGGCCTCACCCCTTGCTGACAGAAACGTTCGCTGGCGAAATCCGTCCTTCCGCCCGCTTATATGACTTTGCTGCGCGGCGCGATTACCAGATGTCCTCGGGCGTGTCGGGGTTGTCGTACACCTCCTTTGGGCAGAACTCCAGGTAGTCGACGAACAATTGCTTCTCGAGGAAGTCCTGCACCGTCTTAAAGCGCAGGTAATACGTCTCGTCGGGCGACATAGCCTCGCGGACGATGATGCGGCGCGTACTCGTTGCGCTCCTACGGTTGGTCTCCGTGCCGCCCGCGTTTGCCACGATGTACTCCGGCCCCTTCATGAAGCCGTTATTGCGCATCTTCTTGTCCACCTCGGCATTGTAGTCGTCGTCCTCCGTGTCCTGCTCCCAACCCAGCAGTGCATCCTGTCCGCCCAGCTGCATGTTCACGGGTATGCCTTGTACCTTGAGCCTGTCCTTGTCGTTTCCCCAGTATATCTGACAGATGCCGCGGGTGCTGCTTACGGTGGACACGCCCATCCTTATCTCATAGATGCCGTAGCGAGGAACGGGCGGCAATGTTATCGTGATGTCGTAAAGGCCTTCGGCCAGGACCTCGTCCGCCTGGTAGTTGGGCCATCCCTGGTCGCGTCCGTTGAGGAGCATGAAGTTGGTCTCCTTCGTATTTACGGTCAGGTTCTCGAAGTACTGCTTGTCAGGGTCGCTCGAGAAGTAATAGCGCATGAAGTAGCTCATGCAACGCATGTCATTGTTCATAGCCTCGGGCTGCATCTCGAAGGCATCGTACCGAATGCGCTCCCTGGCCAGGTTGTCGCGGACGCGGCTGGTGTACGCCAGCGGCTTGTCGATAGGGTAGATGATGCCATTGATGAGCCGGATGATTCCGGCCTCCTCATCGGTGCGGATGCGTATGCCCTCGTTCTCCGGGAGGCACTCGCGCTCGTGGTAGTCACCGTGCCGGCCGTTGTTGAGCCGGGGGAAGCGGTTCAGGCATGGCCCCTCGCTCTCCTTGCTCTCCCAGATGCGCAGCAGGCGGCGCTTTCCCATCGTAGTATAGTGGGCCCACACGGGTATAGTGGGCGACATGCCGCTCACGCGGTAGTTGTAGCCCTTCTCATTGTAGTGCAGGGCCAGTTTGTCGACTGGTATGCGCTCGGGCAGCAGGTGATATGTCAGGTAGATGTTGAGCAGGTTACGGGGGTCGCGGTAATCGTCGCCCGCGGTGCCCTCGGGGTAGAACTTCTGAGCCTCCACCCACTCCTGCACGTCGTGCATCGTAATGCTGGTGCGCTCCTTGCCCAGCGCGGCCTCCCAAAACTCGTCGGGCTCGGCGAAAAGCGTAAAGCCGTACTTCCTATGCTCGGGTGCCACGACGTCAACGTTCAGCAGGTTCCAGTGGAACTTCGGGAAGGCGCCCTGCAGGTAGAGCGTCTCGTACCTCTCGTCGCGTACGGCGCACAGGGTGTCCATCAGCCCGCATGCCTCCACCATACGGGCCACAATACTGAAATTACTCTCGGGCTGCGTCGTGAACTGGTGAAGTTTACTGCCCAGCGTCTCGTTACTCGGGCTTACAACGTAGCCCACCTCGTGAACGTAACCGTTCAACGTCAGTATGTCGCGGTTCCTTTTCGACAGGGGGCAGATGCCGTCGATTGCGCAGTCGTCGAGGTCGTCGGGGTTGTACGTCACGCTTATCTTACGGTCGGCCATCGTAGTGATTGCAAACTCTTCGTTGGCACGAGGGAACTCGGCCGTGTAGTATTTGATGTCCTGCGCCGTGCCATCGAGGATGCTGTTGAAAATTATAACCTCCCTTATGCTGTCACGGCACCTGTCCGTGGGAAACGCGTCCCAGCTGGCCTCCGGTATGATGCCCTTTATTACGAGCGAGTCCATGTACAGGGCTATGGCCTCGTTGCTGGGCGCGAACACTGTGTAGCTGCCGTAGGCGGTCATCAGCTGGTAGACCGTCGATTGGCTGAGGCTGCTGATAGGCTGCTCCTTGAGCAACCTGACGTACTCGCTGAACTGCTCATGCGCATCCAGGTAGCTTGCCACCGTTCGCGTGGTGAATACATAGCGCTCCGACATGTCGATGTCCTCCTTGCAGCCCACGAGCATCAGCCCGGCCAGCGCTGCAGTCAAGTATTTTCTCCTCATATTCTTTTTCTTTTTAAAATTAATCGTAATGTTGTTGATGCTTTGCCCTTACTTTTTAAATTAAATCGTCTTGTTGTTGGTGCTATGCCCTTTCTTCGGCCGTGAAGTGCCTTTGCCTAAACGTCAATTCGGCTTCTTGAAGGAATTTGTTGCTTCCACAAGCTTGTGATTTTATTCCTCGGACCTTTTTGCCTTTCCACAAGCTTGTGATTTT
>CAMJQA010000026.1 GCA_946407895.1 uncultured Prevotellaceae bacterium
AAACCAGTTGCCCACGTAGCCCACCAGCCATAATGCGGCCCATAGCATATTCCATGCCGGTCCGCCATGATTTTTCCATAGGTAGGCAATGAGCAACGAGAATATGACTACGCAAGATCCCCACCAGATAAGCGGTATCGCCGAATTCTTGTTGATGGTGCGCTGGTTGCGCTCTATCTGTTCTCTGATGATTTCCAGACTGCGCTCGGCAGTCATGTCATTCTTTTCTTCCATTGTTGTTTCATTTTTTAAGTGATGTTCTACTTTTGTTTACTACTCTCTGGCCTCGTCCGCGCTCCTGCAGAAAGCACGTCTTCGGCCAATTGTGTCCGGTTCACGCTGCAAAGGTAGACAAGTTTATAATATAAACCAAATTATTCCATAAATATTTTGCTTATAAAGCTATTATTTAACATTTATATACAATAATGGGCGAAGTTTACTTATCATGATGCAGTCATTGGTTGCAGTTTCAGACTCTATAAGTAGAGAATAAAACTGCAACCATTTCTATGTATTCAATTTATGATTATGCCTACAACGGGCTGCTCTGTCTGAACAACCTCATGCGGCCGCACCACAAGCAGCTGTCGCAGCTGATGATCTATGCAACCACTGCCTGCCAGTCGCGCTGCAAGCACTGCAATATCTGGCAGAAGCCGGTGGAACACCTTGCGCTGGACGATATTCGGCGCGTGATGCAGAGCCGGTGCATCACCAGGCGGACAACGGTAGGGCTGGAGGGCGGCGAATTCCTGCTCCACCCGCAGGCTTCCGACATCATGGCTTGGTTCCGCGCTCACCACCCCAACTATACGCTGCTCACAAATGGCCTGGCGCCCCGCCGTGTCGTAGATGCCGTACGGCGCTACCGGCCCCGGCACCTGTATGTCTCACTCGACGGCGGAGGTGCGACTTACCGGCGGATGCGGGGATGCGACGGTTACGACAGGGTGATACAAGTCGTTGAGTTGCTGAGGGGCGAGGTGCCGCTGTCGCTGATGTTCTGCCTCTCGCCCTGGAACTCGTTCGACGACATGGCCTTCGTCATCGAGGTGGCCAAGCGCTACGGCGTGGATGTGCGCATAGGCATATACGGCACAATGGCCTTCTTCGATACCACAAGCGAGTTGCTGGCGGCCTCGGATTTCGTGAGGCAGATACCTCCGGGCATCCGTCATACGCAGGAGAACTTCGACTTCGTGGCCCTCTACGATGAATGGCGAAATGGCCGCCTGCGCCTGCGTTGCCATAGCATCATGAGCAGCCTCGTCATCCACAGCAACGGCAATGTGCCGCTGTGTCAGAACCTGGAAGTCATTCTGGGCAACATCCACAGCCAGCCGCTCGATGAGATCTTCAACGGCGCCCCTGCTTGCCATACGCAGGGCCGTTATTCCCGGAGCTGCAACGGCTGCTGGATAAACTTCCACCGCAAGTATGACATCATCCTCCTGCGCAACATGGAGCGTCTGCTGCCCAAGTGGCTCATCGAAAAGTTCTATGGGCCGTATCAATGGACGGCTGACCCCCGCACTACATATTGCCAATACCTCAAAAGCTTATGATGCAACAACTTATACAACGCTACAGACGCCTCCGCACCATGAGGCTTCTTGCCCGAAAGTACCAGTATTCTTATGCCTTTGTGGGCATGGGGCAGCACGCCCTGTCCAATCTTTATCCCGTCCTTCACTGCCTGGGCGTGCCGCTGAAGTATGTCTGCGTCACTTCCGAGGGGAAGGCCCGGCTGATTGAGGGCCGTTTTCCCGGGCTTACAGCCACGACCTCAATGGATGTCATCCTCAGCGATGCAAGCATAGGGGGCGTCTTTGTCTCTGCTTCGCCAGCTGCCCATTATGCCCTTGCCTCGCAGGTGCTCGGGAGCGGTAAGTCGCTGTTCGTTGAGAAGCCTCCCTGCCGCACCCTTGCGGAGCTCGACGAGCTCATCAGCCTGCAAAGGCGCTATGGCTCGCCTGTTGCCATGGCCGGGTTGCAGAAGCGGTATGCCCCGGCCGTGCGAGTCCTCCGAAAGTGCCTTGCCGGGCAGCGGCTGGTCAATTATGACCTCCACTACCTCGCGGGGCCCTATCCCGAGGGTGATGCCCTGACCGAATTGTACATCCACCCTCTCGACCTGGTGACCTATCTGTTCGGAAAGCCCGAAATCCTCGCTTGCCAGCAGGTTGCCCGTAACTCCTGCCTGCTCATGCTTCGCCATCCCCGCATCACCGGCACCCTCGAGCTCTCCACCGCCTGCTCGTGGACCTCTGCCGAGGAATCCCTCAAGGTCAGTACCTCCAGGGGCCTCTATCGCCTCGCGCAGGCGGAGGAGCTCACCTTCGAGCCCTTTCCCGCCACCTTCCTGGGCATTCCCGTTGAAAAGGTGCGCGGTAGCCGCAGGACCATCGAGCACCTTTGCGGCCGCAATAGCTTCATCCCCACGCTGCCCAATAACCAAATCCATTCGCAGGGCTACTTCGGCGAACTCGCAACCTTCGTATCCTCTGTCGAGCGCGGGCGTTCAAACGTCCCTTCCGGTATCTCAACTCTCAGGCCGACTTATGAATTACTGGCGGATATTGCGTTGAAGGCAGATTTCCGATGAGCGACAAAGGACTAGGAGAAAAAAAATGGGGAAGAGGGGAAATAGTTTGAACTAGTGTATCCTTCCCCTGGTAAAAGTTGAACGGCTTTACCTTAACCCTGCCACAGGTTGAATAATTTCGCAAATGCAAATGCAAAAATGCAAAAATGCAAAAATGCAAAAATCGGAGCAGCGAGAGCCATACCAAGCTTGCTTGGGAATGGCCGAGTCGAGAGAGCAGCGAGCGGAGAGTCATGCTTCCATGAACTTTCCCAAGTCGCGTTCGAGGAAGACAACAAGTCAGTCGCGTCGATTTTAGACCGAAGGTCAAAAAGTGAGAGCTGAGACTCTTTTCTTCTATGGGCAGACAGCACGTATGGAAAACCCACTTTGGCGAGAATCAAATTCATGACAAGCCCAGCGCATTTTGGAATTAAACTCCATGTGCCGTGCATAGAAGGTGTCGTATTCATATATTGAACTGGACCAATATGCACCATAAGTGCCCAATTCATAAATATTGTCACTCCAATAGGCGCCAGCAGCCGGAAGAAAGATTTGACCGCCATTTGGTCCCGTTACAAGAATACCATTCACTCCATTCAACTGTGTCCATTGATGGGAACAGTTGTCCATGAGCTCTTCTTGTTGTTCATGCGAGGGCACTCGCCATGGAGTACTCACGCTGGCTTCACCCCAAGCATAATATCCGCCATACTCTTCTGGTTTTGAAGCTCCCACATTACAGCAACACCACTTCGTACCGCTAGGCAGACCTAAGTCAATGGCATGCGGGTGATTCTCATCTGGACAAAGATGAAGCTCAGGAAAATTCTTGGACGGAAGTGCCCTCAGTTCCTTTCCCATAATCTTGACTATCGGATATGCGGTGTATAGCTTGCCCTCCTCCATATTGGAGTATGCTACCTGTACACCGTCCAAAGGCCACTGACTCTGGTTGCGATAGTTGGTAGAGAGGTATTTCGTCTCCAGCATATTGTCTCCTTCATAGAACGACATACCGAGCTGCACGGGCAGCAGGAGGTCACGCGATGGCTCAGTCCTCAGCACAGCGGTCTGTTCATTCGCTCCCTTTTGATATTCAGGTTCGGTAAACAAGGGCAACAGATACTTGTCTGTCCCCCATTTCGGTTCACCGGATAACTTGACGGATACAGGCTGTATGCCATCGCCGAACACACCAACCTGAACGTATGCACGCATGGACCATGGAATGGTAGTACTGGCATAGCTATCCTTCAAAGCAGAATACATGTCTTCGTCATATGCCGCAACAGCATCGAATTTGAAATCGACAGACTCCTTTATGCCCACACGACCTTCTATACCGAGACCTGTGGCCGAGCCGCAGAAGGAGAACAGCAAGTCGGGAATCAAGCCAATCTCGGAATAACCAGTCATCGAAAGGGATGCCACATCCACATCAGCATCATTCTTAGGTGTATAATACGTGCTCCATCTGTTGTTCTGCAAAACAAAACTTACCCTATCCATACGCTTATAGTGTGCCTGTAAATCGAGGTTTACTTCAGCACCTTCGGCAAAATAGCCCGAGAGAGTCAGCTTCGGCACAATGAACAATAAAGGACACTGAGGTATGCGAATACGGGGGAACGTCACTTTGGCAATCTGCTTCTCAAGGTACTTTTCAAAAGAGTTCTTGGCATTGAACGTGAGAGAGGCTTTCAAGTCGTTCTGAAGGTCCAGGCGAAAGTACATCGGCTTACCCAACTGTTTGTTCACCGTTATCGTTATCCTTGCTGCATCGCCCACGGTAAGTGTGGTTGTCGTACCACCTCCCTGCAATGTCTCGCTCCAAGTCTTGTCCCACAATTTATGCTCTGCCGTGACTTCAATTTTGCGTTTTACCGCCGTTTGAGGCATTGCCTCATCGATTAAGCCCTCACCCATGAAGATTAGTTGGTCATAGACTTCGTCAAGGCCAACCTTCTCGCAGTTGTAATGGATGCCTTTGTCGTCTTGTGTTTTGGAAAGGACGCGCGCCATGATGCCGTCGGGGAAGACATCGCAGTCGGCTGTAGCCACCACAATGTTGCCAACCTTTGGACGAAGGTTTTCCGGAGTAGCATTTGACATGGTGAACTTAAGGGTATCGGCATCAGAGATATAAGGTGAATGTTCTGCCGTCAAGGGGAATACATCATCGTTGACAATTGTCTCCGGCTGCACGAATCCCACGCTGTCGATAGCAGCCAGCGGTATGCGGTAGAGGCTGTCGGCAGTATAGACCAGCTGGGTGACTATTTCATCGTAATAAACACTATCAGAATCATAATATGAGTATGCAATGGAGTCCACCTCATCACGGAAAAAAGCGTTGAACTGGCCGTCATTGCGATAAATATAGAATGCATCGCCAATGTTCTGTCCCATCCCGGAAAGAGATACAATCAAGAGTAAGGCTACAAGAACTATTCTTTTCATGGCTTTGTGAATTTAGAGGTTTTACCATTTACGTTCAGGAGATACACGCCCGAGGGAACGGATGCAAGAGGAAGAACAACATCGTTCCCGGCTGTATGGGTCAGTTGAACAGGAACACGTATGCCATTCACTGTATAGACGGCCACTTTGTCTGTCGATTTTACACCATGAAATACAAGTTGCCCGTTCTCCGTAGAGTATTTGACATTAGCCTTGGGCGCATTAATCTTAGTATCTTTGCTCTTGTACGTAAACCGCAAGATATTTTCCTTAGGGTATTCCATATCAAGGACAGTAGAGGTAATAAGCACCTTGTCTGCCTCAAAATTGACACGAGGCATCAGATAGAGTTCAATGTCTGTTGTTGAACCATCAGCATGGTGCAGGACTAAAATTTGTGAAGACATTGTTTTACTTATCATTAGTAAGATAACGGCTAATGACAACTTCAATTTGTATGATTTCATTCAATTCTGCTTTCTTTGGCCCTCCAGCCCCTCAAAGGCCATAAATATGCAGGAAGCGTGGAACTGATATGTCCACATCTTGTCAAGACGAGCATAACGCTTCTTTTATTTTCAATATATCATCCCCGTCCCGTCGCTACGGCATACAGGGAATCCGGGCACAAAATTACTAATTTCCCTTGAACCCACAAAGAAATTGGGAGGAAAAAACATTTAAAGTGGGTAATAGAGGAAAACAAGACATGGGCACAGGAGAAAAGGGAAGTGCGATAGAGCGAGAGGACTACGGCGCAGAAGGGCAAAAACAATGGCGTTGCTCTTGTAAAACATCGGTGTTGTTTGGACCATACGTCGGCGTTGTTTTTTCTCTGTATTGCAGTTCTTTTTCCCGCCTTAGGGGTGAAGAATTCCCTTCTACCCAGTACAATTTTCCGTTCAAAGACTTTGAACGTATGTTTCAGGTCTTTGAACGCATGTTTCAAGTCTTTGAATGTACGTTTCAGGTCTTTGAACGGAAAATCTATCCGGGGGAGGATTCTTTTTCCCTGGTGGAGCAGAAACTTTTTCCGCCCGGGGAGGCGGAAAGCAATTCCCTGGCCAGATCCGGAGCAAGTGCTTCTTCCCGTTGCGACTTGGCCAGATGGATATAGAAACAGAGCGAGGGGCAAACCCGGATGGTTCGCCCCTCGCCCTCTATTGATAAGATGTTATTTTTCTGAATGTATTAAGCCTCTGCCCGCTACTTCCTGGTAGCTGCGGCGTCGACGTTGGCCGTCACGGTTCCGCCCTTGGCGTAGTAAATGCCGTCCACCTTGATGCCCTTGCTCTTGCGGCCGGTATTGGTGATGGTGATGGTGCCGGCGGAGATGGTGAGGTCTTTTGTGACCTTGATGCCCATGCACTTGCTGGTGTCGTCGGTCTCGGGGTCTTCATATACGCCGCCTGTGGCCGCGATGGTCATGGTGGTAGCGGCATCGTCCTCGTTGATGATCATATTGGTGCCGGCGGATATGCCCTTGGAGCCGGCGCCCTTGGCATTGATGACGAAGGTGCCGCCGCTAATGGTGATGAGGTCGTCGCTCTTGATGCCCTTGGTGTCGTCGGCAGTCACATCGATGTTGATGCTGCCGCCCTTGATGAGTATCTGTCCGTTCAGTTCCTCGGTGGGGTCGTTCTTCAGCTCGGCCTGTATGCCGTCGCCGCCCATGCCCGAGAGGTTTACGGTTCCCCCGTTCATCTGGAAGTACTGCTCAATGTGCATGGCATCGCTGACAGCCTTCGATACGGTGATGGTGCCGGTGTTCTTCTTGATGAGCATATACTCGTTGGTGGCTATGGCGTGGCGTGTGTTGCCCGTTACGTTCAGGTTGCCGCTGCCGGAGACTTCCAAGTGGCCCTTGCAGTAGAGGGCTGCCTTCTGCACGCCCGAAGCTGCATCCGCCAGGGTGTTTTCGGTGCCGTCGGTGAGGATGAGGTCAATGCGCTTGCCGTCCTGGATGTCGAGGGCAGCTCCGCTGGTGGACGTCAGGTTGAGGCCGTTGAGGTGTATCTTGCACTTGTATGTGCCGTTGTAGGTGAAGGAGCCGCTGTTGCTGGTGCCCTTGAGCTCAAACTCCATCTCCTCCGTCTCGTTCGTGTTGTTCATCACTACATTGGCGCCGTTGATGGTATAGGTGATGTCGGCGGGGCTGGCAATGCCCAAATCAACCGAGGCCGTATTGCCATCGAAGGTGACGGTGATGTGCTTGACGATGGTGATGCTGTCAACCTGCGAGGTGGAGTAGGTGGTTCCGCCTGCCGTAAACGAGGCGCCGCCGTCCTGGTAGCTGATGTCTTGCAGGGCTACCCTGGTGCTCTCCTCCCCCTGCCAGATGCGCATGTATTTCTGGGCCTGCGCGGTCAGTGCGGCCGTCAGCAGAAGCCCGGTGAAAAGTAGTTTCTTCATTTTAATCCTTTACCTTTAACGTTCGCAAAAAAAAGTAATCCTGATCTCTTGAGGTGCCCTTATCTTGAAACCTTGATGGTCTTGTCGCCCATCCTGACGATATAGACGCCCTTGGGCAGGATGCCCAGGTTGATGACCGACCCGGCTTGGGCCACGTTTGCCACGCGCACCAGGGCTCCGCTGGTGTTGTAGATGTGCAGCAGGCCTTTCTGCCCTACGGTGAGGTTGTTTCCCATGCACTTGAGGCCCTCGGCCTGCAGGGGCAGGCGCTCAATGGCGGTGGGGTCGGCGGTGAAACGCATCTTCTCCATCTGGCTGAGGGGGTAGCTGAACTCGCCTTCGGTGGTGCTCACCACGCAGTTGCCGCCCTGGAAGGTTATCTTCTTGACGGTGCCCAGGGCGATGCTCTGCTCTACGCTGTTATAGGCAACGGTGAGGTAGTTATATTCGTCGGCCCAAATGCTCTGGGCGGACAGGGCCACAAGGGCCGATAGCAGTATCTTCTTCATTATATTATTTATATATGTATGGATTAAACGGGTTCGGGGTGGGGGAGTGAAACCTTAGAACTTGAAGTTGTACCCCATGCTAACTGCATGTTGGCGTTCGTGGAGACGGCTGTGGTCGTCCTCGTCATAGATGTTGGCCGTAAGGATATATGAGAGCGATATCTCGTGGCGCTTGTTGATTTTGTACTCGCATCCGATGGCCGAGCGTATCTTCTCGAGGTTCATGCCGTCGCCCAGGTTGTTGTGGAACTCCACGGATACGAAGGGCCCGAAATTGCACCCCTTCTTGTCATAAGCCAGCTTCAGGCGGCTGCGCAGGATGTGGTTATCCTCTTTGCTGATGGTATCAATCTCCGACTCGGGGTACCCGTCCTTAAGCTCATAGCCCTGCAGGTCGCCATTACCGTCGTACACCTTCGAGTAGCGATACTTCCAGTCTTCGGCTGTTGACTGCATGCGATGGGTGAACTGGTAGCGTTCACGCAGCGAGATACGCAGCCACTTCCACAGCTTGACGGTTCCCGTGGCCTCGGCCGAAATGCGGTGGCGGGGCGACCAGTAGGCATCCCTCAGGTTGTAGCCGTTCCAGTTGTCGTCGGAAACGATGTCGTCCTTGTAATGCTGGCGCTGGTTCTCGGGGCGATAGCGGTAGAGGAAGTTGTAGGATGCTCCCAGCTTGAGGTACTTGATGGGCTTGTATCCCAGGTTTGCACCCACGCTCATGCGCGTACGCTCCTCGGCTCTCAACTCGCTCTCTATGCCCACACTCCAGTTGTGAGGCAGTACTTTCTCTATTCCTATTTCGGCCCATGTGCCAAAATGGTCCTCTGCCTGAGCTCCCAGGGGGAAGAGCAGGGCAAGGAAAATCAGTCTAAAATGTTTCATTTTTCTCTCTAAGCAATAATTTACCTGCAAAGGTATGACATTTCTCAGCGGAAAAGGTTTAAAATCGCATTACGATTTTGTTACAGCGCCATTAAAGTTTGTTAAAGGCGCTTTCCCGCATTATTCTATTCGTAAATATGCCTCAGGCGTATTTATCCCCCCCCCAAAAAAACTATGTCTTGGCTAAGTCGGGGCGCGGGTATTCTCAGACGCGCGGCATCTTGGTCATCTCCTGGAGGCTGTTACCGCGATCAGCAGGGTTGTCGTAGAAGATGCGGATGAGGCAGCTGTCCTTGAGGAAATCTACCATGCCTATCTCGATACGATCTATTTTCAGACCTGTGCGCTTCTCCAGGTCAGCCTTCAGCTCCTCGCGCTTGTCGGGGGCGATGAGGGCGACATTGTCGTAGCGGATGTACCTGCTGCAAGTAGTGCTTACGAGCTTGCTGCTCTCGAAGAGCCAGGCCATGCCCAGGAATACAAGGTTGACGAACAGGATGGTGACGATGCCGAAGCCGTCCCAATAGTCGGCCTTCGGGTGGTACTCGGCGCGTGCCAGTGCATTAACCACGCTCAGGGCAATGAGCATGAACAGATAGGTCATCTCGCGAATGGGCACGGCCTCGGTGCGGAAGCGCATGATGCCGAAGATGGCAAAGAGGCCCATTGCGGCACCGATGTTCATGTTGTCACCCTCCATCAGGCTCACCAGCAGGAAAATGCTGGCAGACATCAGGATGAAGATGAACATATAGTCACGCCTCTGGCTATGGGGGTAGTAGAAGTAACGGGCAATGACGCTAACAGCCAATAGATTGATTAGGAAGCGCATCACCAGGGAAACGAAATGTTGCGGGTCAAAGAGGGTAAGTCCGATGAGGTTTCCCAACTGATAATTCAAATCTTGAATGAAGTCCATAATGTTTTGTTCTTTATTTTTTTTATTGTTTTATTCTTTATTCTCTATTCTTTTTCGGAATCTTGATGTTCCTGTATCTTGAATCCTGATGTCTTGAAACGGCCAGGGCTGCCGCCCCTTGCTGACTCTACTTGGCCCTGAGGTCGGTGTTTGCCAGTTTGCCCAGGATTACGAGCTTCTGCTTGAACATGTTCTGCTTAAGCTGACGGTTGGTCATGACGCTGCCGATACAGTACTTGCTGAAGCCCGAGGGCTTGATGCGCAGCTGGCGCAGAATGTCGAGCACAGGGCTGAAGACGTTTCCGTCGCGCTTCAGCTCGATGATAACCAGGGGCCCCACATTGGCATCATGCTTCGTCTCCATATTGTGGAACTGAACGTCATAGTCGATGGTAAGCCTTTCCGTCTTGCCGTAGTTGACCAGCGTAATGCGGTGGAAACGGTTGCGTACGGTGGGGTGTATGTCCTCCATGCCGCGGCGGACAAGGTTCTGCAGGAACTCCTCGTTGCCGTTCTCGCCGGTAATCTCCTGCGAGGGCACCTCCACGCGCTTCTTCTTGGTCCGCCCGTGGTTGTTCTTGGTCTTGACCTCCAGAAAGCTGATGCCGCTATCAAGATATGTACGTACGCGAACCTTCTGCCGGGGAGCCCGCCCGTTGTGATGCTCCATGTAGAAGTCGTAAGCCTCGGTATCCCAGTAAGTGGTCATGTAGTTGGCTACCTTGCTGCCGTTGATGACCTGAGCGTAGTACTTCCCTTGTGCCAAGCGGAGCAGTTCCACCAACTTCTCCTTGCTGGTAACAAACTTGGTGTCCGTCCTGTTCATCAGGCGGATCTCGGACATCTGCTCCAGTGTAATGGGTTCCAGATCATCCAACAGCTCGATAATTTGTGTACTAATATCCATCTAAATTCGCGATATTGGGTGCAAATATACAAAAAATATGTAATTAATGTCTTGCTCATTTGGTTTTTTCGCGGAAAAAAACTACTTTTGGTCACAAAAAATAGGATTTGCATCATAATTCTCGAAAAAAGTTAATAAAAACAATAAAAAACAACACTTATGGTAGACGTTAATGTAATTCTGAGCGCAGCCGAGGAGAAAATGGAGGAGGCTGTAATGTACTTGGAGGATGTGCTGGCTCGCATTCGCGCCGGCAAGGCCAACGTAAAATTGCTCGACGGCATTCGTGTGGACAGCTATGGCAGCATGGTTCCGCTGGCCGGAGTGGCTTCGATAAACACGCCCGATGCCCGAACAATTGCCATCAAACCGTGGGACAAGAATATGTTCCGCGTCATTGAGAAGGCAATTATAGACAGCAACCTGGGTATAATGCCCGAGAACAACGGCGAGATTATCCGCCTGGGCATACCGCCCCTGACCGAGGAAAGGCGTAAGCAGCTGGCAAAACAATGCGGTAAAGAGAGTGAACAGGCTAAGGTGAGTGTGCGCAACGCACGGCGCGACTGCATCGAAAAGCTGAAGAAAGCAATTAAGGACGGGCTGTCGGAAGACAACGAGAAGGATGCCGAGAACGACATTCAGAAGACTCACGATAAGTTCATCAAGAAGATTGATGACCTGCTGGCTGCCAAGGAGAAGGAAATCATGACTGTATAAAAGAGGAACGGGTAAGCCATACTCGATGCAAGGATTAGTCATCAAGAACACAGGAAGCTGGTACGTAGTCAGGACGGACGACGGCCAGCTTTTTGAGTGTAAGGTAAAGGGGAACTTCCGGCTGAGGGGCATCCGCAGTACTAACCCGGTGGCTGTAGGAGACCAGGTGCATATCATCCCCGGCGAGGACGGCGTAACGGCCCTTATCGACGATATTGGCGAGCGTAGGAACTACATCATCCGGCGAGCATCGAACCTGTCCAAGCAGAGCCACATCATTGCCGCCAACATCGACCAGGCGGTTTTGATGGTGACGGTTTCGCATCCTGAGACGAGCACCACCTTCATCGACCGCTTCCTGGCCAGTGCAGAGGCCTATCGCATCCCCGTCTTGCTGCTGTTCAACAAGACAGACTTGTATAATGAGGACGAGCAAGAACAGTTGGATGCCCTTACCGCACTATACCAAGGCATCGGCTATCCCTGCCTGCGGCTTAGTGCAAAGAAAGGTTTTGGCATTGACGACGTCAGGCAGCAGCTCGAACATAAAACGTCGCTGTTGAGCGGAAATAGCGGGGTGGGGAAGAGCACACTGCTGAACGCCCTGGTGCCCAATGCCGACGTAAAGACGGCTGAACTAAGCATGGCTCACGATGCAGGCATGCATACAACAACCTTCTCGCAGATGTTCTTCCTGCCTTCAGGCGGAGGCCTCATCGATACTCCGGGTATCAGAGGCTTCGGCACCTTTGACATGGAGCGGGAGGAGGTGTCGCATTACTTCCGCGAGATATTTCAGACAGGACGGATGTGCCGCTTCGGGAACTGCACCCATACTCATGAGCCCGGTTGCGCCGTGCTGAAGGCATTGGAGGATGGAGGAATAGCACCCAGCCGTTACACCAGTTACCTGTCTATGCTCGACGACCACGATGAAGACAAGTATCGGAGGGGTCACGGAGGATGAGGCTGTAACCAGCTGCCCCCCCTTTTTTCCCCAGAATAAAACAGGCTATGAGAAATCGTGTCTTTGCCCTTTTGCTTGCATTGCCGATACTGCCGCTGTGGGCCCAGCACCCTACGGAGTATGAGCAGACGATGACTCAGATGGGGCTGGACAGAAGCGACCGCGATGCCTCGGGCGAGGCAACGATTACGATGGAGGAACCCCGGCTGGCATACGTCAACCTGACGGAACTGGGCGACCTGCCTATCTCGAAATGGACGGAGAATGAATGCTGGCTTGAATTTCATGGTGGCGGCACCTATTTCAAGAAACGTATCACTATAAAGGGACAGGGGGGATATTCCATTCGCTATCCGAAGAAGAACTTCTCCTTCAAACTTTACGAGGCTGACTGGAGCTCGGCAACCGACCTGGTCATCGGTCGGTGGGTGGAGCAGGACGGCTTTCACCTGAAGGCCTTTTGGACCGATTATTTCCGCGGCATAGGCGAGATTGGCTACAAAGTCTTTGAAGGTGTTGTGGCCGACCGAAGACCCTACTGGGAACGGGGTGGTTATATGCAGGAGAGCCTGGCCCGCTGTTTCCCCGACGGTTTTCCCTGCATCCTTTATGTAAACGGCGATTTCTATGGTATTTATGCTTGGCAACTGAAGAAGCATAGGAAAAATATGAACCAGAAGAAGGACCTGCCCGCGCATATTCACCTGGACGGGGACCTGAATGACGAAACTTTGTTTCATGGAACCATTAAATGGACCGACTTTGATGTGCGAAACCCCAAGGGGTTACTCGTATCGAGCGGTGCTGCCTATGATGGCAATCGTCCAAGCGAACTGATGGGCACAAACTCCTCTGCCTATGGTTCCTATACGGCGGATGAGAAGGAACGGGAAAAACGTGAGCGTTCGGCCCAGGTAAAGGCTGCAATACAGCAGCTGAGCAAGTACCACTCGGAAATGGAGGCGCTGGAGAAGCAAATGAACCTAAGTGCCCTGCGCAAACGTTTCGAGGAACAGTTCGACCTTGAGAGCCTGCTTGACTACTACGTTTTCTATGAGTTCCAGTGGAACGGAGACGGTTCGTTGAAGAACTGGCAGTGGTTTACTTACGACGGCGTGAAATGGATGGTGGCACCTTATGACCTGGATCAGACCTTTGGGCTGGGGCTCTACGGAGTGGTCAGGCCAGCCTTCCTGCCACAAACCGACCTGACGACAGGGCCTTTCTACTGGCTCTTTAAATACTATCAGCCAGAGATACGAGAACGCTACCGCACACTGCGGCAAAACGGGGCGCTGTCAGAGCTTCGTATCTTGCCCATTATGCAGGACTGGTATGACCGTATCGGTGAGGACTGGTATGCCCGTGAGATGCAGGCCTGGCCGGAGAGTCCCTGCTATTGTGAAGCTATCTGCAACAGAAACTGGGAGGTATGTGATGACTGGAGCGTTTATGCAGAGGTGGAGAACTTCAGTTTGAGCCGCCAGTATAAGGCGGGTGATATATGCCGGTATGAAGGTCGCCTCTGGCGTGCCACGGGATTGTCCAAAGGCGTATTGCCCTATATTCGCAATGCCAATGTTGATTCGCTGGACCGCCTGCTCTCTTGGGTGGGAGATCGTTTGGCAATAATGGATGAGAAGTATGGCTTCACAACTTCAGAACCCCATATTAAGTACAACACCACAGATGACCGCGGCCTGGAAGGCATATACAGCCCAGCGGGCATCCGGCTGGATGCACCCGTTCGCGGAATTAACATCTACAGGTTCCGGGACGGCACAAGCCGTAAGATACTTGTGAAGTAGTACCCCCTTAATATCTGATCTGCAGTTTTATTCGTAGCCCCAGTTCTGGGTCAGGTTATTATTAAGGTCCAAAGCCGAGCCGGGGATGGGAAAGACGGTTGTGTAGCGACTGGACTCGCCGGAGGATGGTGTGCGCTGGTCGTAGGCCCGGTGAAAACGGTCAAAACGAATGAGGTCCTGGCGCCGCCAGCCTTCCCATTGCAGTTCCATGAGCCGTTCGTCCAAGAGGGTCTGCTCGTTGAGTTCACGCTCAGGCATGCCGGACCGCTGACGAACAGTGTTGAACAGCGCACTGCCGTCTTCGCCCAGGCGCATTAGAGCCTCAGCCTTCATCAGTACCACATCGGCATAGCGGAAGAGAACGATGTCGTTCTCCTGCAACTTGCCATCGGCATGAGCAGTGCGGTCTATCTCGTACTTCGCCATGCGTGCACCGGCTGTCTTTTCATAGGTGGTGCCTGTCAGGTCCAGTTGAACCTCGAGAGGCCTATATACCAGTGGCTCGCCATTGTCGAGATATACCACATTTCCATCCACAAAAAGCGTATCGGAATAGAAGTTCACGGCATAGCGGCTGTCCACGTTTCCGGTGCCGTAGCCATAGGTCAGGACGGCAGAGCATGTGGCACTGGTGCCGTTCTCGGCATCCATGCCTATCGCACTGCCGTGGTTGTAATGGCGCGAACGAAAAAGGTAGCAGAACTGGTTGGCATAAAGCATCTTGTCCATGGGAATGGTAAAGATATTCTCTGCACTATTCTCGTTGTGCACGGCGAAGTTCGAAGCGTAGCTGTCCTCGAGCTGGTAACCGAAGGCAGAGAGCTTGTCGGCGTATGTAATGCAGGCCTGCCAGGCATTCAGCGGCTTTCCATCGACGGTGAAGGTGATGGAAGTGCCCTGCGGGCAGTTGCCATCAGTCCAGTTGTCGTCGGCATAGACCTCGGCATTCAGTGCCAGTTTACAGAGTAGGAACCATGCAACGGGACGGGTAAGACGACCGTAGCAGGCGCCCTCCAGATTACTGCGTTCGGGCATGAGCAGTGGCTCAACAGCTTGCAGCTCGTTCACCACGAAGCGAAACACCTGGCTGCGGCTGCTTTGTTTTACGTCCTTCAGGCTAACCCGGTCATTGTCCACGATGGGTACACGGGCAAAGAGGTCCAGCAGGTAGTAGTAATACATGGCCCGGATGGCCCGTACCTCGGCCTGATACTGCTCCAGCTGGGCAACAGTGAGCAGGCTGCTATAAGTGTTGAGTCTGTTGAGCGACTGGTTGCAGAGCACAATGACCTTGTAGAGGTAGTTCCATGTATCTTTCAGCGGTGCATCCTCATCTGTCCACTGATGCAGGTAGAGGCCCTGCCATAGACCGCCATCGTACCAGTCTCCGCCGCGAGTGGGAAGAATGGCTTCGTCGGTGGTAAATGTATTCAGGTCATAGACGCCGCGGACAGTGCCTTGCAGACCCTGTCCGTCAGCATTGCCGCCAATGTAGTTGTAGAGCGTGGCAACACTGTTTAAATACAGGTTCTTTGCTGTATCATAAGCCTCTTCCTGTGGCAACTGGTCGCGTGGATTCTCATCGAGACACGAGGTAAGAAGCAGGGTGCCTAAAAGGCTGAGAGTGATATGTTTGTAGTTCATAAGGCTCAAAGGTTCAAAGGTTTAAGAGTTCAAAATGGGTTAGAATGAGATGCTGACGCCCAAGCTATAGGAACGGTAGGCGGGGTAGCTGCGCTTGTCATCGATGCCCAGTGTATTGCTGACTACGTAACTGTTTATCATAGGCGTAAGCCCGCTATAGGCGGTTATGGTGCCTAAATTATTGATGCTGCATGAGAGGCGCAGGGAACTGATGTGACGGCTGAGGACGGGTACGTTCCAGCCAACGGTCAGGTAGTCGAAGTTCAGGTAGTTTCCGTTCTCGAGCCAGTAGTCGGTGGCCGTCTGGTCTTGTATATTCTGTGCCGGCGCATCAGCAAGTACGTTATAGTCGGGGAAAGAGGCCATGTTCATGTATGAGAGCGATGTACCATTATATATTTTATGTCCAAAGGCACCATTCATTTGGAGGGTTACGTCGAATGCCTTGTAGCGGAAACTGATGTTTGAGCCAAGTGTTGTCTTAGGCGTTGCCTGTCCGGCTATGTATCGGTCGCCTCCGTCTTCTATGTTCACAGTGCCGTTCCTGTCGATGTCTTCGATGGCGTACCTATAGCTACCGTCGGTATTCTGCATGAGTCCCGTGCAATGAGGTAGGTAGAAAACGCCCAGTGGCTGCCCGATAATCTGATAGACGATGTTATTATTCCCGCCGTGGAAGCCGGCACCATTCAGGCCGCCAATGGCTGTGATGTCTGAAGCGGTCATGTACTGTCCGTTATAGTTGCCCGAAAGTTTGATGAGTTTGTTCTTCTGTAACGAGAGGTTCACGTTGATGTTCAGCTGCATGTCCTTCGTCTCTATCGGTGTGATGCCAAGTCCTACTTCGAAGCCCTGGTTGCTCATCGAGCCCAAGTTGGCCAGCAGTTTCTCGTAGGCGAAGGGTGGCACGCTGACGTCGTACAGATAGAGCATGTCTCGCGTCTTTGAATAGTAGTACTCGGCCGTCATTACCAGGCGGTCCTTCCAGAATCCCATGTCGGCTCCCACATTGAGAGTGCTGCGCGTCTCCCACTTCAGGTCGGGGTTCGCATTGCGTGAGATGCCCAGCGTAACCGTGGGCGATCCGCCGTAGGAAACTACACCGTTTGGCATCACCGACAGCAGGGAGTTATACGAATCGATGCCGCCCAGGTTGCCCGATGTGCCGTATCCGCTGCGCAGCTTCAGAGAGGTAAGCACACCGTTTCGGGCTGCCTGTGAGCGCTGCATCCACGACTCCTTTATTACGTTCCATTCGGCCGAAACGGAGGGGAAGAAACCCCAGCGGTTGTTTTCGCCTACCATTGAAGAACCGTCGGCGCGGGCATTGACGGTTAGGGCATAGCGGTCCAGCAGTATATACTTGGCACTTCCCATGACCGAGGCCAGTGTAGGCTTCTCGTAGTAGGAACCCGTGCCGCCGTATGGGCGTGTAGAACCGGCCATCAGGTTGTCGTACCCGAAGTTGTTTGTATTGAAGCCTTTTACCGTTGTATAGAATCCCTTCCGCTGGTTGCTCTGATACTCGCTCAGTGCCAACAGCTCTACATGATGGCTGCCACTGGTGCGCTGCCAGCCCAAGGACACGTTGCCGAGCCAGTCCTCAGTCTTTTTCTCGGCACGGTAGGCCTGTCCCTGTGCCCAAACCCAGGTGGGCAGGTATTCGTCATTCTCAGTGGAGTTGAAGCTGTAGCTGCCAAAAAACTTCAGGCGCAGGTCATAGGGCAGGTTGAAGGTAAGTCCTATGTGCGTGTTGAAGTTCAAGGCCTTCTCATGTTCCTTTTCATAAAGTAAGGCCAAGGGGTTGTTAATCTGGCTGGCCGTACTGTTTTTGTCCCATCCGCCACTGGTGTTCATCCCGTTGGGGTAAGTGGGGTTCTGCGAAGCTGCGCTGTAGAAGAGCTTCCAGTCATCGAAAATATAATGATTCTTCTGTGAAGAGCCGAAGACACCCAGGTCAATGTTAAGCAAGTCATCGAAAGCTTTCTGTGCCAGGTCCAGCTTGGCAATGAAATTATCGTTCTCCTGAACGCGAATTACCGTGTTGTGGTCCATAAATCCAATTGAGGCACGATAGTTCGACTGATCTGTGCCACCGCTGAATGCCACATGGTGGTTCTGCACGAATCCCGTCCGCGTGATCGTCTCAGGGAAATCCGTGTCGAATCCGCCGTCATTGTACGTCAGACCCATCTGGCGGGCTGTTGAAACGTAGCCCTGCCTGCTCAGCATCTGCATATTCTTATAGATACGCTCGAAGCCCATGTTACCGTCGTACGAGATATGAAACTGTCCGCTCTTTCCCTTTTTGGTGACTACCTCGATGACACCGCTTGCACCGCGGCTGCCATACTGAGCAGTTTCGGCAGCGTTTTTAAGGATGTTAAAACTCTCTATGTCTGCCGGATAGATGGTTGATAATGTGGCCAGGTCGCTGCTTACGCCGTCAATGATAACCAGAGGGTCGTTGCCTCCAGTCAGTGAAGTGGTGCCACGTACGCGGACACTGTTCAGCATAGCCATTCTGTTCTCTCCGCTCGAAGCTACGTTCACACCAGCCGCCTGACCGCTAAGTGCATTCAGCGAGTTGGTCACCAAACCCTTGTTCATGCGCTCCTCGGTGACTTTATCCACCGAGCCCGTGGCTATGGAACGCTGAACCTCCACATATTGTACCAACGAGGTATCGCGGAGCTCCGATACCTGAGCCTGTGCAGACCCTATGTGGCATGACAGCCCCATCAGGGTTGCTATCAATGGGATTCTGTATCCTTTCTTCATACTTGTTACGATTAATCCAATTAATGTTTTTGTTTAAGGTTTTCGGGGCGAAGTTACAAATAAAATGCCACAGCCACAAGTTTTTCCAGAAAAACAGCTTCTATATAAATGAAATTTCATACATTTGCAGTCGTAATAATAAGAATAAACGAATGAAAAAGACATTATTTGCCCAGTTTATCCTGCTCTTTGCCATTTTGGCGAAGGGGCAGGAAATAGAGAATCCTGTATGGCCCGGAAACTGGCCAGATCCCACTCTGTGGCAAGCTGCCGACGGTCGGTACTACTGCATGGCAACCAATCCGCGCCGGCTCCTGCAGAGCAACGACCTCTTTCACTGGGAAATGTCAGATATATCGCCTATCGATGAAGAATCATGGAGCCGAATTCGAAGCATATCCCGCAATTTTTGGGCACCGGACGTAACGACGGTTGGTGGGCAGCGGCTTCTTTACTTGAGCCTCTATAATAGTGCCGAGGATAGCAATATCGGGGTTTTCCGTGAGGTCTCGCCCCAGCGATTCCAGTTTGTTGGTCTTATTACCCGGGGTTCAGAAACAGGTATTGAGGATACCATAGATCCAGAGGTGATTACCGATCCTAAGACCGGACGCGTATGGCTTTTCTTCGGTAGTGTGGGAGGCATTCATCGTGTAGAGCTCACAAGCGACGGGCTTAGCCTTAAGCCAGGTTCTGAATACTCGCATGTAGCCGGGCTCACTGTACACCAGAATCCAAGTCGCTCGCAGGTGTATGAGGGTTCCTACCTCCACTATCGCAAGGGCTGGTGGTACCTTTTCGTCAGCTCTGGTTTCTTCGGCGACCATACCTACCAGTTACAGGTGGGCAGAAGCCGAAAACTGACGGGTAAATTCGTTAATCGCGAAGGTAAACCCATGACCGAGGGCTATGCTACACCCGTCATCCACAGTGATGAGGGTGATCAGTTCTTCGGGCCAGGTCATTGTGGAGAAATATTCACTATAGGTGAACACGACTATATTTTCTATCATTGTCACAATAAGGCCCTGCATCATCGTCAGGCACGTCCTATGTTGATGCAGGAAATCAAATGGGATAAGAAGGGATGGCCATATGTGGAAGGCGGAAAGCCGCTTTGATAAAGATTTGACATTTATTCTTATGTCAAAATGCTAGATGTAACATTCTATTAGGGGTATGTTTTATTCAATATATTGAAAAAAAAACATGAATTCTTTTGCAGCATTGCGGAATTGCACTATATTTGCACCCTGAAAAGATTGTATTTGATTTAAATGGAAGCAAAGGATTCATTGGTAACTATATTAAAGGCTCTTATTGAGTTGCATGAGCCAGTCCCCAGACAACTATTATCAGATTTCCTTTTGGGAAAGGAAACTCCGGAATTAGACCGACTGCAGTGGTTCGAGAAAGATATGTTTGGTTGTGGGGATAATCACAGTGAAGAATATTGGGCAAATCTGCTTGATGCAGCCTTGGAGGCAAATCTTCTGAAGAACAAACCATCAAAAAGCAGTAATATGGCACTTACGCCTGCAGGAAAAAAGTTCTTACGCAAGCCGACTTCTTTTCTAGTTGGAGAAGAAAATGAACTTTCGGACATCACTTCCGATAGCGGATTAGAAAGTCTGGTTCAGAGCGCTCTTGAGGAAAAGCTTCCAGCAGAACTTACAGCTTCTCCTAAGACAAAGCAACAGATTAAACTAATTCATGCAATCGACCGTAAAATTGCCCTGGACGATTTTGCTGAGAGTGAGAGCCTGGGGTTCGACGAAGTCTTGGATGATTTGGAGAACCTCATACATCAGGGACGTGCATTGGACATTACTTACTTTACTGATGAAGTGATGGGTCCTGAGTGCGTGGATGAATTGCTTGATTATTTTTACCAGAGTCCTACTGATAGTCTGGAAGAGGCTATGAGAGAATATGGAGATGTGTATAACATTGAAGAGATTCGACTTGCAAGGATCGTCTTCCGCGTGCAGAAAATGAAAAATGAAGCGTCTGGTTCCGAATGCAAGAAGTAATACGCTTCTGAAGGAATGATTATTAAATGATAAATACGGAATATGGAAATCCTGAAATTCAATCCTATTTTTAAACCAACTTTATGGGGATCTGAGACCTGGGTCGTTTCGGCTGTAAAGGGATCTGAGTCTGTTGTCTTATCTGGCGAAAATAAGGGCCTGTCTCTGCCTCAGGTTGTTGAACGTTATGGAGCTAGCTTCTTGGGAAGCAAAAACTCAGAGAAGTTTGGTAATGACTTTCCCCTGCTCATTAAGTTTATTGATGCACGACAGGACCTTTCTATTCAGGTCCATCCTGATGATGCGCTCAGTGCAAAGCGCCATGGTAAGATGGGGAAGAATGAGATGTGGTATGTAGTGGATGCAGATAGAGGAAGTCAACTCATTGCAGGCTTCCGTAATAAAATAGAGATTGCTGACTATGCACAAAAGGTGGCAGACGGCAGTATTGAAGATGATTTATGTAAAGTCTGCGTTGCTCAGGGCGACTGTTTCTATATTCCTGCAGGACGTGTGCATGGCATAGGCGCAGGTATGCTTATTGCTGAGATTCAGCAGACAAGTGATGTCACATACCGTATTTACGATTATCAGAGGCGTGACCGTGATGGTAAGCTGAGGGAATTGCATACTGATTTGGCACTGGAAGCTATAAACTTTCAGGATATTACTTCTGATCCTAAAGTACATTATACCGAGCAGAGAGATTGTCTGGTTGAACTTGTTCATAGCCCGTTCTTTACCACCAGTGAACTCAAACTCAGTCAGACCTTTGTGCGAGACTACAGTGAGATTGACTCTTTCCGCGTTTATATGGGAATAAGTGGAACTTGTTGCTTCGTCACACCAACAGGAGAAGGTGTTTTCCTACATGCTGGAGAGTCGCTCGTCGTACCCGCTTGCATTAAGGAGGTCACCATTATTCCGGATAATACAGCAAGATTGTTGGAAAGTTATGTAGACTGACTTCTTACCAGAATTTGGGGAGCCTCCAACTGAATGTTACGCTTAATATAGGGTAACATTTAAAGAGTTTTGCTGTTTTTACCATATCTCCCACTTTGCCTTTGATGTGATAGACATCGCGGGTAATGTCAATGCGTTGTGGCTGTTCTTTGATCCAGCACTCATCAATGTTGATTTCGCCTGTTTCTAATTGCTCTTGGAACTTATCTTCGTCCCAGGCGACCATGTCATAAATACCGGAGTCAGAATCATAAACGTCTGCTGTTTTATATACATTGTCTACGTATATGCTGGGGTGACCGCCCCAAAACATGACACCAGCGTCCACAGCCATTCGGAATGCTCCATTTTTTGAAAGATTAGTCTTATAGCCCAAACCGATATATGGCCTGAATTTATTGACATGCATTGTAGCGCGCGCCTGATAATTTTCATCAGGAACCATCATTGCACGTTCTCCAGAATAGAAATGTCCTAAAGGCATACCCATCATACGCATATTGACGATCTTTTCTGCAAATGAGGCAGGAAAATCTGCATTGTGAATGACATGAGCATTATCCTCGTAACTGAACATGGACTCTCCCATGCAAGCGCGATTGTACAGCGTGTTATAGGTGTTTACTGCTACCAGAGTAGCTGTTCCATCGGCACTGTTTACTGCATTAGCTATTCGAGACGGGCCTGCAAAGAAACCTAAGGTAAGATTCCAACGCTTGTCTTTTAAGGGCATTATGTCAATCAGGAATTTGAAATTACTCCAGGTGGGTTTCATAATCATGTCAACATTGTCCTTCATTTCTACACCAGTGAAACCAGTCATCAAATCTTTCATTCGGCGTAACTTGTCATCGTCGATATTACGACCATTCATGTCGACACTGAAGTTACTTGTCATCCGAAATCTTGGCATATAAGTGAAGCCTGTTCTGATACGCGCATATTCACCCAACGCCGCAGCGACATCGATACCTAAACCTGTGGAACCAATAGTCGCTCCGGCTTCGATTTCCTTTAATTCCAGGTTCTCGCTTAAAAATTCCGATATATTCTCCTTGATTTGTGCATTAGTGTCAAATGCGCAGATTGAGAGAATCACGAAAACCTGTATCCCTTTAAACCTCATCTTTATTTTCTAACGGCAATCTTTTTACCTTTAATAATGTATATTCCTGTTCCCTTTATTGCTTGCTTTCTCCTACCAGACAAATCGTATATGTTTTCTGTATCTTTTCCTGATGTATATATATCTTCAATGCCTAAGATCGGTTCATATTTGCCTTTTATCGTTACATCATGAGCTGGCATTGTTTCAGGCACATCTTCCCATCCGGTGAATTCGTAATTCTCTTTCTCCGGTGGTGTAATAGGCTCTATGGCGCTCCCGTATTCCACTGACTGAGTACCAATAGTTTCTCCGTCAACAACATAGGTTACTATATATGTGTTTACGTTGAATGTACCTGTTACCGTTACGTCGCTGGCAGGCATAGTTGAGGGAATCTCAGACCATCCGCTGAAGGTGTAACCTTCCTTTTCCGGTTCTTCTATTGCCGCCAGTGAGGATCCATATTCCACGGTCTGACTGGCATATTCCTCTCCATCAACCATGTAGATTACTTTATAGCTGTTGACTGTGTAGTTAGCCGTAATGGTAATATCTTTTTCAGGCATGGTGGATGGTAGGTCAGACCATCCGCTGAATGTATATCCTTCCTTTTCGGGTGCTTCAGGAGGTGTCACCTCCTGGCCAGGCTTCAGAGACTCGCTCTTATAGACCTTTCCGTCAACCATATAAGTTATGGTGTATTTTATGTTCGCCAGTGCCTCCTTGTATTCCTCTTCTGTTACAACGGTCAGTTCCGATGCGGTTCCTTCCTGTACATTCAGATAGGCCTGATTTGCGGGCAGGTAATCTGTTCCATTGAAATTCTGGAGCTGTTTGCTTGTGCTAATGAAACCAAGTTTGCCAGAAGAAGTACGTCCTAACAGTCGCATCGTTTGTTTGTTATAGGGCGTTAGGGCATCGCTGCTCTTAGGGCGTTCATTGTTGCAGAAGAATACGCCTCCAAGCAGGTTGCCGGCCGGTGCCTTTGCACTTGATACCGTCAATTCCAGTCGGTTGCTTGTGGGCTGTGCAGAAGGGCACTCTATTATAATGGGCGTCATTGCTGGTATCACTCCTGTCAGTTCTTTCAGAACGGCCATGTTTAGTCGCTGGTCCACTTTGGATATGATATAGGCTTTCAGCCCTGAAGAATGGAGCTCAAAGGGGAACGCAGCATAAAAGGGATAGTACCGCTTGAGTCCGATTGTTACGTTGGGCTTGATGCCAAAATAGCTTGTCGTGGAAGCTGAAACAGGGAATACCTCCCAGTTCCGATGTGGAAAGTCGCGCAAAGTACCCATTGCGCCTTGTTCTGGGCGAGTGGAAGTCTCCATATCGCACAGAAATCTTGTAACTCCATGAGAAGATGCTCCAACCGTATATGTGCCTTTGCCCGGATTGGATGTTTTTTCAGCAATATCTACGAATCGCTTCACTAAAGCAAAAATGCCTGTGTTCTGTCCCTGTAAATCGAACTGACCTGCATTCGTCTTGTGGATGTAGATGATGCTTGCCGGATCTGAAATGGGGCGGTCTTCACCCGTCCAGAGCTGAATGGCACCAAAGTCTCCAACGTCTCTGCTCATGTCGTAGCTACCCGTGTTGTCGGTTATGTAGATGTATCGTTTTGTAGCAAAGTTGCGTACACGATAATAGCCGTCGGTTGTGTACTGCGCCATCAGAGTCAGCATAGGGAGCAGCGCAAAAAGGCTTGTAGTAAAGAGTCTTCTCATAGGTTTTTATAAAATGCCCGTCCCCTCGCACTCCCTTTTGGGGAGTGTTTTGGGGACGGAGATTAAAGATTTAATATGTTTTGTAACAAACTTACTCGGCGATGCAGATGCTTACGCGGTTCTTGTCGTTCTCCTGGAACGGCTGCTCAGTGTCACCCTTGGCAGAGGTGATGATGCGGCTTGCATCGATGCCCTTCTTGATGAGGATGTCAGTTGTAGTCTTTGCACGGCGCTCAGAGTACATTCTGTTCAGCTTGGCGTTACCGGTGCCCTTATCAGCATAAGAGGTTACGGTTACCTTTGCAGTGGGATACTTCTTCATGTAAGCAACGATGTCGTCAACCTTTGACATTTCGGTGTCGGAGATTACAGATCCACGGATATCGAAGAAGATGTCGCGGCGGATTGTCTCGCGGGCAACTTCCTTGTCCTTATAGACAACCTTCTCCACAATCTTTTCAACAGGCTTCTCCACAATCTTCTCCACGATTGTCTGGCCGCAAGGATCTTCCTTGGTCACGGTCTTAGTAACCTTGCCCAGGCGTACCTTTATGCCAGCGAGAGCGTTGAAATACCAATCGGGATTCTCAGCCTTCTTGGAGTTGTAACGGTCGCTCAGGATGTTGGCATTAGCCTCCAGGCCCAAGTCAACTCGCTTGCTTACGTGGAAATCTACGGTGACACCAGCACGGCCAGTGAAACGCACCTTGGTGCCGTCCCAAAGATAGCGCAGATAGGTTACGTCAGAGCCCACGGGAGTGCCCAGTGTGCCAGTGGTAACGAGACGATTGGCTTCGTCGTTGCCCCAACCGATGTTAGCGCCCAGGCCAGCCAGCACGCCAACGCTTACCAGGCGCTTCTTGTAACCGCCCAGAAGGTTGGTGAGATCAATTGTGGCATCAACGGTGGGAGAAACATAGTTCCACTTCCAATACTTGCGGCCGAGTGTGGTCTTGGAACCACCCTTGCTCTGCCAACCATTAACAGACAGGCGCAAACCCCAAACAGGAGTGAACTGGTAGCCACCAGCAATCTGAACATTGGGCGAAATGAGCTTGTCGAAAGAAACCTCGCCCAGAGTGTACTGGGCACCACCCTGAGCCTGGATAAACCAGTGGTGGTTGAATGTCTCTACGGTCTGCGTCGTCTGCGCGGATGCACTCAGGCATCCGGCAGCGAACAGAGTAGTATATAATATTTTCTTGAAATTCATAACGTTATCTTTTTCTACGGTTTAACCATTCTTTTTATTCTCACAACTTGGTCAACTTTTAGTCGGCAGTTACATAATAACGCTTCGTAGAGATTTGACCTGCAAAGTCCATTGCAGAGTATGCGATGGTGTAGGTGTAACCGGCTTCAAGACCTTCGATGCGAATATTACGCTCGTCACCACTGAGTACGGTGTTCAGCTTCTCGTTATCAGCATTAATCTTCTTTGCCTTAGAGGGATAGCTAACACCGCTCTTTGTTACATTCACTATTGCAATATGCTTCTTGCACACGGGTACAGCCAGTTCAAATGACCAGGTTGTGGGAATCAATCCTAACTTACCTGCCTTCACGTGAGTAGGCACTGATTCAGCTGCGCTGGGGATGCAGGTAGTACCCTGACCGACGAGCAATACGGGCTGGAAGCGTGCGTTGATGTTGTTGATGAAGTTTACAAATTTGTTAGTGTAGTTTTCAACTTCAGACTTGGCGAATGCAACATAATCATCAACCTCGTTGTATGCACTTGCCTTGTAGCTGTCAATGTTTGCCAATTCAGCATTTACATCGTCAACAACCTTGTTAATCTCATCCAGGGCATTGTTTATTCTGCCTTCTGCTATATCTTCTGCGAAATCAAATTCGATATCTACGCTATGATTCTTCTCCTTATATGCAAATGATACGGTAAACTTAGCAGTTGTAGTTGCCTCGTCATAAGATTTCAGCTCGATTCCCTTGATATCGATGTTGTCTACATCTTCAAAAACAGGATTGCCCTCAACCTTGTTGAATACCTTATCTACAGTAGTCTTGGCCTTATTGCCGATTCGGTTAATCAGGTTCATAACCTTATTGTAGCCAGGAATGTTGTTGTTGGTGAAGTTCAGGTCCTTGTATGAACCGAAGTTCAATGGCTGAATGCCAAAGGCTGCGATGTTGTAGGTTGAACGGATAGAGTGCTGCTCGCCATCGGCGGTCGTCCAAGCTACCTTAACGGCGTTGGCATCCATATTCAGATGACCTATTACATCATAGATGTCCTTAGCAAATTCCACAAAATTGGTCTTTGTCTGGTTCTCTACGATTTCCTGGATGTCATTCTTGAATTGCTTAAGCTCATCCTTGTTCACGTTTATCTTCTGTACATGTTCGAAGTCTTCTACATATGCAGGTACTTCGTAGAAACCATTTTCACCAGCCTCTGTGGCGCGTGTCCAACCGAAACGCAACATCTTAGTGCTCTTCTTTGCAGCTCCAAGCATTACGCGAGATTCCTTGCCCTGGCTGTTTTCCAGAGAAAGCTTCAGGCCGTTGAAGTCACGCTCAGCAGGGTTGATAGTCAGGTAGAGCGTACCTGCATTGTTCTTTGCGCTATTTACCAACGTTTCTCCAGCTGCAGCAGTGAAGGTTGTCTTAGAAGCATCGCCAAGGTTCTTAACTTCATCCTCGGTCAGGACTTCATTCGCGTCGAGATAGTTCAGAGTGGAACCGTTCAGCACGGGGAAGGTCACTTTGTTGAGTGCCTCACCATAGTAGGCAACCAGTATGTTGCTCTGGATATTGGTGGGAACGCCGAAGGTACCAAATGCGGGGTTGTAGGTGCCCTGTACGATTACACCACTTACCTGCTGTGCAATAACCTCGGACAGAGCTGCCAGCTTGCCATCGAGCTCATCTATTTTCTGGCTCATTTCGTCCACCTTTGTCTTCAGAGCCTCAAGTTCGTCTACTTTGCTTTGCAGTTCGGAAATGTCACCCTTGACACCATCCAGTGCAGTGCTGAGTTCGCCAACCGTTGTGTTTGTGGCATCCAGGCCTTCCTTCAGTTTGCCCAGCTCGGTGTTGAGTGCTGCTACCTGAGTCTCGGCATACGACTTCAGTTCGGCCAGCTTGCTCTCGGTCTCGCTGCGGAGGGCCTTGAGGTCGTTCTGCAGGGCCTTGATGTCTTCTGCCTGCTTAGCAATCTTTGCATCCTGCTCGGCCTGAGTCTTGTCCAGGGTCTTTGCCAGAGCTGCGAGGCTCTTCTCCAGCTCGTTGATGCGGATGCTGTCTTGCTTGCTGCGCTGGTTAGCTATGTTGGCATTGGTCAGCGCGGTCTGCAGGTCAACGTTCATGGTGATGAGACGACCCTCAATGGTGCTGATTCTCTCGGTGTTGCTGTTGGCAATCTTCTGCACGGCGGTAGCCAGGTTCTTTGCAGATGCAGCATCGCTCTGTGCGGCCATGGCTGCGGTCTGAGCCAGTGTGGCAGCAGCCTTTGCAGCCTCGGCGGTATTCTTGGCGCTCTCGGCCATGGTGTTAGCTGTCTGTGCTAAAGCCTTAGCCTCGATGAGGCCGTTCTCAACCTCGGCCAGCCTTTTGAGTATTGAACTGATGTCGGTTTCACTACCACCTGCGTTGGCGATGAGTTTCTCCAATCGTGCAATCTCGCTTTCAAAGATTTTCTTTGTAACGTAATTGTCAATCAGCAGACCCTCGATATAGTTGTACTTGTCTGTCAGATTGTTTACGATAGATTGCAGGCGGTCAATCTCGCTCTTATCGGCCTTGTTAGCCTTGAGGTTGGCAATATCGGCCTGCAGACCTGCGATGGTGCGCTGCAGATCACTCAGGTCGCACTCGCATTCCTTAATCTGATCCAGGCGTGTCTTCAATGCATTTATCTGATCCTGCAGGTTGGTGACCTGAGTCTTCAAAGCTGCAATCAGGCTGTTGGACTCCTGAATCTTAGTACGCAATTCGTTGTTTTCATCCTCGTTTGTGTCCTTACATGAAGTCACAATCACTCCCATGCCGACAGTAATTGCCAGCAGCATGAGAATCTGGGTAAACTTAGTTTTCATACGTTTTATAATAAATAATGTTTATAATATTCCATATTTTATTAATCTCTCGCATCATCATCTTGCATCGCTTCTGATTTATACATTGGCTAATATGCATTGGGGCGCACTCGCCCCTTTGAATAAAGCGAAAATCCGTTGCAAAGGTACAACCATATCTTTAATTAACAGGACTCTGAGATAATTTTTCTGACTAGAATTAAGCTTTTTTAACGTTTTCAACCTAAAATTGACTCATTCCCCCCTTTTTTATGCTGATTTTTATGTACTCTTTATCGTTTATTTCACTATTATGACAATTTTCGTGAAAAATTCGTTTTATTTATCAAAAATACCTTATTTGTGTTTGCAGTTCATTATCTATGCTGCCAGGGATTGCTGTCTCGTAGAATGCGCAAAGGCCTTCAAAATTTTGCGCAAAGGCCTTCGCGCAAAATTTTGAAGGCCTTTTGCGTAAAAAAGGAGGGTTGGCGAGCGGAATTCCAAGAGGCGCCTGCGACCGAATATTCTCATCTCAACAAACAGAAGAAAAAAAAAGCGATTTTCCTTTGTATTTTCACCGCTTAATAGTAATTTTGCAGCCCGAAATAAAATACTCATTCGATGAATTTTGTAAAAGAATTGACTTGGAGAGGCATGATCCACCAGATGATGCCTGGAACAGAAGAACTGCTCGAGAGAGAGACCGTTACGGCTTATGTGGGCATAGACCCCACTGCCGATAGTTTGCACATCGGACACCTTTGCGGTGTAATGATGCTGCGCCACCTGCAGCGTTGCGGCCATAAGCCCTTGGCCCTGATTGGCGGTGCCACGGGTATGATAGGCGATCCCAGCGGCAAGAGCCAGGAACGTAACCTGCTGAACGAAGAGACGCTGCGCCATAACGTGGAGTGCATTAAGGCTCAACTTTCGCATTTCTTGGATTTCGAAAGCGACGCGCCCAACCGGGCAGAGCTGGTGAATAACTACGACTGGATGAAGAACTACAGCTTCCTGGATTTCGCCAGAGAGATTGGTAAATGTATAACCGTCAACTATATGATGGCAAAGGATAGCGTAAAGCGTCGCCTGAACGGAGAATTCCAGGACGGCATGTCCTTTACAGAGTTCACTTACCAGCTGTTGCAGGGCTATGACTTCCTCCACCTCTATCAGACGAAGAACTGTAAGTTACAGATGGGCGGTTCCGACCAGTGGGGAAATATTACGACCGGTACGGAACTTATCCGCCGCAAACTGGGTGGCGACAATGAGGCTTATGCGCTGACTTGCCCGCTGATAACGAAGGCCGACGGTAAAAAGTTCGGCAAGACGGAGAAGGGTAATATCTGGCTGGATCGCAAGCGTACTAGTCCGTACACCTTCTATCAGTTCTGGCTTAATGTAGCTGATGAGGATGCAGAGCGCTATATCAAAATTTTTACAAGCCTCGAGAAGGAGGAAATTGATGCCCTCATCGAGGAGCATCGCCAAGATCCCGGCCGCCGCGTACTGCAGAAGCGTCTGGCTCAGGAGGTAACAATTATGGTTCACAGTCAGGAAGATTATGAACTGGCTGTCGAGGCCAGCAACATCCTTTTTGGTAAGGCAACGAAGGAAAGCCTGGTGAAGCTGGATGAGCAGACCCTGCTGGATGTCTTCAGCGGCGTTCCTCAGTTCGAGGTGAGCCGCACTCTACTGCAGGGCGAGGGCGTGAAGGCTGTTGACCTTATGGCCGAGCATACCCAGTGCTTTGCCAGCAAGGGCGAAATGCGCAAACTCACTCAGGGCGGCGGAGTGAGCCTGAACAAAGAGAAACTGGCAGCTTTCGATCAGATGGTAACCGAGGCCGACTTGCTTGACGATAAGTATTTGCTGGTGCAGCAGGGCAAGAAGAAATACTTCCTGCTCATCGTGAAGTAGGAAGGGCCTTTTTTATACTGTATGTGAAGTTACTTTCGCTCAGAAACGAAAAATAAATCGGTTTTTATTTTGCATTTCGCCGGCTTATTTGTAACTTTGCAGCCGCAATCGAAGAGATTGGGTCAGGATTGGGCTATGGTGTAATGGTAGCACAAGACATTTTGGTCGTCTTAGTTCTGGTTCGAAACCGGATAGCCCAACCCAAAGGGCGTGGAGTACGAAAGGCTCTCCACGCTCTTTCTATATTTAAGATTACTACATTAAGAAAAAAACGGAAATTTATTTTGTTTTTCGTCCATTTTTTCATACTTTTGTGCCCAAATATGGCTTTTTGACCGATGAAAAGGCTCTTTATAGAGACATACGGCTGCCAAATGAATGTGGCAGACAGCGAAGTTGTGGCCTCCATTATGGGGATGGCCGGCTATGAAGTGTGCCAGTCGCTTGACGAGGCATCAGCCGTCTTCCTTAATACCTGTTCGGTGCGCGACAATGCCGAGCAGAAGATAATCAGCCGGCTGGAATTCCTGCATAGCCTGCAGAAACGAGGGCGCCGGCTCATCATCGGCGTGCTGGGCTGCATGGCCGAGCGGGTGAAGGAGAAGCTGATAGAGGAATATCATGCCGACATCGTTGTAGGGCCCGACAGCTATATGGCACTGCCCGACCTGATAGCACAGGTGGAGTGTGGCCAAAAGGCCATCAACGTGGAGCTGTCCACCACCGAGACGTATCGCGATGTAGTGCCTCAGCGTATCTGCGGCCCGCATATAAGCGGCTTTGTCAGCATCATGCGCGGCTGCAACAACTTCTGCCACTATTGCATCGTCCCCTATACTCGCGGACGTGAGCGCAGTCGAGATGTGGAGAGCATACTGCGCGAGGTGGAGGACCTCAAAGCCCGGGGGTATAAAGAAGTTACCCTGCTTGGACAGAACGTAAACTCCTATAAGGGCAAAGTCAACGACGGCAATGACGGCGAGCAGATAGCCTTTCCGGCCCTGCTTCGTATGGTAGCCCGTGCCGTACCCGACATGAGGGTGCGTTTTACTACGAGCCATCCTAAGGATATGAGTGATGAAACCCTGCACGTGATTGCCGAAGAACCAAACATCTGCCACCATATTCATTTGCCAGTACAGAGTGGCAGCAACAGGATACTGGCCTTGATGAACCGTAAATATACCCGCGAGTGGTATCTGGACCGTGTTGCAGCCATCCGGCGGATTATACCCGACTGCGGGTTGAGCACAGACATCTTCGTTGGCTACTCGAGCGAAACGGAGGAAGACCATCAGCAGAGCTTAAGCCTGATGCGTGAGTGTGCCTATGACAGCGCCTTTATGTTCAAGTATAGCGAGCGTCCAGGCACTTATGCCAGCAAGCATCTGCCCGATGATGTGCCTGAGGAAACAAAGATACGCCGCCTGAACGAACTCATAGCATTGCAGAACGAACTGTCAGCCCAAAGTAATAAGCAATGTATAGGGCAGACATTCGATGTCTTGCTGGAGGGAATCAGTAAGCGCAGTCGTGAACAGCTTTTTGGCCGGACAGGGCAGAACAAAGTGGTCATCATTGACCGTGGAGGGCATCGTATAGGCTCTACAGTTAAGGTAAGAGTGACAGATGCCAGCAGCGCAACGTTGAAAGGAGTCTCCGTTGAGGAGTGACATAATATTAATGTTAATTAGATGAAGAGGAAGTCTGTTTGGAGGGTTCAAGACCTCACCAGTGTCATTAGTACCACGATGGTCCTGATTTTGTTGGGATTGATTGTGCTCTTTGTGCTGACTGCCCGTGTGCTGGGAGACTCCGTTCGTGAAAACCTGACTGTGACGGTCGATCTGAAGGATGGAATAAGCACTGTAGATGCCAAGCAGTTTCAGGCTCAGCTCAACGAGGAGCCTTATGTGGCTGACATCCTATATATCAGCAGTGAGGAGGCTTTGAAGGAACATCGCGAGAGCATGGGCATAGACCCTACGGAATTGTTGGGTGCAAATCCCTTTCCGATTTCCATGGAGATAAAGGTGCGGGCGGCCTACGCCTGTAACGACAGCCTGCAGTGGATTACCCGTGACTTGAAACTGTTGCCTTTAGTGGCAGAGGTGGTTTACCAGAAAGAACTGGTGGAGAACCTGAACCACAACCTGCAGCGAGCTTCTCTGGTTATGTTGTTCGTCGCAGGTCTGTTGATTTTGGTGTCGCTGAGCCTTATCCATAACACAGTGAGGCTGAATGTCTATAGCCAGCGTTTTATTATTCACACAATGAAACTGGTTGGGGCACGATGGAATTTTATTCGCCGTCCTTTCATGCTGAGGGGATTCTGCATCGGTCTGGTCTCTGCTGTTCTGGCTGTTGTTATTCTCTTCTCTGGCATCCAGTGGGCTGCAGCGCACGACAGCGCTATCGTGGAATACGTTAGCCTGACCAATATTGGCATAATGTCAGCCTGTGTGTTGGTGTGCGGGCTCTTCATGACCTTGGTGTGTACCTATTTGTCTGTGACGCATTATTTGCGGCTGCGAGAGAGTGAAATGTACTGATAATTGCAATAAAAAAGAAATATGAGTAATTTTGCATTTAAAAAGACGAACTATGTTCTGCTGGCCATTGGTATGGCTGTTGTCATTCTGGGATTTATCTTGATGTCGGGTTCTGGCAGCGAAGAAGGCTTCTTTAATTCTGATATTTTCAGTGCCCGTCGAATTCGTGTGGCCCCCCTGGTAAGCCTGGCTGGCTTCATCTTTGTGATGTTTGCCATCATGTATAACCCCACTAAGAAAACGCAGAACGACAAAGAGTAGACGATGAGCGAAATTCAAGCACTTCTATTGGGCATTGTACAAGGTCTTACTGAATACCTGCCCGTTAGTAGCAGTGGCCACCTGGCCATTGCCTCTCATTTCTTTGGGGTGAACGGTGAGGATAATCTAACTTTCACAATAGCTGTTCATGTGGCTACTGTTTTAAGCACATTGGTTATTTTGTGGAAGGAAATTGTCTGGCTGTTAAAGGGTGTCTTCGATATGGATGCACCGTTATGGAACCGTGAACGTCGCTATGCCTGCGCCATTTTGGTCAGCATGATACCTGTAGGCATTGTGGGGCTGTTCTTCAAAGATCAGGTAGAGGCCATTTTTGGCAGTGGGCTTCATGTGGTAGGCATATGCCTCCTTATTACTGCAGCCCTGTTGGTTTTCAGTTATTATGCCAAGCCACGTCAGAAAGAGGAAATTAGCTGGCGCGACGCTTTTATCATCGGCTTGGCACAGGCGGTTGCTGTTCTGCCAGGTGTGAGCCGTTCGGGAAGCACGATAGCCACAGGGCTAATGTTGGGCAACAATAAATCAAAATTGGCTCAGTTCTCCTTCCTAATGGTGATACCTCCCATCTTGGGCGAGGCTCTTCTGGATGTGCTAAAGGCATTGAAAGGAGGCACAGAGGCAGCTGTTGGTGACTTGTCTCTGAGTGCCTTGGCTATTGGCTTTGTTGCGGCATTCATTTGTGGATGCATTGCTTGTAAGTGGATGATAAACATAGTGCGCCGAGGAAAACTCATCTACTTTGGCGTCTATTGTGCCGTTGTGGGGCTGTTGATTCTGTTTATATAATTATATAATGTATATAGTTCGTGGATTTCGTAGAGGGTACTATATTGTATTTTGATAAACCATACACTTGGACATCTTTTAACTTAGTGTCTAGAGTAAGGTATCTGATTTGCCAACGTTTGGGAGTCAGAAGACTCAAGGTGGGGCATGCCGGTACGTTGGATCCCCTGGCTACGGGTGTAATGACTATCTGTACGGGACGCGCTACGAAACAAATTGACGAATTGCAGGCAAAGACCAAGGAATATGTAGCCACATTACAATTGGGCGCGACGACACCTTCTTTCGATTTGGAGAAACCCATTGATGCTGTGTATGATACCAGTCACATTACTCGGTCACTTATTGAATCTGTGCTGCCGCAGTTTACAGGTCGCATAGAACAAGTCCCACCAGCATTCTCGGCCTGTAAGATAGGCGGAAAGCGTGCATATGACTTGGCTCGAAAGGGAAAGGATGTGGAACTGAAGCCAAAAGTCTTGGTAATTGACGAAATAGAGATTGTTGACTTTGACTCGAATCTGATGCAATTGTCCCTGCGTATAGTGTGCAGTAAGGGGACATACATTCGCGCCTTAGCTCGAGATATAGGGCAGGCCCTGCAAAGTGGCGCTCATCTTATTAGTCTTCGGCGTACAAGGGTAGGGAATATATGCGTTGAGGATTGCATGAAGATTGATGATTTTCCCCTGTGGCTGGATAAACAGTTTGACGGGATATAGAGTTCAGAATGTATAATAAGAATAAAAAGTAAACAGATAAGTATTATAAGATGAAACTTTCACAATTCAAATTCAAATTGTCAGAAGATCGCATTGCGCAGTATCCCACTCCTTTTCGTGACGATTGTCGCTTAATGGTAATACACGCCAAGAGCAATGTTATAGAACACAGGGAATCGTTCCGAGATATTTTGGATTTCTTTGATGACAAAGATGTGTTTGTTTTCAACGATACAAAAGTGTTCCCGGCCCGTCTGTATGGTAACAAGGAGAAGACTGGTGCCAAGATAGAAGTGTTCTTGCTCCGTGAGCTGAACAAGGACATGCGTTTGTGGGATGTCCTTGTTGACCCTGCACGTAAGATAAGAATCGGCAATAAACTATACTTCGGTGAAGATGAATCTTTGGTGGCTGAGGTGATAGACAACACAACTAGTAGAGGACGTACTTTGCGATTTCTCTACGATGGCTCTCATGAGGAATTCAAGCGTACTCTTTTCGGGATGGGGGAGGCCCCCATCCCCAAGGAAATCTTGCGCCGAGGGTCAGAACCAGAGGATTTGGAGAACTTTCAGTGCATCTTTGCACGGAAGGAAGGTGCTGTTACCGCGCCAACGGCAGGCTTGCATTTTTCTCCCCAGTTAATGAAAATGATGGAAATTAAGGGGCTGGAATTTGCTTATGTGACAATGCATTGCGGACTAGGGAATTTCCGGGAGATCGATGTGGAGGATTTGACTAAGCATAAAACGGATTCCGAGGAAATGCATGTAGAGCGCGAGGCATGCGATCTTATCAATAAGGCTAAGGCAGAGGAACACCAGATTGTTGCAGTCGGCACAACTGTACAACGATGTTTGGAAACTGCTGTCAGTGCAGATGGTAAACTGAAGGAGTATGATGGGTGGACGAATAAGTTTATTTTCCCCCCATATGACTTTTCTTTGGCTACTGCAATGGTTGCCAATTTCTATCTCCCCTATAGTACGATGTTGATGATTTCCTGTGCTTTTGGTGGATACGATCTTGTCATGAAGGCCTATAAAGAAGCGCTCAAGTTCAATGAAAACGACCCCGAGAAGCGGTATCGTTTTGGTACATACGGCGATGCCATGCTGATATTGCAGGACTAATGAGCAGGCTCTACCTTGGCCTCGGGTCAAATCTTGGTAATCGCGAAGCTATCATTCAGCAGGCCATCTGCCTCATTGGTAAGCGCGTGGGTAAAGTCGTGCGAATATCTTCTTTCGTTGAGACGGAGCCTTGGGGATTCAAAAGTGAGCATCGCTTTATAAATGCTGTGTGTTTGGTGGAAACAGAAATGCAGCCATTGGACTGCCTTCATGAAACTCAGCGCATAGAGCTACAATTAGGGCGGCGACGAAAGAGCCGAAAAGGCATCTATCATGACCGCCCTATTGATATAGACTTGCTCCTTTACGATGATGTTCACATGGAGAGTCCGGAACTAACCTTGCCTCATCCACATATAAAGGAACGCGATTTCGTCAGGATTCCTTTAGAGGAAATTATGTTATCGTTGTGAACCACTACTGCCGTCACGGCGAACGATGATGCCGTTCAGAATCATCTTCTTGGCGGCTGCTTTTTGTTCTTGAGCCTTCTGAATAGTAGCCTCTGCAATGCCTGTGTCTGTTTGAACGTTTTCGACAGCGGACTTGGACTTCTCTACTGCGCTATAGGCTTTCTCCGCATCTTGTTTTGCTTTGATCAGCTTTTGCTCGGCAGCCGCAATCTTCTTGTCAGCATTAGCTGCTTTTTGTTGTGCCTTTATGGCTGCCTTTTCGGCCTTGTCCTTTTTCTGTTGGAGTTTGGCTGTCTGCTGGCTGGCTTTCTGAATCTGCTTTTCAGCCGCCTTTTCACTTGCTACAGCCTTCTTGCAGATTTTCAGGTTGCTCTTGGCTGCTTTCAGGTCAGACTGTTTTGCCTTTAGTTCACTTTTCAATTCAGGAGTGTTTTCTGATTTCAGACGTTCCTTAAGGGATGCAACCTCCGTCTTAAGGCCATCTATTTCATGAATAAACTGATTCTGCCAATCCATGCAAGTCTTGGTGTCCTGAGGAGTTGTTCCTTCTTTAAAATCATTTACTTCTTGTGCCATTACTGATGCGCTGAGGCTCAGTAAGGCAATTGCCAGATACTTTTTCATACGTTGATTGTTTAAGATGTTATTGTACGTTTAATAATCACATTGTTTTATTCTATTGAAATCCTTGGCAGAGCAAAATGCAGATCTTGTCCTGAAAGTCTCGGCCCTGGCTGCTGTGGACAATCCCTTGGTTTATGATACAGAAACTCAAATCGTGTCCATTTGATGCTTTGAGGTATCCCGCTAGGCTTGATATGGCTTCCAGGGTTCCTGTCTTTGCGCGTACGTTACCCTGGGCGGCACTATCCTTCATCCTCTTTTCGAGCGTTCCATTCACTCCTGCAATGGGGAGGACTGGCATTAAATGATTACCGACTGAGGGCGTCTGGTATGCATAGTTCAATAATGCAACAAGTACCTGAGGAGTCAGGTAGTTATAGAGCGATAGCCCACTGCCGTCTGCCACTTGGCACGTTGCTTCATCTTGCCCGATGGATTCAAGGAATCGTCGGATGTGCTCAGCAACGTGCTTACGCCCTGCTTGTTTCTGACCTCCCATTGCTGCAATTTGGTAGAATAGGCATTCTGCATATATATTGTCACTTTTCTTCATCATTGGCTCCAGCACTTCATCTATTGAGTGAGCGGCTGTCGCAAGATGCACAGTTCCGGTTGATGGCAGGATTCTTGGTGTTACACCAGTGTGTGAGAGGCGTATGCCTGCGCTTCTCATGGCCCTTAGCCATTGTTCGCCAAAGCCATCGCGCCCATTTATCATCAAGGCAGACAGTGGGCCGTACTTGTCATCCCAGCACCATCCCCATCCGTAAGGGAGGTCGTCTTTCATTGTCAAATCGATGTAAATACGGCCTGCCACTTGATCGATACCCTTATTTTTCAGGACCGTTGCAAAGGCTGCAAGATCCGAAGGTGAGAGTAGCGGATCCATTCCGCCTACTATATATACATCTCCTTTTAGAATACGTCCTGCAATACTGCCTGTAATGTAGAGTCCCGTCGTGAACTTGTAATTTTCTCCCAGATAGTGGAGGGCTGCAATGCTGGTGACTAATTTTTGGCAGGATGCCGGTCTCATGCGTTGATCGGCATTTATTGCATAAACGGGTTCTTGAGTTGTGAGATCATAGATGTAAAGGCCTAATTGGGTGGTTTGGAACAGGGATGAATGGCAGAGTGTGTCAAGCGAACTTTGCATTCGGCTCAGCCATGTATCGGTGGCCGTAACTGTTTCTACGGCATCCTCTTTTTGTATTTCGGGAGCCGCTTGGGGCTGTTGTGAAGAAATTGTCGTCAGTGCGACCACCGCATCTGGCATAGCCTGTGCGACAGGAGGCACGTATGCGGCTTTTCGTGAACCGCATGAAATAAGGCCGACAATAGCAGCCAGAAATGCAAATAAACGTATTCTCTTTATTCCAAATACCATAAAAATGCATTAATATGCGCACAAAGGTAAAGAAAAAAACCAAAATAGGATACAACCTTGCGACTTTTTCCGTAAATTTGCCGCGAAAAAGAACAAAAATTGCTGTTTAACGTCCATGTAACGTGTAAAAAGGGCTGGACAGGAACGATAAAAGTGAGATAATATGATACGAAAGGTAGATTTTTTAATCATTGGCAGCGGAGTGGCTGGAATGAGTTATGCATTGAAAGTTGCCAATTCAGGTAAGGGCAAGGTTTGTATCGTCTGCAAAACCACAATGGAGGAGGCCAACACAGCCAAGGCGCAGGGTGGTATTGCTTCGGTGACAAATTTGTTGGTGGATAACTTCGATAAACACATTGAAGACACGATGATAGCGGGAGACTATATCAGCGACCCTGCAGCAGTGGAACAAGTTGTCAGGAATGCTCCTGCCGGGATACGTGACTTAGTGAAGTGGGGCGTTAATTTCGACAAGAAGGATGATGGCGAGTTTGACCTGCATCGTGAAGGGGGACATTCTGAGTTTCGCATTCTGCATCATGCCGATGATACGGGTGCAGAGATACAGCGCGGACTAATGGAAGCCGTAAAGCATAACCCAAACATCGAAATACTGGAGCGGCATTTTGCTGTGGAGATTATAACTCAGCATCATCTGGGCATTCGCGTTACCCGTCGCACACCAGACATAGAGTGCTATGGGGCATATATCTTGAATCCTGAAACTGGGAAAGTGGACACCTATCTGAGCAAGGTAACCCTGATGGCTACAGGTGGGACGGGTGCCATTTATGCCACAACGTCGAATCCTAATATTGCCACAGGCGACGGCATCGCTATGGTTTATCGTGCCAAGGGTAAGGTGAAGGACATGGAATTTGTGCAGTTCCATCCTACTGTTCTCTTCAATCCGAAGGAAACCCATCCGGCATACCTTATCACAGAGGCAATGCGCGGTTATGGCGGTATTCTCAGGCTCCCAAACGGCGAGGAGTTCATGCAGAAGTATGATGAGCGCCTCTCCCTGGCTCCTCGTGATATTGTAGCCCGCGCCATAGACCGTGAAATGAAGATTCATGGACTGGACCATGTTTGTTTGGACGTGACGCACAAGGACCCCGAGGAAACGAAGCATCATTTCCCCAACATATATGCCAAGTGCCTCTCTATCGGCATTGACATCACGAAGCAGTACATCCCCGTTGCGCCGAGTGCACATTATATGTGTGGCGGTATAAAGGTCGATCTGGACGGCCAAAGTAGCATACGACGGCTCTATGCGGTGGGCGAGTGTAGCTGTACAGGCTTACATGGAGGAAATCGCCTGGCAAGTAATTCGCTTATTGAAGCGGTGGTTTATGCTGATGCCGCAGCTAGGCATTCTCTGGAGGTGATTGACCAATATGAATTCAATGAAAAGGTTCCTGAATGGAACGACGAGGGAACCATGTCGAATGAGGAAAAAGTTCTTATTGCTCAGGATGTGAAGGAAGTTAACCAGATAATGAGTACCTATGTAGGAATCGTGCGAAGCGATCTTCGCCTGCATCGCGCCTGGGAACGCCTCGATTTGCTTTATGAGGAGACGGAGCACCTCTTTAAGCGCGTGAAGCCTACTATAGACATCTGTGAGTTGAGGAATATGATAAATGTGGGCTATCTTATTACGCGACAGGCTATTGAACGTAAAGAAAGCCGTGGATTGCATTATACGATAGACTATCCGAAGCATGCATTAGATGCCAAGTCATGAAGAAAAGCATCTTTGGCATATTACTCATAATGGAAGGTTTCTTCCTGACACTCGCCTTGATAATCTCCTTTTATTACGGCGAGGGTGATTATAAGGCATTTCTCCTTACAGCCCTGCTTTGTTTCGGAGTGGGTTCTCTTTGCAAATGGGTGGGCGAGAGCCGTGGGGATGCTCACATGACTCGTACTGATAGCTTCCTTGTCGTGGGGCTTTCATGGGTCGTATTCTCTGCTATGGGAATGGTTCCTTTTATCATGCTGAGGAATATGGATGTGGCCAGCGCTTTCTTTGAGACGATGAGTGGGTTTACAACGACCGGCGCAACCTGTATCAGCGATATTGACTCAATGACTCATGCGTTGAAGTTCTGGCGCAGTATCACGCAGTGGATGGGCGGCCTTGGAATCGTTGTCTTTTCGTTCGCCCTGATTCCGGTTTATGAGATGAAGAACAGCAATGTGTTCTCGGCTGAGGTCACAGGGCTGGGATTGGACAAGCTGACACCTAAGATTGGCAGCACAGCCCGTCGCCTGTTACTCATATACCTGCTTTTTACCGGGCTTTGTGCTCTCGCCTACTGGGTAGGACCGATGGATCTCTTCGATGCAGTTTGCCATTCGATGACAACAATTGCAACGGGCGGATTCAGTACGCATACAGCCAGCATCGCCTATTACCACTCAACGTACCTGGAATATATCTGCCCTGTTTTTATGCTGCTGAGCAGCGTCAATTTCAGCCTTTATTATTATGCTAGTATTCGGAGGCCCGGAGTCCTTCTGAAGAACGAGGAACTCCGTGTTTTCTTGTGCATCGTGGCCTTTATGGTAGCCTTCTTTGTATTTCTCTTCTATATGGCACCCGTAGTGCACGTTAATGACATTACGGCTTTGCCCCGAGGCTTTGAGGAACGTTTGCGGTCTGCCTTCTTCCATGTCGCCACAACGATTACGAGTACTGGGTTCTCGGCTCAGAAGTTTGACTATGTGGCCTGGGGAGCGCCATATTGGATGCCCACAGTTGTTATAATGGCAATCGGGGCATGCGCAGGAAGCACGGCTGGAGGTATAAAGGTCATTCGCATAATCATTTGTGCCAAAAGCGTTTTTAATGAATTTGTCCTGCAGCTTCATCCTCGTGCAGTAATGTCGGTAAAGGTGAGTGGCAAGGTCGTGCCCGATGACAGGACACGTCGTGCTTTAGCCTTCATCTTTATATACATACTTTTGGTCGTTGTCGGTATGGTTATTTTCACTTTCATTGGGAGCGATGCCGATACAGGCCTGGGGAGCAGTATCAGTATGCTCAGCAATGTCGGACCGGGAACCGGGGCCACTGGACCTGCCGGCAACTTCAGTCAAGTGCCAGCTTTCGGCAAGTGGACGATGAGTTTCTATATGCTTGTGGGCCGTTTGGAGATATACTCCGTACTCTTCTTCTTTATGCCGAGTTATTGGAAAGAGAGAAAATAAGAAACGGACATCTTTTCTCCCGAAAAAATGCCCGCCAAGACTAATCTCTAATCTCTCAATGTAATCTTTTACCTAAAAACTACTACTAAACGAAATTTCTTTGCCTCTCCCTATGACAATCTTTATACCTAACAAACTAACACCTGTATTTTTTTTCTGGTGCAAAGGTATGATTTTCTTGCATAACTCGCAAATGAAGACTGCAGAAATCCTGCCATTCTCTTCTTTTCTTGATTTATGTCAAGAGTGTCGGTCGCGATATACTCTAAATCGCACAAATCCGTCTTTATATTGAAATAGTTATGAATGTCTTGATAATCCCTTTATGCTACTCTCGAAACGTGAAATTCTATGATCCAGGACTCTCAAACCTGGGAATCGCGGGTTGGTCGGGTTGAGCCATTCCCCGTCTCCGTGAACCCTATTTCCCTCATCAATTGACCGTTCTTCCCGTTCCCGCCAGATTGCGGAACCCGGGTCTGGCAATTGCAGAACCCGGGTCTTGCAATTGCGCGACCCTGGTCTGGCAGAAATTCCTGCATTGGGGAGAGTGCCTTTGAGGGTGGTGAATCCGTTCCGGTTGCGTTTGCCTTTTCATCGCTTTTCCCCTTGAATGATTTAAGGTATTTTATGCGC
>CAMJQA010000027.1 GCA_946407895.1 uncultured Prevotellaceae bacterium
ACGGTGGTGGCGATGCCCCTCTCCCTGGGGGACCTGGCAATAATGGTGGCTCTGGCGGAGAAGATCCATTGCCCAAATCCCCTGTTCAAATGCCCACCGTCGTGCAGGATGGCTACACCTTATATATAATAAGTGGGTGTAGCGGAGCAACATTAGTCCTTCGGGACGAGTACGAGACAGAGGTGTATTCCACCTTGATTACCGATGAAACCGACGAAATCACGTTGCCCTCTACCCTCAGCGGCACGTATGAGATACGCCTTATCCGGGGCAGCCAGACCTTCGTGGGGGAGATAGAGTTATAAATGAAATTTTAACTTAAACTTTAAAAATAACACATTATTATGAAAAAACATTTAATGGTGATGCTTCTGGCTGCAGCAGCTCAGAACATCAATGCACAATTGGTAGTTGACGAAGATGGAAAGGTCGGCATTGGAACGGAATCTCCACAGGCCTTGCTACAGATAGACAAGTCTACCGCCACAGACTTAGGTAATGTTCGTGGCATAAAGGTCTATTCAAGAAATTCTTTTGGAAAGAATATAGGCATAGAGTCGAGAGCCGTCAGCAGCAGTTCCTTCACATGTGCAGTATTAGGCGGGGTTGACTCTACTTTTTCAGCCCCCGCGGCTGGAGTAATGGGTTATGCCACATGGGGTCGAGTGCGGCAATCTATGGTTCCGCCTATTCCTCCACTCCTTCCTTTAGCTACTCCGGCCTGTATGCCGGCTATTTCAATGGGAATATGCGTGTTACCGGGTCAACCTATTCAAATGCATATTTGACATCTTCAGGAAGTATTTATAGTTCCATGACACCTCTTGCCAATGCAATCCCTTCAACAGACAATGAAAATAACGAGCGTGTATCTGACAAGCTGAGCCAGCTGCAGGCTGTACAGTTCTTACGTGATGAGGCGGAAAAGAAACCGTCGGATTCCTCTCAAACCTCCGAAGCAGGAGGTGAGGCAAAACTCTCCCCTATCCAATATGGCCTGAATCCAAAACAGTTGAAGGAAGTTTATCCCGAACTGGTCTATGAGGACGAGGATGGGAACATCAGTATCAACTATGTGGAAATGGTTCCCCTGTTGGTGCAGAGCATCAACGAACTGTCTCAGGAACTGGCTGAGTTGAAAGGCACATCAAGTAAAAAAGCCAAGAAAAAGGCAGAGGCCACGGCCGTAAATGAAACTGCTTCCGAGGTGGACCTGGTTCGGATGGACCAGAACAAGCCCAACCCCTTCAGCGAGAGCACAGTGATTACGCTTAATATCCCGAAAAATACGCAGAAAGCGAATATTTTCATCTACGACATGAGCGGGAAGCAGGTGAAGGCCATCCCCGTCAGTGAGCGAGGCGAAACAAACATCACCGTCTATGCCAGCGACCTCACGGCGGGCATGTATATCTATACCTTAGTGGTTGATGGAAAGGTAGTGGTGACAAGGAAGATGATTGTTTCTGAGGCCTAAACTGAAGAAATCTATCATTTTCTTGCATCATATCATTTTTTATTTGTACATTTGCATCGTGAATCTAAAATGAGTGCATCATGAAGAATTCATATATAATACTACTTGCTTTACTCTTCCTCCTTATCGGGCAGAGGGCTTTGGGGGAAAGTAACGTCAAATTAAAAAACGATTCTGAAAGGAATGTCCAACGGCAACGGCTTTCCTATAATTCTTCTCTTCCATATTACGAATATTGTGTAATAACAAATAGAGCATTGAAAGATGCTTTTACACGTCTTATAACCTGGAAGCGGCAAAAAGGTGTTGATGCCGGTATAATATGTTTCGAGGACATTCTCGATTCTGGCATTAGTGGAGATCTGACTTCAAGAATCTATGATAGTGCAGGCAAGATACGACAGTATCTAAGAAATTCCTATGATGCGGGAATTACCAAATATGTCTTATTTGGGGGTAATTATCAAATTTTGCCCATTCGATATGGCTCTGCTGATAATTTTGAAGAAGGATATACACCTGTTGAAGAGCATAAAATTCCTACAGACTTATATTTTAGTGATTTGTTTTCTAAATGGAATGGAGATGGAGATGAACATTACGGAGAACCTACAGACACATTGTATTTTAGAAATGATATTGCAGTCGGTCGCCTTTTGTGTACAACGGCTGAAGAGATAGAGAACTATACGGACAAGCTTCTTAAATATGAGCTATATCCAGGAAACGGTAATTTCTCATATCTAAAAAAGGCATTTTTTGATCGAACTATATATAGTTCTTCAAATAGCTATTTTAGTATGGTCGATGAAGTGTCCAGTCTTTTTAGTGGGGGTATAGACCAAATAACAGACTCTGCATCAGTGGATGCCCAGTATCCGTCAGGTGAAGACGTTATTACTGCCATGGGTGGGCATGGTTATGTCAGTTGGTCAGGATATGGTGAACCATACTCTGCTTTTGTAAAATATTATGCAAACAATCTATACTATTACAGGTATGCTATTATCTCAAAACAGGGTGTAATCAGTCGTAATGACATTTTGTCGGAATCAGGAAATAGCTTGGATTGTCTTGTTAACAGAGATTACCCCATGATTGCATATTCCACTTCCTCTAGTCAAATACCATTCGACTCTTATTATATGTATGATTATGGAGACAATTCAAATTTCCCGAATATGGGTCAGTCTTTTACACTTGGTAAAGATTATGGCGGTCCGGCGATGATAGGAAATACAAGGTACGGAATGTTTGATATTTCTTACCAACTGCAAAGCCGGTTCAATATGGAAGTCCAGAACAATCATTCAATTGGTGAAGCCCACGTAAAGGCAAAATATTATATGTACAATAATCACCCTCAAGATTTAACATATCATTACACCGCATTGAGTTCAAACCTCCTTGGCTGTCCGGAAATGAAGATGTGGACAGAGATTCCAGAAATTTTTAATGGGACAATCAGGTACGATATAACGGGAAACGACTCTATTATTGTTGAAAATGCCGATCTTTGTCAAACGGATGTAAAAATGGGTATCCGTCATGTAGCCGAGTCTGACGATTATTCATGTTATGAGGATATATATATTGATGGCGATGGCATATCAACTCCGAATATAGGATTTAAGAATAGCCTACTCACACTGACAAGAAGAAACTGTCTTCCACAAATCATGAAACTTACCTTACAAGGTACACCCATGCAAGGTAGGCATTATATTATTACGAAGGACGTTTCATGTGGTAGTAACCAAATAAACATCGATAACGAAGAAGGCTATGAGGACGGTCGTGTTGTTTTCAAGAATGGGTCAGACTATATATTTGAAAAGAATGGCACATTCAAATTCACAAAGAACGTAAAGATTGAGAAGGGAGCTAAGCTGAAGGTAATAGATTCAAATGTAACATATTAAAATTAATTAGTCATGAAACGAATAGTTATAATTCTTTCGATTATTCTGCTTGATGCATTTAGGTCAGGTGCAGGCCAACCCACTTTCATATTTGGAGATTCCCTCAGATTCTTCCCAGAAGGTACAAGATGGATAGAAATTCAACTTAACACAAAAGAGCACAATGACTGGTTCTCCAAAGAAGATTCAGGCGACAGAACTGAATGGATACCAAATTATAAAGTCAGGGAATTCTATGTGGAAGGGAAACATGAGATAGATTACGTTGATCAACATGTAGGATATCGAAACGTTTATGTCAGAGAAGACGGGAAAGATTCTCTTGTCCTTTATATTACAGAACTTGAATTTAGTAATCATTATTACATCATTCCCGCTTTGCCAGAACTTCCGGGATTGTTAGGAGAGTCGAATTATTACTGGAATCTGGAAGCGTTTGTACATTGGCACCCCATTTATGATTTCGACTGGCAAGTAGGTAAACTTATACGTTCCATCCCATATTATTCGAATGAAGCAAGCTTAGTAGGAACTATCAATGAAATAAAGGAAGATAAATTTGGCGGGGTTAGAGACCTAAAATATGTTGACTTGGAAAATGGACAAAAGCTGATACATGGTATTGGACTTACAGAAAGCCTATGGCCCGATTGCATATTAGGGCCATCTCGAATTTGGTCCTTGAATACCTTCAACAGAAAAATATCTGCCTCCGTCCGTTCCATGTTAGTGTATTTTGAACGGAATGGGGAGGTACTATACAACCTATGGCCAGAACCCGCGAACACCAATGGATTAGAAATCACAAGTGTAAAAAGGATCCGTAGGATATATGACCTCAATGGGCGAAGACTGAATGGAAGACCAAACCAAAAGGGCCTGTATATCCAGGACGGGAAAAAGGTCGTGATTAAGTAATCAATCTCAAAAATAGGCGAAAAGCTCATGTGACTTTTGTTCAGTGCCGTCATCCGCTAATATCCCTGCGGGTGGCGGCCTATTTTACTTTTTAATGTGCCCCACAGTCAACCACACTTGCTTCTATCATCAAAAAGCGGGCTCATTCATTATCTTTCCAATGTTATGGCCATCAGGCCTATAACTACATCGTTCGACAAGACCTCCAGCCTCAGCGACTTCAGTTCCCTGTTCCTGTGGAGCGGCATCTTCAGTATCTGCGCCGCTCCGCCTGGTATGATACGGTCGGTGGCTTTCAGCTCAGTCCGTTTCGGTCCGTTCTGGGCGAGCGGCTCAAAGTCGGCATCTACGTTGCGTGCTACGAGCCCGTTGTCCAGCATTACGCGGTATGGTTTCTTTGGAGCCGTCCAGAATGCATAATTGTCGCTATAATAGTCCATCTCTATCGAGCACCAGTTTATGGGGTTCTCCAGGGGCATTACATCCTGGGTGCCGTCTTGGTAGGTCGCCGTCAGCCGCCCGTTTTCAATCCGGCTTTGCATGTTGTTGGTGCTTCCCGCCATCAGCAGATAGGCATAGCGGGCCTTCCCGCTGAGGGGGACCGTAACCTCGTCGGGGTAGTTGTCCCACAGCGAAGAGTAGATGATGTTCCAACCCTGGGCAGGGGATTGGAAACTGACCCCCAGCCGGGTATCGAATACATTATCCTTCAGCTTAGAACGGAATCCGTTGTCCTCTATCTCATGATTCTCATGAGGGATGCACCATTCGCCCACTCCCTGCTTGGGCAGTTCCAGGGTGGTTACAGCCGGGCGCGGTGTAAGATACTGGTTGCGATAGATGTCGTCCACGTTGGAGTTGAAATAGGGCGAGAGGTCCACCATCAGGGCATTCTTCATGGCCTTGGGCGATATGTCATCGAGTCCCATGCGGCGGATATACTTCTGGGAGGTGACATTCTCCTTGGGTGCACGGATGTGCTTATGCCGGATTGGCTTGGGCAGTTTCGACAGGTCCACCGTAATCGTCTGCCTCTCCGAGTCGTTCCCGCTTACCTCGAGGTATGCTCCTCCGCCGGCATTGGCGCGCACCAGTATGTTCAGCGGCCGGCGGAAGTGCTGTTCCACCTCGTAGATGTCCTTGTTGCCCTCGCGCCGGAAGGAATAGGAGAGATAGGGCGTACGTATGGAGACCTCGTTCCAGTCGTCGGGGAAGACCGGCTTGATGAAGCAGCGCCCGTTGAGCGCATCCGGGATGATACCAAAGAGCCCGCAGATGATGGCGCGCGAGGTGATGCCCACGTTGTCGGCAAAGTCGCGGAAGCGTTCCTCCGTGCCCTTGTCGTAATAACTGGTGCACCCGAAATTGCCCGGACATCCGCTCAGGTACATCTCGTCTGTCAGGTCGGCCTTCAGCAGCCGGAATCCAGAGTCGCTGCGCCCTGCCTGCAGGTAGGCAAGGGCCATGTTGGCAACCTCCTCGTGGGCCACGTTGTTGGTGCTCCATACGTAGGGCATCCAGTCGGAAGTGGAGATGGTGCTCAGTTCCTTGTCGGGAGCAGGCAGGCTGAGACGCAGTTCCCTGACCGTCTGCTCGTCATAGGCATAGCGCACAGGGATGCGGGGTATGGAGCGGTCCACGTAGCACGTGGCCTGCCAGGCTTGCTCGGGCGTACAGGCCTCGCAGTCAATGGGCGTATATACGCTCCATACGGCAGCGCTCTTGTGCAGACGCTTCAAGCCCATCAGGTCTTCGAACTCGGCCCAGTAGCCCAGGTCTTCCATCCATAGCCGCTCGTTCATGGCCTCCAGTATGGCCTTTGCCTCATGACGGTAGGGCGCGGGGTCCCGACCGATCAGCTCGGCAATGCGGGCCGCCAGCAGATTGGCCCGATAGTTATAGGCAGACGAATGCGTGACGGCGCCCCCGTTGTAATACAGCGCATCGCTGGCCCAGATGCAGCAGTAGGCATCATAGAGGTGGTCGCCGTCGGGGTCGAAGTTGCGCTTTTCCCATTCCAGGTGGAGGGTCAGATAGGGCCACATCTGGCGCATATAGGCGGTGTCGGCATCGTAACAGAAGTGCCAGAGCAGTTCGTCTATGTAGTTCAGGTTCATGTCATACAGGCTCATAGCACCCGTCTGGTTGGGCTGGGCACAGATGTATCCATTGGAATACATAGGCGTGCCCCACTTGCCTACAGCCCGGCACAGATTGTTCAGCGTGTCCTGCTGCGGATGCCCGTATATGGGCGGAATATCGGTGACCATGCTGCGCGAATAGGCCGTGAAGTGCGACCGGGCCCGTTCGTTCCAGCCCACCACATCGCCCACGTATGCTCCGCGCCATCCGCAATAGGGCATGCGCCAGCAGTTCGCGCCGTGCAGGAAGGTCGTGCCGTCCCAGATGCCGTCGGCCGCAGCTACCAGGCAGGAGCCCAGTGTGTTGAAGAACGGGTCGGGCGTGTCAATCACTACCTGCCCCATCAGTTTCTGCCGGGCCTCCTCCTCCCTGTCGAAGACGGGGCGGCCGCTTGCTGCATTCAGGGGGGTAAGCCGGGCATTATCTTCATACAGCAGGTAACTCTGCCCCTCCGCGTTCCACGAGCAGGTCAGCAGGTCGGGCTCGCCCGGAGCCGGATCCAGGGACTCGGGCGGGTTTACGCCCAAGTCGTACCATGCCATTCCCGTATCGGCCACCCGGCATCTGCGCACGCTTAAAATTGCAGGCCCGTCAAACCCCGTGGCCTCAAACTTCCAGATGGCACTCTCGCCGTAGAACGATGCCATCGCCGTGACGGCAAGCCGGCCCTTGCCCCATGCCTCGTCCCGCAACAGATAGGTGCGCCTGCCACCCTGGTAGCGGGCCTCGCACCACGATGCCCCGTCCAGGGGCAGGGTCCTGCCTGCATATTCCATGCTGAAGCGCAGGTTGTAGCTCTCGCTCCCGTCGAAGGTGGCAAAGACCGGGCGGTCGCTCGTCTCCAGGCGAAACCGGGTATGGGTGCCGTAGAGCGGACGGTTGTAGCGCCCCTCGCCGTTCAGGCATACGAAGTCGCGGCCGTCGGGATAGTAGCGCATCATGCGCACATCGGGTTCGGCGGCCTGCGCCGCACTCCAGCTGTTTAAAATGCTGAGAGACAGCAGGGCTGCAAGGAGCAGCATGGGGTTGATGTGTATGTTCGTCATAGGATCCTTGTGAAGTTTATTACTTGAAGCATGTATTCATACTTCGCCGCAAAGATATAAACTTTCAGGAAAACGGGCAAATACAGGCCATAAAATGTAGGCTTTCGCATCCGGATATGGAAATATTCCCTATTCCCAGGCACTATTTATGCAAATAGCAAGCATATATCCCTGTCAAATCTCTATAAGTTCTCTATCAAATCTCTATAATTTCTCTATAAAGTCTCTATAATTTCTCTATGCTATAGGGATAGCGTTTTTATAGAGACTTTATAGAGAACTTATAGAGTTTTCACCTGGGTCTTATCGTGTACAAGACTTTTTGTTCCAACGTGCCCGGCAATGAGTTATCTCCTCCCCATTCACATTATTTAGGTATGAGCGGGGAATTACTCTTGCCGCAAAATCATATAATTTGTGTATTGCAGGGTTTTGGCAATCGGCGTACCTTTGCACCGGCAAAACTGAGAGTCGGCAGTGAGACCTCGATTGCCCGTAATTATAATATAATAATGTATAAAGTAACAAGGATGATGATAAGTTACAAGCATAACAAACGAATAGCGGGCCTGGCAATGGCCCTGATGATGGCGGGCAGTGCCCTGGCTCAATGGAATCAAGACAGCACGGAGTATGACTCCTTCGGCCGTTACCGCATAGGCGGATACGGCGAGGTGGTGGCCGCCTTCAAGAACTACGGCATAAACCGGTTCAACGGTACGAGCACGGGCAACAGCAGCATAAGGCGCAATACCATATCGGTGCCGCGTTTCGTACTGGCCGGTGACTATAAGTTCAACCGCCACTGGCTGCTGGGCGTGGAGATTGAGTTCGAGAGTGGCGGCACGGGCACCACCTACGAACTGGAGAACACGGAGAACGGCGAGTACGAGACAGAGGTGGAGAAGGGCGGCGAGGTGGCCCTGGAGCAGTTCCACATTACCTATCACCTGAACAATGCCTTCAATGTGCGGGCCGGACACCTCATCGTGCCCGTAGGCTTGAACAATGAGCACCACGAACCCATTAACTTCTTTGGCACGGTGCGGCCCGAGGGTGAGACGACCCTCATCCCCAATACGTGGCACGAGACGGGACTGCAAGTGCTGGGCCAGTTAGGCCGTCGCTGGGCCTCGTTTGACTACCAGGCAATGGTGGTAACGGGCCTGAACGCCAACGGTTTCGACCGCAATACGTGGGTGGCCGGCGGCAAGCAGGGTCTCTTTGAGGTGGACAACTTCACCAGCCCTGCCTACGTGGGGCGCCTGAACTGGCGCGGCGTGCCCGGCCTCAGGCTGGGTGCCTCGTACTATTACTGCCACAATACGGCCTCGAACAGCGACAAGCCGCAGACATACAGCTTCAGCGTGCCCGTCAGCCTGTGGTCGGTGGATGCGCAGTACCAGCATCGCTGGTTCATCGTGCGCGGCAATATCCTGAACGGACACGTAGGCAACAGTACTCAGCTCAGTGCCAAGAACGTGCGCCAGAGCAACAGCTCGCCTTATAGCCGTGTCACACCCATTGCCAAACGGGCCGTCAGCTACGGTGCCGAGGGCGGCCTGCGATTTCGCAACTGGGTCTATAACGACCGCATGCCAGACCTCATCCCCTTCGTACGATATGAGTACTACAATGCACAGGAGAGTGTGGAGGTGGATACCTACAACCTGAAGGGTGCCGACCCCAGGCTGAAGACCTCAATGTGGGTGGCTGGCCTGAATTACCGCCCCCTGCCCAACCTGATTATCAAAGCAGACTATACGAAGCGGCGCATTGGCGGCGGCAGCTACAAGAACGAGAACGAGTTTGCCCTGGGTGTAGCCTTCACGGGCTGGTTCCTGGCCGACAACCGCTTGAATCTGAGAAAATATTAATCATTAACAATAATAATATTTAAGACACATGAAAAAGTATCTGTTTGCATTGGGCGCAATGGCCCTGAGTTTAGGTTTCACCGCTTGCAGCGATGACGACGAGAAGGAAATTCCCGAAGGCACTGCCGACGTAACCATCAACGACAACAACCTGGACGTAACGAGTGCCAACATAGGCAACTGGACGCTCTATGCCCAGGCCGTAGCCAACCTGCTGGCCAAGGATGCCCTTGACCTGCGCCAGGCATGGCTCGAGGACTATAAGGGCGAAGGCGCTTTTGCCGAGACGTTCAAGGCTCATAACAAGGCTCCCTATACCAGCGCCGTAAGCTGCCTGGAGCAGGTGGTGGACGGTTGCATCGACATCGCCAGCGAGGTGGGCACAGCTAAGATTGGCGAACCGCGCGACCTGTGGGAGAAAGGCCAATATACCGAGGCTGTCTATGCCGTGGAGTCGTGGTACAGCTTCCACTCCATCGATGACTATGCCAACAACATCCAGTCAATACGCAACGCCTTCAACGGCACGCGTAACAATACTGAGGCCGCCAACTCCATAGCCAGCTACCTGAAGAAGAACAACGCTGATGTATATAGCGAAGCGAAGGCTAAGATAGATGCTGCATACAACGCCATCAAGACGGGTATGACGGCTCCCTTCCGCAGCCATATCGGCAACCCCACCGTGCTGGCAGCCATGGATGCCTGTGCCGAACTGGTGGACGTATTGGAGAACAAAGTGAAGTCGGCCATCAATACCACCAAGAGCGATGCCGAGTTGCAGCCCATCGTGGAAACCTATGTGGACAATGTGGTGAAGCCCACGTATGACGACCTGGTGGTGAAGACCTCAGCCCTGCGCCTGGCCGTAAGCAACCTGCGCACCCAGCCCGGCACGGCCAACTTTGAGGCTGCCGCCAAGGCCTGGATGGCTGCCCGCACACCCTGGGAGACCAGCGAGGCCTTCCTCTTCGGTCCGGTTGCCGACCTGGGTCTGGACCCCAACATGGACTCCTGGCCATTGGACGTAGATGCCATCAAGGAAGTGATGAGCAGCGGAAAGATTGAGGACCTCATCAAATGGGAGGGCGATTACGACGAGGAAAACGAGGACATTGAGGCTGTGCAGAACGTACGCGGATTCCATACCCTGGAGTTCCTGCTCTTCAAGAACGGCACGCCCCGTACTTATTAATATATAGATAAGGATGTTACAGAGAAACAGAAAAAAAACATTTTCTCATACCTTTACATGCATCGTTCTCATGGCCCTTTGGGGCTGTGAGAATGATGGCGTTTTGGATGTTACCGACATAGAGGTGCCAGATGGCTATACCCTCTCGGCCGGCACCTCCACTGTTTTCAAGAACTCCAGCTTTGCCTATGACACGGATGCCGACTGGGTGGCCAATATCCCGGCCAATGAGAGGCGTTTCACACATGGCGACCGCCTGTATGACAACCCCATGAACTCGGGCAACGGACTGGGTCCCGTATATGCGGGATACAGCTGCGGCTCGTGCCACCGCAATGCCGGGCGTACAAAGCCTGCCCTGTGGACCCAGACGGGCACAGACCCCGACGGGACACCCGTCTATGGCTCGGGGCAGTACGGCTTCAGCAGTATGCTGGTCTATGTGACGCGTAAGAACGGCGCCTTCTTCCAGAACTACGGCCGGGTGATTCACGACCAAAGCATTATGGGCGTTACGGCCGAGGGCAAACTGGAATGCCGCTGGCATTACCAGCAGTTTCAGTTCCCCGACGGAGAGCAGTACGAACTGGCCTATCCGCAGTACACCGTAACTGACTGGTATGCAAATTACGGCAATACCTCCGACCCCATCAATCCCGATGAACTGTTCTGCACGGTGCGCATTCCTTTGCGCCACGTCGGTATGGGCCAGATGATGGCCCTGGACCGCAACGAGATAGAGGAACTGGGACGGCGCAGCAACTATCCTGAATATGGCATCAGCGGACGCTGTAACTATATTGTGGAACGCGGGGTGAAGCAGCTGGGACTGAGCGGCAACAAGGCACAGCATGCTGACCTGACGGTGGAGCTGGGCTTCTCGAGCGACATGGGCGTGACGAACAGTCGTTACCCCGAGGAAATATGCGAGGGACAGCGGCAGATGGAGGAAGGCTCCATGATGGGCCTGCTCTATGACAAGCTGGACATCAGCACCGAGGAGATGGAGGATGTAGACCTATACCTGCATGGCCTGGGCGTGCCCGCCCGTCGGCTGGGCTCGTCCAATGTGCAGGTGGCCTATAAGGGACACCAGATGAGCGAGCGCGAATACATTGCCCTGGGCGAGCAGAAGTTCTACGAGGCCAAATGCCACTTGTGCCACGTGACAACCCTGCATACCCGTCCGCGTGGTGCTACATTGCTGAATGGCACGGAGCTGCCCTGGCTGGGCAACCAGACAATTCACCCCTACAGCGACTTCCTGCTCCACGATATGGGCAGCGAGATAATGGGTGTGGGGATGAATGACAACTACGTGAGCGGACTGGCTCGCGGCAACGAATGGCGCACTACACCGCTCTGGGGCATTGGCCTGCAGGAGAAGGTGAATGCCCATACCTACTTCCTGCACGATGGCAGGGCACGCAACCTTACCGAAGCCATAATGTGGCACGGCGGCGAGGGCGAAGCCAGCAAGAATCTATTTGCCAAGATGCCTAAGGATGACCGAAACGCACTGGTGAAGTTCCTGGAATCACTATAAGCGGGGTTCCAGGAATCGGCATTAAACATTAAAAGAAAGAGAACGGAAGAAAATATAGAAAAAGACATGAGATATAGTTTACTGGCCTTGATGGCTATTGCCGCCTTGCCTGTAATGGGCGAAACGGAAGGAGAAACGACCGAGAAAGGCGTCGTTTTTGAGAAATTCAACATGGAGAGCACCCAGCAGCCGGGTCACATTGACATGGAGAACGGCGTGCTGGGCATTGCCGACAACCGCGGATTCACCCTGCAGAGCCGCGACGGAAGGTTTGTCTTCAAACCCTATCTGTTCATGCAGACAAGGGCAAGCCTGCATTACTATGACGATGAGGGCCTGGACAAGGCCTACAACCAAGATAACGTAGCCAACAGCGGCTTCGCCATCCCATACGCCATCTTGGGCTTTACGGGAAAGACGTTTGGCCGGCTGGACTACAACCTGAGTATCAACGCCGCTGCAACGGGCGGTAATGTCCTGCAGCAGGCCTGGGTGGACTACCAGATAAACCCCGCAGCCCGCTTCCGCGCAGGTAAGTTCAAGACGCCTTTTACGCACGCCTACCTGACGACGCTGGGCGAGACACTCTTCCCCCTGCTGCCCAACTCGCTGACGTCGGGCGTTATCATGCCTCACACGCTGAATGCCGTGACGCCCAACATAGGCACGGGCTTCGACCTGGGCTTTGAGTTCCATGGCGTGACGGCACTGGGTAAACGCGACGATATGCTGGCCGAGGGCTTCCGCCGCCAGTGGCTGATGGGCTACGAGGTGGGACTCTTCAACGGCTCGGGCGCTGCTGTGAACGCGGCTACCAAGACGTTCTCAGATGACTGGCACATTCCCAGCCTGCTCTATGCCGGACGTCTGACCTTCATGCCCTGGGGACAGATGCCCGCCACGCAAGGTAACAACCACATGCTCAGGGGGCGCCACATGCTGTTCGGGCTGAGCGGCGGACTGAATGTGGAAAGCGAGAGCGAGAGCACCAACGACGGACGTCTGGGCGCTGAATTCTCGATGCTTTACAACCGCTGGTACGTGGCGGCCGAGGGCTACTGGATGCACGTAGGCTTTACCGAGCGGCAGAAGATAGACCAGACGTTTAACTACTGGGGAGCCTACGGACAGGTGGGCTACTTCTGTACCGACTACCTGCAGGTGGGTGCCCGCTACGACTTCATGGACCGCAACAGCAGCGGTAAAGACGGCTTCCTGAACATGCCCGCCGTAGTGCTGAACTACTACATCAACAAGTGTAACCTGAAGCTCAGTGCCATGTATCAGTTCACCGGGCGATACGGGCATGACACGCAGCTGGACCGCGACAACGACGACCTGGGCATCAGCACTCATACGGCCAGTGTGCAACTGCAGTATAGTTTCTAAAGGGAAAGAAGGAGTGGCGTGATGAGAAAAAGAAGTATCTTTGCTATCAGCATCTTCCTGCTGGGTCTGGGCCTGACGGGCTGCGACTCGGGCGACATTGAGGAGCGTGGCTACAGCACGGCCAGCGGCGGACTGACCCTGAGGTTCAGAGCTCGGCTGACCAGCCAGAACGACTGGGAGGAGACGGGCTACGGCATCGTCCTGGCCGGTTTCTCGGACCAGAGCAACTATGCCGTCTTGCAGCGCCCCATCCCCTCGGCCTTTATGAACGGCGAGGCGATGGAAATGGTGATGAGCAACGTCAGCAGCAGCATCTCGACGATGGAACTGGCCGTTACGAACACCCTGCGCAAGCGCATAGCCACCTTCAGAACCATAGACCTGGAGGCATATAAGGGGCGGACGGACACTATCGACATAGAGCTGGGAAGCATTGACGTAGGCCTTTCGGGCTTCATGCAGCAGGGCATCTTCAACCAGGCCTGCATCCAGTGTCACGGCAGCAACGGACGCAAGGCCGGTACGCTGGACCTGACCGATGGAATGGCCCTGCAGCAGCTCGTTGATGTGCCCAGCTCGCAAAAGCCTGGCTATATGCGTGTTGTCAGCGGCGATGCCGAAGGCTCACTGCTCAGGATGATTCTGCACGAAGGCGGCGAGAATCTGCTTAACTATAACCACACGGAAGTGCTGAGCAGCCAGTTCAAGGAGAGCCTGGAAGATGTGAAGAACCTGATTGACGAATGGATAAATGGATTGTAAGGTCCTCCCGCTCGGATTTTCTCGGATATTATTTGGAAAATCGCTTGCTTAATCGTACCTTTGCAACCGAAAAGAAGAAAAAACAATGAATTTTAGTAAAAAGCACATAGAAGAACTGGGAATAACCCTGGAAACCGCATCCTTCACACCCGAAGGCGGTGTGGCGGAATGGCATGTAATGATTCACGTTGAACCGCGCAGGGAACCTTTCCAGGAACAAATGAAGCGGGTATATGCCGCCGAGGACATGATTCCCACCCTACCCGAATTTGAGGGCGCACACTATATACTGAAGCGCTATTTCCTGAGCGACAGCACGAACCAGCTGCCCTTTATGCGCAAGGAAACGGAGGTCTCCATCAGCATCATCCAGCAGCAGCCGCTCGACGGCAGCAAGGTGGCCGTATGGCTCTACCTGCAGCGCGGCACGTCCGTGCAGAACGAGAATGGCATGATTGTGAGCACTCACAACGGTTACCGCCACCTGTGGAAGATGGGCATGCACCAGCACAAGGGCGACAGCGCCTGGCAGACGGAGAGCGTGCTCATCGAATATGAGGAGGCCCTGCAGAACTTCGGCGCCACATTGGCCGACAACTGCATCCGCACGTGGTTTTTCGTGCGCGACGTAGATACTCAGTATGCCGGTATGGTGAAGGCCCGCAGGGAGAACTTCATCGAACAGGGGCTGACCGAGAAAACGCACTACATCAGCAGCACCGGCATAGGCGGCACGCCGGCCGACCCCCGCGCCCTCGTCCAGTTGGGCGCATACGCCCTCATCGGCTTCGAGCCCAGTCAGCAGCGCTACCTTTATGCGCCCACGCACTTGAATCCCACCTACGAATACGGCGTGACCTTCGAGCGCGGTACGGTGATGGAGTATGGCGACCGCGGGCACGTCTTCATCAGCGGCACGGCAAGCATCGACAACAAGGGCAATGTCGTTCATGTGGGCGACATCGTTAAGCAGACCCACCGCATGTGGGAGAATGTGGAGACCCTGCTTGCCGAGGGAAATGCTTCGTTTGAAGATGTCATGCAAATCGTGGTCTATCTGCGCGACACGGCCGACTACGAGATTGTGCGCGAGATGTTTGAGCAGCGCTTCCCGCATACGCCCTGCGTCATTGCCCTGGCTCCCGTTTGCCGCCCCACCTGGCTCATCGAGATGGAGTGCATTGCCGTTACGCCGCGTAGGAATCCCCGGTTCCGCGACTTCTGATGGCGTGTCCGGACCGGCGATAAGCGTACTTACCCCCCCCTTAAAACCTTTTGAACGATGAAAGAGAACCACAAGTCTTCGCCCCGCTGGGGCTACCTGCCCTTCATCCTGACGGGCCTGGCCGTTGTAGCCATTGCCGTGGCTACAGTCATTGAGGATATTCATGGCAGTGAGACGGCCCGCCGCCTTATCTACGGAGCCTTGTGGTTCAAGCTGCTATGGGCCGCCATCGCCCTGACGGGAGCCTACTGGCTCTATGTGCGCCGCCTGTGGCATCGCCTTCCCGTCTTCTTGCTCCACCTGAGCCTCATCATCATCCTGCTGGGTGCGCTCATGACGTCGCTCACCGGGAAGAAGGGCACTATACACCTGCGGCAGGGCATTCCGGCCAAGGAGTATATCAACAGCGAGTGGCACAGCGTGGAGAAGTTGCCTTTCTACGTCCGGCTGGACTTCTTTACGATTGCCTATTACGCCGGCACCGAGGCTCCGCAGGACTATATCAGCCAGGTTACGATGGAGGACCGGTCCTACACCATCTCCATGAACCATATTGCCAAGCTTAGGGGCTACCGCTTCTTCCAGTCGTCGTATGATGATGACATGCAGGGCACTGTGCTCAGCCTTAACTATGACCCGTTTGGCACGCCCGTCACCTACCTGGGCTATGGCTTGCTGGGCCTCAGCATGATGTGGGTTTTGCTGGCCTCGCGCAAGCGGTTGTTCGTGCTGGCTTTGATTGCGGGCTTCTCCTTCTCGGCAAAGGCCGTTCCTGTGGTTCCCGCCGAAAAGGCTGCCGCGATGGAGCGGGAGCAGGTGGTCTGGAACGGTCGCATCGCGCCGATGGGCACGATGGCCCAGGAGTTGCTGCTGAAGCTCCACGGCAAGCGTTCCTACCACGGCCTGAGCGCCACTCAGGTGGTGAGCAGTATGTTGCTGGAGCCAAGGGCGTGGAGCGAGGAACCCATCATCAAGGTGAAGCGCGGCGTGTACAAAAGGCTGTCTGACTACGTTGACTACTCGGGCTACGTGCCCCGCCTGCAGAATATGGGGCAGGATCCCAAGACCGACGAGAAGGTGGGCCTCATCCTCATGCTCATGCAGGGCACGCTCGTGAAGGCCCCGTCGGCCGACGCCGTGCCGCTCTCTGAGAAGCGCGTCAGCGCCGAGCTCGTGTATAACCATGTCGACTGGACGCTTTGGGCCATGATAGGCTGCTTCCTGCTGGCCATCCTGGCGGGGGTGCGAGAGATGGTCCGGGCGAAGGTTGCCGCCTCAAATTCTTCCGCAGAGGCCTTCGGGATGTTGCAAGACCCGGGTAAGGGAGATTCAGCGGCCCGCGCGTCGGTGCCCTTGGGCATTTACGTGCCGTTGCTGATTATCCTGCTCTTCCTCGTTGCCGGATGGTGCATGCGCTGGTACATATCGGGCTTCATACCGCTGAGCAACGGGTTCGAGACGATGTATTTCGTGGCCATGTGCCTGTTGGCCGTGCCCCTTTTCGTACGGCGCACGCTCTTTATCTCGGTTTTCTCGGCCGCCTTCGTCCTGCTGGTCTCGCATCTGGGCGAGGTGAATCCGCGTATCACCCCGCTGATGCCTGTGCTGCACAGCCCCTGGCTCAGCGCGCACGTCAGCATCATCATGATGAGCTATGCCTTGCTGGTGCTCAGCATTGTGGAGCGGCGCCTGCTCCGCCTGGCCGTGTTCTTCCTGGCTGCCGGCATATTCCTTGGTGCAATCTGGGCCAACGTGTCGTGGGGCACCTACTGGAGCTGGGACCCGAAGGAGAGCTGGGCCCTCATCACCCTGCTTGTATATAGCGTGCCGCTTCACGGCGAGAGCCTGCCCTGGTTCCGCAGCACGCGCAACTATCGCATCTATTCGCTGATGGCTTTGTGCTGCCTGCTCATGACCTACTTCGGCGTGAACTACCTGCTGGGCGGCATGCACAGCTATGCCAATTGACCAAAAGGATATCTTTCTGACTGAAAAAATGACCCTGAGAGAACTTCACATAGGACAAAGCGCCGTCATCACCAAGGTGGGCGGCGAAGGGGCCCTGCGCCAGCACTTCCTGGACATGGGCATGATTCCCGGCGTCAGCGTCACGCTTGAAAAGTACGCGCCATTGGGCGACCCGATGGAACTGCGCCTGCGTGACTACCAGCTCACCCTCCGCCTGGCCGATGCCGGGCAGATTGAGGTGGACACGAACCCCCCGGCCGACACGGCCGAGGCCAGCGAGATGGAGATAGAACCCGTGGAGGTTCACCATCCCATTGAGCATCCGGGCCTGGGTGAGAACGGGCCCCGGTATCACGAAGGCGATTCGCGCCGCCGCAGCCGCCGCCTGACGTTTGCCCTGGTTGGCAACCAGAACTGCGGCAAGACGACCCTCTTCAACCAGCTGACGGGCAGCAACCAGCACGTCGGCAACTTCCCGGGCGTGACGGTGGACCGCAAGGACGGTGTCATCAAGGGGCATCCCGAGGCCGTAGTGACCGACCTGCCCGGCATATACAGCCTGTCGCCCTACACGAGCGAGGAGGTCGTAAGCCGGCAGTTCATACTCGACAGTCATCCCTCCGGCATCATCAATATTGTGGACGCCACCAACATCGAGCGCAATCTCTACCTGACCATGCAGCTCATGGAGCTGGGCATTCCCATGGTACTGGCGCTCAATATGATGGACGAGGTGAAGAGCAACGGCGGCACCATCCGCATCAATGAGATGGAGCAACTGCTGGGCATTCCCGTGATTCCGATCAGCGCCATGAAGAATGAGGGTGTGGACGAACTGGTGGAGCATGCCATCCACGTGGCGCACTATCAGGAAGCCCCGGCGCGCCAGGACTTCTGCGATGCCTCGGACCACGGCGGCGCGGTTCACCGTTGCCTGCACAGCATCATGCATTTCGTTGAGGACCATGCCCAGCGGGCCGGCATTCCCGTGAGGTTTGCCGCCGGCAAGCTCATTGAGGGCGACGCGCTGGTGGCCCGGGCCCTGGGGCTGACCAGGAACGAGATGGAGACGGTGGAGCACATCCTGCGCCAGATGGAGGAGGAGCGCGGGCTCGACCGCCAGGCCGCCATGGCCGACATGCGCTTCGGCTACATTGCGCGCGTTTGCCGCCAGGCCGTGGTGAAGCCGCGCGAGAGCCGCGAGCGCCGCCGCAGCCGTCGCATAGACCGAATCTTGACCGGGCGGTGGACGGCCATTCCGGCCTTTGTGTGTATCATGGGCCTGATATTCTGGCTGACGTTCAATACGGCGGGCCTCTGGCTGCAGGACCTTATGCAGGCGGGCATTGAGTGGTTCACCGAGGCGAGCGACCGCGCCCTGACGCGCTGGGACATTGCCCCGGCCGTGCACTCGCTTGTCATCGACGGCGTTTACGGCGGCGTGGGCACGGTGCTCGTATTCCTGCCCCTCATTGTCTTCCTGTTCTTCTTCCTGAGCCTTCTCGAGGACAGCGGCTACATGGCCCGCATAGCCTTTGTGATGGACCGCTCGCTGCGGCGCCTCGGGCTGTCGGGCCGCAGCATCGTCTCGCTGCTCCTGGGCTTCGGATGCAGCGTGCCCAGCATCATGGCCAGCCGCACGCTGCCCAGCGAGCGCGACCGCAGGCTGACCATCCTGCTCACGCCCTTCATGAGCTGCACGGCCAAGATTCCCATCTACGCCTTCTTCTCGGCGGCCTTCTTCCCGGGCCATGCGGGGCTGGTGATGACGAGCCTCTACGTGCTGGGCATCGTGGCGGGTATACTGACGGCCCTGTGCTTCAAGCACACGGTGGTGCGGGGCGAGGCCGTGCCCTTCGTGATGGAGCTGCCCAACTACCGCCTGCCCGTCATGGGCAACGTGCTGCGCCTGTTGTGGGACAAGGCGCGCGACTTCCTGCAGCGGGCCTTCTCGGTAATCTTCCTGGCCTCGATTGCGATATGGTTCCTGCAGACGTTCGACTTCCAGCTGCAGATGGTGGAGGCGGGCCATGAGTCGGCCAGCATCCTGGGTCGCACGGCAAGCCTTGTGGCACCGCTTTTTGCCCCCCTGGGCTTCGGCGACTGGCGCATAGTGACGGCCCTCGTGAGCGGATTCCTGGCCAAGGAGGTTGTGGTGAGCACGCTGAGCACCCTCTTCGCCGGCGGGGGGCTCACCGAGGTGCTCACGGCGGGCACCGCCTACTGCCTGCTCGTCTTCTGCCTGCTATATACGCCCTGCGTGGCGGCCATAGCAACGGTGCGTCGCGAGCTGGGAGGGCGCTGGGCCCTGCTGGTGGTGTTGTTCCAGTGCGTTGTGGCCTGGCTGGCGGCCTTCGCCTTCAGTATTTTCCTGTCATGAACATCCAGAGCATCCTTCTGCTGCTGGCCGTCGTGGGCGTAGCGCTCGTCGTGCTGGTCAGGTATGTGCGCCGCTGTCGGCGCACGGGCGGCTGCGGCTCCTGCCGGTGCAGCGATTGCTGCCCGGGCGCTGCCGGCGGCCGGTGCGGCTGCAAATAGGGTGGGGGCTTGTGTGCCTTCCGCTATTTCCGGCCGGTAATCATCTGTTTCCTCATTCTTTTTCGTGGAAGAGAATATCGCGAGCCCCCCGAAACATTCTCATTCGTGGAAGAGAATATCGCGGGGCTCCAGAATCATTCTCATTCGTGGAAGAGAATGTCGCAAGCCCCTTGCGAGCTCTCCGCCGGCAGATTTTAGCCTCGCAAGGGGCTTGCGAGCCCTCCGTTGGCAGGTTTGGGTCTCGCAAGGGGCTTGCGAGCTCTCCGTCGATGGGGCAGAATATATTGCCGCCCCGCCCGCCGAAGGCGATGCCCGCCTGCAGGCCGGCTCGGTCGCCCCGCGGGGCGGGGGCCGGGGGCCTTGCACGGAATAAAAATGAATTTTCTTTGCCCGGAAGGCGCGTATGTCATAATTTTTATGTAAATTTGCCCGGAAAATAGTTGTGCAACTCATGAAAATAGATTGTTTTATCCCCTGGACGAGCGATGAGCAGGCCGCCCCGACGATGGCCGAACTCCGCCAGGACCCGCATGTAAATGCCATACACCTGCTGCGCGACGGCTCGGCCGGACAGACCCGCACGCTGCGCTTCATTGCCCAGCAGGCCTCGGCGCCCTACATTTTATTATATACCAAGTACGACACGCTACGCCTGGGCTACCGCGCCCTGACCCGATGGCTCACCATCGCCCAGGACAGCGGCGCCGAGATGCTCTATGCCGACCACTACACGCTCAGTCCCGACGGCAAGCTCGCTCCCATGCCCCTCATCGACTGCCAGCAGGGTTCCGTGCGCGATGACTTCCAGATGGGCTCGCTCCTGCTGCTGCGCACCGACGCCCTGCGCCGCTACATCGGCCAGGAGGGGCTCCATGCCTACCAGTATGCCGCCCTCTACGACCTGCGGCTCCACCTCAGCCTCAGCCGCCTGCCCCTCCACGTCGACGAGTACCTCTACACCGAGGTGGAGCAGGACACGCGGCTGAGCGGGCAGAAGCAGTTCGACTACGTGGACCCTCGCAACCGCGCCCGGCAGGTGGAGATGGAGCGCGCCTGCACCCGCCACCTGCGCGCCCTGAACGCCTACCTGCACGGCAACGAGTGCGACGAGGTCTGCCTCGAGGCCGGCGAGTTCCCGGTGGAAGCCAGCGTGGTCATACCCGTGCGCAACCGCGTGCGCACCATTGCCGACGCCATCCGCAGCGTGCTCGGGCAGCAGACCCGCTTCCCCTACAACCTCATCGTCGTCGATAACCACAGCACCGACGGCACCAGCGACGTCATCCGGGAGTTCGCAGCCGACCGGCGCGTCGTCCACGTCATTCCGGAGCGCCACGACCTGGGCATCGGCGGCTGCTGGAACCTGGCTGTGCACCACGAGCGGGCCGGACGCTTCCTCGTGCAGCTCGACAGCGACGACCTCTACTCCTCGCCATCCACCCTGCAGCGCATCGTCGACAAATTCTACGAGGAGCGGGCTGCCATGGTCATCGGCTCGTACCGCATGTGCGACTTCCAGCTGCGCACGCTGCCGCCCGGCCTCATCGACCACCGCGAGTGGACGCCGCTCAACGGCCGCAACAACGCCCTGCGCATAAACGGCCTCGGCGCGCCGCGCGCCTTCTTCACCCCCGTCGTGCGGGAGCTGCAGATTCCCAATACAAGCTATGGCGAGGACTATGCGCTCGGCCTGATGATAAGCCGGCGCTACCGCATAGGCCGCATCTACGACGAGCTATACCTGTGCCGCCGATGGGAGGGCAACAGCGATGCCGCCCTCAGCCAGGAGCGCATAAACCGCAACAACCAGTACAAAGACCACCTGCGCAGCCTCGAAATCATGGCCCGGCAGCATCTCAACCAGCAGTGGCAGCGGAAACTTTCGGCCCAGGACGTCGACGACTTCTTCCGGCAGGAAATCCGGCAGTGGCCCGAGGCCGCCCGGCGCTACCGCGACCTCGCCGAGCGCGTTGAGACGCGCCAGCTGCCCCTCGGCGAGGACATCCGGCTCGTAGCACAGTTCAACCCCGCACGCATACAGAGCACCGCGGCCGCCACCGACCCCGCCAGCATCCAGGCGCGGCCCTGCTTCCTGTGCGACCACAACCGCCCCCCGCAGCAGCACAAGCTCACGACCCTGAAACACTACCAGCTGCTCGTCAACCCCTTCCCCATACTGCCACAGCACTTCACCATACCCACACGGCGACACACCCCGCAGTCGATCTACAGCCACTTCGGCACCATGCGCCAGCTCGCATGGACCATGCCCCGCCACATCATCTTCTACAACGGCCCCGTATGCGGCGCATCGTGCCCCGACCACATGCACTTGCAGGCCGGCAGCCGGGGCATCGTGCCCATCGAGAAGGACTGGCTCCGATACGAGAAAGACCTGCAGAAACTCTATCCCCTCACCGGCGAGCAGACCGCCGAGGTGGAGCAGGCAGGCGACGTCAGCAGCCGCTGCGGCCTGTACTACCTGCCCAGCTACGTCTGCCCCGTATTCGTCATACGCAGCCTGCCCAACGAGGCCGACAGCCTGCTCTGCCAGCGCATATACAAGGCCCTGCCCGTGCACGGCGACGAAGGCGAGCCCCGCCTCAACCTCGTCTCCTGGCGCCAGGAAGGCACCTCTACCCATCCCGACGAAATCGTCACCCTCCTGTTCCCCCGCGCAAAGCACCGGCCCGACTGCTACTACGACAGCGACGAAAACCGGCGCATTATGATAAGCCCCGGCGCCCTCGACATGTGCGGACTGCTCATCACGCCGCGCCCCGACGACTTCCGGCGCCTCACCCCCGAGTGGGCAGCCCGGATACTGCAGGAGGTGACGATGACCCGTCGCGACCTGGAGCCCGTCATACGCAGCGTGCAGGGCCTCAGCCACGACGACGCGGCCCCGCAGGCCGGCGGCGCCCCCCAGAGCTCCCGCGACGAGGCCCCCGGCTCCCCGTTCGCCGAATTCCCGGCCGGAAATCAGCCCCAGGTATCCGTCGGCATCATGACAGCACCGAAAATCAGCTTCAGCATGAACGGCGAGTACTCCGCAAAGGGTCAGCCCGTGCACGGCGACGGCCTCGTGGAGTGCCAGGACGGATGCGTGAAGTGGCAGGACACCCTCTACCGCGAACTCACCTTCCGCCCCGCCGCCCCGGGAGCCACCTTCTGCCTGCACAATGTAACCATCGGACAGAACTTCCACTGGGAGAGGCAGGAAAGCCAGACCTTCACCGGCACACTGCGCCTCGTCGTGGAGGAGGACAAGGTAGTGGCCATCAACGAACTGCCTGTGGAGGATTATCTGACCAGCGTAATCAGCAGCGAGATGAAATCCTCGTGCAGCCTCGAGTTCCTCAAGGCCGCAGCCGTCATCAGCCGCAGCTGGCTGCTCGCACAGATGGAGAAACGGCGCACTGGCGAAGGCAAGAGCCCCGGATTCTTCTCCCTGTCGCGAACCGAGGAGGAACTCGTACGGTGGTATGACCGCGAAGACCATACCCTGTTCGACGTCTGTGCCGACGACCATTGCCAGCGCTATCAGGGCGTAACCCGCATCCTCAGCCCACAGGTCCAGCAGGCCATCGCCGCCACTCGCGGACAGATACTCGTCAGCGGAGGCCGCATCTGCGACACGCGCTTCGGCAAGTGCTGCGGCGGACAGACCAACGAGTTCCAATATTGCTGGCAGAATGTGCGCCATCCCTATCTCTCGTCGGTCGCCGACCCCTTCTGCAACATTCAGGACCCCTCCATACTGAAGCGCGTACTCAACGACTACGACCTGGAGACCACCGACTTCTATCGATGGAGCGCGGAATACTCCCAGGAGGAGCTTTCCGGCCTCATAAACGCACGCCTGAAACTCGACCTCGGCCAAATCCTGCGCCTCGAACCACTCGAGGCCGGCCCCGGCGGACATATTTCGCGCCTCCGCATAGTAGGCACGAAGCGCAGCTTCATCGTCGGGAAGGAACTGGAGATACGCCGCACCCTGAGCCCCACCCACCTCAAAAGCAGCGCCTTCACAGTGGAATACATCGGTGTGGCCGACGGCATTCCGGCCGCCTTCAGGCTCAACGGCAAAGGCTGGGGACACGGCGTCGGCCTTTGCCAGATAGGCGCCGCCGTAATGGGACATCAGGGCTATCCCTTCCGCAAAATCCTGAGCCACTACTATACCGGCGCACAGCTGAAACGCCTGTACTGACGGCGTCTCGTCCCGCGAGTGCAGAAAATTCTCCGCCCCGTTCGTGCATGGCGCCGCGCATTTGCACTGCAAGTGCTGAATAAGGTCGTTTGACGTCGCTTCAAGCGGCCTTTTCGTTCTTTGTTGTTTACCTTTTGCCATCCCAATCGTTATTATAGCAGCAGAGCATATCGCCAAATGGAGCAGCAGGACTTTCAATATATAGCAGCAACACTCCGGCCACGACTCATGGGGCTGTGCGTTCAGTTCTTCGGGATGCATGGATGTATGACGAACCTGTCGGTTACGGTGTTAACCCAACCATCACCTGCAACCTCGGCTACAAAAGAAACAATTGGAAATGTCAGAAAAAGGAAGAGTCCTGCAAATCAATAGTTTGCAGGACTCTTTCTCTCTTGCGCTTCAGGATGGGCTTGAACCAACGACCCCATGATTAACAGTCATGTGCTCTAACCAACTGAGCTACTGAAGCAGGGATTTCAGCACTTTTTTGTGCTTTAACCTTGAATTGCGGTGCAAAAGTATAGGTTTTTTTGGAAATATGCAATATCTTTGCAAAAAAAATGAGCTAAATGAAGAAAATTATTGCAATAGGTAATGCGCTGGTGGATATATTGGCACGGTTGGAGGACGAAATACTCCTCTCTGACCTTGCTCTCCCCAAGGGCCGGATGACGCTCGTCTCTGAGCGTCAGGCAAGGCTTATCAGGGAGGCATTGCAGCCTTATGGCCCACAGTTCTCTACAGGCGGCTGTGCAGGCAATACGGCAAAGGCACTGGCTGGCTTGCAGGCATCTCCGGGGTTTATCGGGACGGTTGGGCACGATGAGGTCGGGCGTTTCTTCGCGGAAAGTTTCGATGCGTGTGGCATAGAGGCGCAGCTTCAGGAGGTTGAGGCGCACACAGGCGTGGCCTGCACGCTTATTACTCCGGACGGGGAGCGTACCTTTGGCACCTGCCTTGGCGCAGCGGCTATGATTAGGGCCGAGGATATTACGCCTGAGGTGCTGCACGGTTATGATATTCTGCATGTCGAGGGCTATCTGGTTCAAGATGAAGCGCTGATGGAGAATGTGGCTCGTACCGCCAAGGAGGCAGGACTGATGCTCAGCCTTGATTTGGCCAGCCCGAACGTGGTATGTGAGTATCGGACTCTTTTCCATGGGCTTGTGCACAACTATTTTGACATCGTGTTTGCAAACGAGGAGGAGTCCTTGGCATATACGCAGGAACTGACGCCCGAGGCTTCGCTGAAGACAATGGCCCGGGATTGTATGTTACCCGTGGTCAAGTTGGGAGGCCGGGGTGCATCTGCTTTGCTGAACGGGGAATGCGTCTCTGTTCCGGCTCATCAGGCTACTGTCGTTGATACTACCGGGGCAGGGGATTTCTTTGCTGCCGGCTTCCTCTATGGCCTGGCTTGTGGTGCTGAGCTAAGCAGGTGCTTGCAACTTGGCGCTCTTCTGGGTGGGGCTGTCGTGCAAAAAATGGGCACTTCCTTGTCGGCTGGTGAATGGGCTTGCCTTCAGCAGGAAGTGCGGCGCATTTTGGGAACGAACCAAGCGGAAGCCGATTACTTTGGTTAGGGACGCAGAAGCCGAGCGGACAATAGTTAATGACGGTGAAACTTTTATGCAAATTTAGTTACGAGAGAAAATAATAATGAGAATTACCAGAATAGCCCTTTGGGGCCTGCTCATGCTGCCGCTTACCGTAGCAGCGCAGAAGAACGAGAACGCTAACTCGGCTATTAGCCGTAATCTGGAAGTCTTCAATGACATATATAAGCAACTTGATGTTTTTTATGTAGATTCACTCAATGCAGATACGGTCATCGGTTGGGCTATCAGATCGATGTTGCAGCATGTTGACCCCTTCACGACTTATTATCCTGAGAATGATGACGAGTTGCGCCAGATGGCTACGGGAAAGTATGCCGGAATAGGTAGTGTGATACGCTTTCACAGGAAGGAGAATCGTGCCGTCATCAGTGAACCTTATGAGGGGACGCCCAGCCAGAAAGCTGGTATCAAGGCGGGTGACGTCATTATGTCAGTTGACGGCAAGGATACTAAAGGAATGCCAACAGATGAGGTGAGCAGTATGCTGCGCGGTGAGGCCGGTACGACCTTCGAACTGCGTGTGAAGCGTCCTGGAGAAGAGAAGGAACGTTCCTTCACAATTACCCGTCAGACCATTCAAATGCCTCAGGTACCATACTTCGGAATCGTGCGCCCTGGCGTAGGGTATATCTACCTGACCGGTTTTACTGAAGGAGCCAGCCGGGAGGTGCGTCAGGCCTTGATGGAATTGAAAGCACAGGGAGCCAAAAGCCTGGTCCTGGATCTTCGGGATAACCCGGGTGGCGCATTAAACGAAGCGGTGGAAATTACGAACCTGTTTGTGCCAAAGGGAAAGAGGGTCGTTTCAACCAAAGGTAAGATGGCCAGTACTAACCGCGAGTATCTTACTGCAACAGAACCTGTGGACTCGCTGATGCCCCTTGTAGTGTTAGTTGATGGGGGGTCTGCCTCCTCTTCCGAAATCGTCTGCGGCAGTTTGCAAGATATGGACCGTGCTGTTATCATGGGTACACGAACTTATGGCAAAGGGTTGGTTCAGATGATTCGCGGCGTGGCATACCGAGGCGATTTGAAGATTACCACCAGCCGTTATTACATCCCCAGCGGGCGGTGCATTCAAGCCTATGACTATCGGCACTTGAATCCCGACGGTTCTGTCGGAGTAGTGCCAGATAGCCTGACGCATGTGTTTTACACAGCAGGCGGGCGCGAGGTACGCGACGGAGGCGGTATCAAACCAGATGTGGAGGTTAGGCCCGACAGCCTGCCCACTCTTATCTATGACCTGGTAGGCAGTGAAGCATTCTTCGATTACGCCACTCAATATACCCGGGCACATGATACAATAGCCCCTCCCGGAGAGTTCCGTCTGAGCGATGCAGACTATGAAGAATTCGTGAATTTTATAAAGGAGTCTGGTTTTACATATAACCGACGTAGTGATGAGGTGCTGAAACTGTTGAGGGATGTAGCACGCCGGGAAGGCTATTGGGACGAGGCCAGCGATGCTTTCAGCGCTCTGGAAGCAAAGTTCTCCAACGACCTGTCGTCCGACTTGAACCGTTTCCGCTCTAAGATAGAGCCTTATGTATGCGATGAAATAGTGCATCGCTACTATTATCAACGAGGTGGTGCGCAGCAGCAATTGACTAATGACCCCTGTATGGACCGGGCCATGGAACTGCTCTCTAACCTGCAGGAATACAATAGGATTTTGGGAAGGTAAGATGCGTGATTGTTTAATTAAATAAAGATATTATGAGACGGCATAATTTGCAAAAGGCAAACCAGAGATTTATGTTTGGGGTGGCTGCAATGGCGATTGTAGTCCTGCTTGTGGCAGCAATCTTCTGGTTATGGTGCTTGCCGATGAAATAGAGATGATTTTTCTCTGATTTGTTTTGTGTTTCGCGCGTTTATTGGCGCTGCGTTCCCAATTTTCTTGCACTAAAGAGAAAAATATTATTATATTCTTTCCGATTTATCGAAATTTTCGTATCTTTGCACGCGAAAAAGATGAATGTGAGGGGCTTGACAGGTTCCTCACTTTTCTTTATATAAATATTCGAAAGTCACATGATAGAAAAAAACACTGTACAGAATGTAGTGAATGAATGGCTGGCTGGGAAGGATTATTTCCTGGTGGACCTGAGTGTTAGTGATGACGACCGTATCGTGGTTGTCATAGATCATGCCGATGGCGTGTGGATTGAGGACTGCGCCGATTTGAGCCGCTATATTGAAACTCGGATAAACCGTGAGGAAGAAGACTATGAATTAGAGGTAGGCAGTGCCGGTTTGGGACAGCCTTTCCGCGTAAGGCGGCAGTATGAAATTCACATCGGCAAACCAGTGGAAACCCAAACCACAGACGGGAACAAATATAGTGGAATCTTGAACTCTGTTGACGAGTCAGGATTTGTTCTGACTGTAGTGCAAAAGGTTCGGGAAGAGGGAAAGAAACGTCCTGTCAATAAAGAAGTGCCCGTTCGCTTGGAGTTTGAGAATGTGGCATACACCAAATATCAGATAAAAATAAAATAAAGATAAGAAATGGCAAAGAAAACATCCGATTCCGTTAATTTAATTGAATCTTTTGCAGAATTTAAGGAGACAAAGAACATAGACCGCGCCACGTTGGTGAGCGTGCTGGAAGAATGTTTCCGCAGTGTGATTACCAAGACTTATGGCACAGATGAGAATTATGACATCATCGTAAACCCGGACAAGGGCGACTTTGAGATTTACCGTAGTCGTACTGTGGTACCCGATGGAGAGGTGACAGACCCTAACATGGAAATATCACTGTCGGATGCCCGTAAAGTCGAAGACGACTATGAGGTCGGCGAGGAAGTGAGCCAGTTGCTGAAGTTCTCCGATTTCGGCCGACGAGCTATTCTCACCCTAAGGCAGACGTTGGCCAGCAGGATTCTTGAACTAGAACACGATACCTTATATAATAATTATAAAGATCGTGTGGGCGAGATAGTCAGTGCTGAAGTATATCAGACATGGACCCGCGAGACGCTCCTCCTGGATGACGAAGGTAATGAACTCATTTTGCCCCGCAGTGAGCAAGTGCCTGGGGATTACTTCCGGAAGGGGGAGAATGCACGTGCCGTAATATCCCGTGTTGAAAATGTCAATGGAAGTCCTAAGATTATTCTCAGCCGTACAGACCCGGCTTTCATGCAGCGCATGTTAGAGGCCGAGGTTCCTGAAATTCAGGATGGTCTTATTGTGGTTCATAAAATTGTACGCATCCCAGGCGAGCGTGCCAAGATAGCTGTGGAAAGCTACGATGAGCGCATCGACCCTGTTGGTGCATGTGTCGGCGTGAAGGGCAGTCGCGTTCATGGTATTGTGCGCGAATTGCACGGCGAGAATATCGATGTCATTACCTGGACGAGTAATTCGCAACTGCTGATAACCCGCGCCCTGGGGCCAGCCCGTGTAAACAGCGTGATTCTGAATGATGAGGAACATAAGGCTGAGGTCTATCTGGATCCTGACCAGGTATCGCTGGCTATTGGTAAGGGCGGTTTGAATATTAAACTGGCCAGTATGCTTACCGGCTACACCATTGATGTATTCCGCGAGATAGATGATGCTGATGCCGATGACGTGAGTCTGGACGAGTTTACCGATGACATTGAGCCTTGGATCATTGATGAACTGAAGAAGATCGGACTCAATACGGCCCGTGACGTGCTGGATGTTCCTCGAGATATGCTGGTACAGCGTGCTGATCTGGAAGAAGAGACCATTGACGAGGTTCTGAAAATATTAAGCGCTGAATTTGAAGAATAAAAGAAGAGGGAGGAGTGAGTAAATGAGTATAAGACTGATTAAAGTAACAAAAGAATGTAACGTAGGTTTACAGACCGCGGTTGATTTCTTATTAAAGCACGGTTTTGATGGTGTTGAGGCTAACCCAAACACCAAAATATCCGAGGAGCAGTACCAACTCCTGGTAAAGGAGTTTAATAAGGATAAAGGATTGCGCAATGAAGCTACTCAGCTGATTCAGCAGCGGCAGGAACAGAACAAGGAACGCAAGGAAGCTGCTCGTGCCAAGGCCGCTGAGGAAATTGTGGAACTGAAAATCCCACAAATGGAAGGTCCAAAGGTATTGGGACGCATTGACTTAAATGCTTCAAAAAAGCCATCGGCAAAGGACGTTAAACCAAAGGAAGAGGTAAAGCTTACACCTAAGGTGGAAGTTGCTGCCCCGGTGGAAAAGAAAGTCGATGAGATCGCACCGAAACCAGAGCCTGAAGTGATTCCAGAACCAGTTACCCAACCTCAACCTGTTGAGGAAACGGTTGAAACACCTGAGCCCGTTCCAGTTTCAGAGACCACAGAAATTCAGGAAGAAGTGCTTCCTCAGAAAGAGACCCTTGAAGTGCATGAAAAGGGAAACGGAAAGACAGGGCCTGTTATAGGCACTGAGGTTGATGGCGTGTTCCGCCTGAATTCTACGCCTCAGAATGCGCCCACCCTGACGGTGAAAGGCCATATTGACCTGGATAGTATGAACCAGAGTACGCGTCCGAAGAAAAAGAGCCGTGAAGAGAAGCGGCGCGAACGCGAGGAGAAACTTCGTCCGCAGTCCGGCGCAAACCAGAATGAAGGGGCCAAGAGTGCCGAACGCAAAAAGCGAGTGCGGGTAGGTAAAGAGCGTGTAGATATTAATGCTGTAGCTAACCAACAGCAGAATGGTTCGAAAAAGCAAGGCAACCAAAATCAGCAGAATACAGGGAAAGGTAAGAATAAGCAGAAAAACCAGCCCAAGCAGGCTCCTTTGACTCCCGAAGTCAGTGATGAGGAGGTAGCAAAGCAGGTGCGCGAGACTCTGGCCCGGCTGACTAACAAGGGTAGCAAGATGGGCAAGGGCGCCAAGTATCGTCGTGAAAAGCGCGATGCCATCCGTGCCGGCCTGGAGGAACAGATGGAACAGGAAACGGCCGAGAGCAAGATCCTGAAGCTGACGGAGTTCGTTACAGCCAACGAACTGGCTACGATGATGAATGTGCCAGTGACCCAGGTCATCGCAACTTGTATGAGTATCGGTATTATGGTCAGCATAAATCAGCGCATGGATGCCGAGACTATCAATCTGGTGGCTGAGGAGTTCGGATTCCAGACTGAGTATGTCAGTGCCGAGGTCAGCGAGGCTGTCACCGAAGAGGAGGATGACGAAGCCGATCTGATTCCCCGCGCTCCCATTGTAACGGTTATGGGTCATGTCGATCACGGTAAGACAAGTCTGTTGGACTATATCCGGAATACGAATGTCATTGCCGGTGAGGCCGGTGGCATCACGCAGCACATCGGTGCATACAATGTAAAGCTCGACGACGGGCGGCATGTAACCTTCCTGGACACCCCTGGCCATGAAGCCTTCACGGCTATGCGTGCCCGTGGTGCTCAGGTGACGGATATCGCCATTATCATTGTGGCTGCTGATGATGACATCATGCCCCAGACGAAGGAGGCCATTGCCCATGCTACTGCAGCAAACGTGCCCATCGTCTTTGCCATAAACAAGATAGATAAGCCGGCAGCTAATCCTGAGAAGATCAAGGAAGGCCTGGCCAACATGAACTTCCTGGTTGAGGACTGGGGCGGTAAGTATCAGAGTCAGGACATCAGTGCAAAGAAAGGCATTGGCGTAAGCGAACTGCTCGAGAAAGTATTGCTCGAAGCCGAGATGCTTGATCTGAAAGCGAATCCTAACCGCAAGGCTACGGGTTCTATCATTGAGTCCAGCCTGGATAAGGGACGCGGTTATGTGGCTACCGTGCTGGTAAGCAACGGTACACTGCATGTGGGCGACATTCTGTTGGCTGGCACGAACTACGGCCGTGTAAAGGCTATGCTGAATGAACGTGGTCAGCGTGTTGAGGCTATTGGCCCAAGTGAAGCTGCAACTGTACTGGGCCTGAACGGTGCCCCCCAGGCTGGTGATACGTTCCATGTGATGGAGTCAGACCAGGAAGCACGCGAAATTGCCAATAAACGCGAGCAGTTGGCACGTGAGCAGGGTCTGCGCACGATGAAGCGTTTCGACCTGAACGAGCTGGGCCGTCGTATAGCCCTGGGTGACTTCAAGGAACTCAACCTGATTGTGAAGGGCGACGTGGACGGTTCCATCGAGGCACTGAGCGATTCGCTGATAAAGCTTTCCACCGAGAAGATACAGGTGAACGTAATCTACAAGGGCGTAGGCCAAATTAGCGAAAGCGATGTGAATATGGCTGCTGCAGCCGAAAACTGCTTCATCGTAGGCTTCCAGGTGCGTCCATCTGCCGCTGCACGTAAATTGGCCGACCAGATGGGTGTTGACATTCGTCTTTACAGTGTCATTTACGATGCCATTGGCGAAGTAAAGGATGCTATGGAAGGTATGCTTTCTCCGGAGATAAAGGAGGAGGTGACGGCTCAGGTAGAGGTTCGCCAGGTCTATCATATCAGCAAGGTGGGCACCGTAGCTGGCGCTTACGTTGTGGAAGGCAAGGTGAGCCGCTCGAACAAGGCCCGGGTAATCCGCGACGGTATCGTGGTCTTTACGGGTGCCATCAATGCACTGAAGCGTTTCAAAGATGACGTGAAGGAGGTGACAACCAATTTCGAGTGCGGTTTGTCACTGGTTAACTATAACGACCTCCGCGAGGGTGATATGATAGAAACCTTCCAGGAGATAGAAGTTAAGGCTAAGTTGTAAGTCACTCGCCCTAAGCCCTTTTACAGGGGTGTGGGCGAGAGTTTATATAATAGTGATTAATCAATGGGAATATTTGACTGGATATTAATAGCCCTTCTGCTGGCCGCGGCTATACGTGGTTGGCGCCTGGGCGTCATAAAGCAGATCCTGTCTCTGGTGGGTATCATTGTCGGCCTGGTGCTGGCAAAGATGTTCTCCGGAGTGCTGGGCGGTGTCTTGTCGCCCCATTTGGGGGACAATATGGCTGTAGCCCACGGCGTGGCCTTCATCGCCATTTGGGTCGTGGTACCCATCGTACTCAATCTTTTAGGCGAAGTCGTATCCACCGTTTTGGACAAGATAATCATAGTCGGGAAGGTTAATAAGGTCTTAGGTGCTGTTTTCAGCCTCTTCAAGTATGCTTTCCTTCTGGGTGCCGTCATTTGGGCATTAGTGGCATGTGGGTTTCTACAGGCCGAAACGGTCGAGGCTTCCTTCATGGGAATTATGCTTAAGTCGTTCTCCGAGGCTTTCTATACCTCGTTTATGAATGCATGATGGAAGAGAAAAATAGTTTTGTGCGCCAGGTGGCTGAGAAGAAATACGAGTATGGATTCACCACCGACGTACAGACGGAAATCATTGAGAAAGGTCTCTCCGAGGAGGTTGTCCGCCTGATCTCGGCCAAGAAGGGAGAACCCGATTGGCTTCTGCAGTTCCGCCTGAATGCCTTCCGGTATTGGCAGACCTTGGAGCCCCCTACATGGGGTCATCTCCAGATGCCCGAGATAGACTTTCAGGACATTTCATATTATGCCGACCCAACTCGTAAAAAGGCAGAGGAGGGGCCCAAGGAGATAGACCCGGAGCTGATGAAGACGTTCGACAAGCTGGGTATCCCACTGGAGGAGCGTATGGCTCTGAGCGGCACGGCAGTGGATGCGGTGATGGATTCGGTCAGCGTGAAGACCACGTTTCGCGAGAAGCTGCAGGAACAGGGCATCATTTTCTGTTCCATCAGCGAAGCCGTACGCGAGCACCCAGACCTGGTACGTCAGTATCTGGGCAGTGTGGTGCCCTATAAGGACAACTTCTATGCGGCACTGAACTCGGCAGTCTTCAGCGACGGTTCGTTCGTGTATATCCCGCGTGGAGTACGCTGTCCCATGGAGCTTTCCACCTATTTCCGCATCAATGCCCGCGGCACGGGCCAGTTCGAGCGTACACTGATAGTGTGCGACGACAATGCCTACGTCAGTTATTTGGAGGGCTGTACCGCACCTATGCGCGACGAGAACCAGCTGCATGCAGCTATCGTAGAGATAGTGGTCATGGAGAACGCCGAGGTGAAGTACAGCACTGTGCAGAACTGGTATCCGGGCGATGCCCAGGGCAAGGGGGGTGTGCTCAACCTGGTTACGAAGCGCGGCCATCTGCGGGGAGCCAACAGCCGTCTATCCTGGACACAGGTAGAGACGGGCAGTGCCATAACATGGAAGTACCCCAGCTGTGTGCTCAGCGGCGAGGGTAGCCAGGCTGAGTTCTACAGTGTGGCTGTGACGAACAACTTCCAGCAGGCCGATACGGGAACAAAGATGATACATATTGGGCGGAATACGCGCAGCACGATTATCAGCAAGGGCATCAGTGCAGGGCATAGCCAGAACTCCTATCGGGGACTGGTGCGCGTGGCCAGTACGGCCGAGGGAGCGCGCAACTATAGCAGCTGCGATTCCCTTCTGCTGGGCAGCTCGTGCGGTGCTCACACCTTCCCCTATATGGATGTTCATAACGAGACGGCGGTGGTGGAGCACGAAGCTACGACCAGCAAGATAAGCGAGGATCAGCTTTTCTATTGCAACCAGCGGGGAATCAGCACGGAAGATGCAGTAGGACTCATCGTGAACGGCTATGCCCGCGATGTAATTAACAAGCTGCCCATGGAGTTTGCCGTAGAGGCGCAGAAATTGCTGGGCGTCAGCCTGGAGGGCAGTGTGGGGTAGATAAGTAAAAGAAGATTATGTTAGAGATACGAGATTTGCATGTCAGCATTGCTGGCAAAGAAATATTAAAGGGAGTGAGCCTTACCGTCCGGGACGGCGAGGTGCATGCCTTGATGGGACAGAACGGAGCGGGAAAGAGCACGCTGAGCAATGTCATTGTGGGGCATCCGTCCTACGAGGTTACGCAGGGCAGCATCACCTTCAACGGGAAGGACCTGCTCGGCATGAACCCCGAGGAGAGGGCTCACGAAGGTATCTTCCTCAGCTTTCAGCAGCCGGTGGAGATACCGGGCGTCAGCATGGTAAACTTCATGCGTGCCGCCATGAATGCCAAGCGCAAGTATCAGGGGCTGGAGCCCATGGCTGCAGCTGAGTTCCTGAAGCTTATGCGCGAGAAGCGCAAGATAGTGGAGCTGGACAACAAGCTGGCGAACCGTTCGGTGAACGAGGGGTTCTCGGGCGGGGAGAAGAAGCGCAACGAGATATTCCAGATGGCCATGCTGGAACCTACGCTGAGTATCCTGGACGAGACGGACTCGGGGCTCGATGTGGATGCGCTGCGCATCGTGGCTGAGGGATTCAACAAGCTGCGTACGCCACAGACCAGCGCCCTTGTTATTACCCACTATCAGCGCCTGCTGGACTACCTGAAGCCAGATGTGGTACACGTACTCATCGGCGGGCAGATAGTTAAGACGGCCGGCCCGGAGCTGGCTCTTCAGATTGAGGAGCGGGGATTCGACTGGATCAGGGAGGAGGCAGGGCTGTGAACGCTGAGCAACAATACATAGACCTCTACAGCCAGCAGCGCGAGCTGATAGCCCGCCGCTCGGCACCGATTATGAATGCCTTGCGCGATGAGGCTTTCGAGTGTTTCCGCCAGGCCGGTTTTCCCAGCCGTAAGGTGGAGCGCTACCGATATACCGATGTGGCTGCAGCCTTTGCGCCAGACTACGGGCTCAACCTCTCGCGCCTGCATATTCCCGTCAATCCATACGATGTCTTTCATTGCGACGTGCCCAACCTGAGCACATCGCTCTACTTCGTGGTCAACGACCAGTTCCACGAGCAGGCCCAGCCCAAGGCTTCCCTGCCCGAGGGTGTGCAGGTCATGTCCCTGCTTCGTGCAGCGCAGGAGTTTCCGGAGCTGGTGGGGAAATACTATGGAACGCAGGCGCGTGCACGCAAGGATGCCGTCAATGCGCTGAACACCATGCTGGCCCAGGACGGGCTCTTCGTCTATGTGCCGCGTGGCAGGGCGGTGGAGCGTCCCATCCAGGTGGTCAACATCCTGCGGGCCGATGTGGATCTGATGGTCAACCGTCGCCTGCTGGTCATCCTGGAGCAGGGCGCCCAGGCCAAGCTGCTCTTCTGCGACCATGCCATCGACGACAGGAAGTTCCTGGCTACCCAGGTTTCCGAGGTCTTCGTGGGTGAGAATGCCCACCTGGAGCTCTACGAACTGGAGGAGACACATGCCCAGACAAGCCGCTTCAGCAATATGTACGTCAGCCAGCAGGCATACAGCTCGGCGGTCATAGACAGCATAACGCTTCAGAACGGGCTGTCGCGCAACCGCACGGACGTGTCGCTCTGCGGCGAGTACAGCGAGGTAACCCTCTATGGGGGCGTTATTGCCGATGGGCAGCAGCGTGTGGACAACAATACGCTCATCGACCATCGTGCCGCCTGCTGCCAGAGCCGCGAGCTCTATAAGTACGTCCTGGATGGCCAGGCCGTGGGAGCCTTTGCCGGCCGGGTGCTCGTCAGGGAGGGCGCACAGAAATCCGTCTCGCAGGAGACGAATGCCAATCTCTGTGCCAGCCGCCAGGCACGCATGTACAGCCAGCCCATGCTGGAGATCTATGCCGACGATGTAAAGTGCAGCCACGGCAGTACGGTGGGGCAGCTCGACGAGGCCGCTCTCTTCTATATGCGTCAGCGCGGCATCCCCGAGGCCGAGGCGCGACTGCTGCTGAAGTTCGCCTTCATGGGCCAGGTACTGGACGGCATCCCCATGTCCAGCCTGCGCGACCGTCTGCACTACCTGGTCGAGAAACGTTTCCGGGGCGGCCTGGGAAAGTGTGGCGGATGCCAGAACGCTTTAAACTGTGAACGATGAACGAACAAGTAAGAGAAGATTTCCCCATACTGGCCCGTCGGATATACGACAAATACCCCCTCGTCTATCTGGACAATGCGGCCACCACGCAGAAACCGCGCCAGGTCGTAGAGGCCATGACGCAGGAATACTACAATGCAAATGCCAATGTGCACCGCGGCGTACACTTCCTGAGCCAGCAGGCCACCGAGCTCCACGAGGAGAGCCGCGATGTGGTGCGCCGTTTCCTGAATGCACGTTCCACCAGCGAGATTGTCTTCACCCGCGGAACTACCGAGAGCATCAACCTGGTGGCCAGCTGTTACGGTCAGGCCTTCATGAAGCCGGGCGACGAGGTCATACTTAGTGAGATGGAGCATCACTCGAATATTGTCTCCTGGCAGCTCCTGCAGGCCAGGCAGGACATACGGCTGCGTGTGATACCCATTGATGACCAGGGCCGGCTCCGCATGGATGAGTATGAGCGACTCTTCAACGAACGTACGCGAATTGTATCGGTGACGCACGTCAGCAACGTGCTGGGCACCGTGAATCCCGTTGCGGAGATCGTGCGCATTGCCCATCAGCATGGTGTGCCCGTACTGATTGACGGGGCGCAGAGTACGCCACACTTCACCGTGGATGTGCAGGCCATGGACTGCGACTTCTTCGCCTTCAGCGGTCACAAGGTATATGGCCCCACAGGCATAGGCGTGCTCTATGGCAAGGAACAGTGGCTCGACCGCATACCTCCCTACATGGGCGGCGGCGAGATGATAAAGAACGTGTCGTTCGAGCGCACGACGTTCAACGACCTTCCCTATAAGTTCGAGGCCGGCACGCCCGACTATGTGGCCTCCACCGGTCTGGCCCGGGCGCTCGACTACGTGTCGGCTATCGGTATGTCGCGCATAGAGGCTCATGAGCGCGACCTGACGGCCTATGCCTTGCAGCAACTGGGCAACATGCCCGGTGTGCATGTCTTCGGCCATCAGCCCCAGGGCGATGCAGTCATCAGCTTCCGCGTGGGCAATATCCATCATCTTGACCTGGGCACATTGCTCGACCGCCTGGGCATTGCCGTACGCACGGGCCATCATTGTGCCGAACCCCTGATGCGCCGCCTGGGCGTGGAGGGCACGGTGCGTGCCTCATTCGCCCTGTACAATACGCGTGCCGAGGTAGATGCCTTGGTGGCTGGGATAGAACGGGTAAGGAAAATGTTCTGATGCTGCTCCCTTTTTACCATAAGGATGTTATCGAAGCCGGATGCGACGAAGCCGGACGCGGCTGCCTGGCCGGGCCTGTCTATGCGGCGGCGGTCATACTGCCCCCTGATTATAGGAACGATATGCTGAACGACTCGAAGCAGCTGAGCGAGAAGCGGCGCTACCAGCTGCGCGAGGTGATTGAACGCGATGCGCTGGCTTGGGCTGTTGGGGTTGTGGATAATCAGGAGATTGACCGAATCAACATTCTTCGCTCCAGTATCCTGGCGATGCACAGGGCGCTGGATGCGCTTAGCCTAAGGCCACAGGCCGTCATCGTGGACGGCAATCGCTTCAGCCCCTATCGCGACCTGCCCTATACAACCATCGTGAAGGGTGACGGCAAGTATCTGAGCATCGCTGCCGCCAGCATACTGGCCAAGACCTATCGCGACGACTGCATGAAAGCCCTTCACCAGGAATATCCATGCTATAGGTGGGACTGCAACAAGGGCTATCCTGCTCCGGCCCATCGGCAGGCTATCAGGGAACATGGCCCTTCTCCCTATCACCGCATGACTTTCAACCTGCTGGGCGATGACGCTCAACTGCAATTCGATTTCTGATCTCCCCCCTCAGCTCTTTAACTATGAACCTTTAACCTTTGACCTTTAACCTTTGACCTCGATGGACTATAAACTTATTGTAAGCGAAGAAATACGTCTGGCCTGCCCCCAGTTTGTGGGAGCGGCTGTTTCCGTCACGTTCCAGAATAGTGAATACTCTGCTCCCCTTTGGCAGGAGATAGGGCGCTTCCTGGCCGATTACCGTAGCCGATATACTGTGGACAGCATCAAGGAAATGCCTGCTATTGAGGCCACGCGCCAGGCCTACAAGCGCTGCGGAAAGGATCCCAGCCGCTATCGTCCCAGCGGTGAGGCACTGGTGCGCCGTACTCTGCAGGGAAAGGAACTCTATCGCGTCAGTACCGCTGTTGATCTCATCAACCTGGCCAGCATCGCCTACGGATATAGCATAGGCGGCTTCGATGCCGACAAGATTCAGGGTAAGACCTTGACTCTGGGCATCGGGCGCGAGGGGGAACCCTACGAGGGCATCGGGCGCGGGCCGCTTAATATTGCAGGCCTGCCCGTCTGGCGCGATGAACTGGGCGGTATCGGCACGCCTACCAGCGACAATGAGCGCACGAAGATGAGCCTCTCCACCGCCTGCCTCCTGGCTATCGTTAACGGATACGACGGCAACAGCGGGCAGGTGGAGGCCTGTGCGCGCTATATCCTTCAGCTTACCCGGCGCTTTGCCAGCGGCGATGAGGGGGAGATTCTGCTCTTCTGAGCCTTCTGCATAAAAGTGGAACGGGGGATGAGCCGTCTGGCTTCATCCCCCGTTCTTCAATTGTACGCCGTTGTTTTGCCAATTCTATGCCGTTGTTTTTTCAATTCTACGCCGTTGTTTTGCCAATTCTACGGCGTTGTTTCCGGGCTCGTACGGCGTTGTTTCCGGGCTTATGCGTCGATGTTAGCAAACGTTGCGTTTTGCTCGATGAACTCGCGGCGCGGTCCTACGTCCTCGCCCATTAGCATGGAGAATATGTAGTCGGCCCCTGCCGCATCCTCGATGGTGACTTGCTTCAGCAGTCGCGTCTCGGGGTTCATAGTGGTCTCCCACAGCTGCTCGGGGTTCATTTCGCCCAGACCTTTGTAGCGCTGGGTGAACATGCCGTCTTCCTTGCCTCCGTTGTACTTCTCCATGAAGCGCAGGCGGTCGGCCTCGGTATAGCAGTACTCCTCGGTCTTGCCTACGCGGCAGCGGTAGAGTGGGGGTGTGGCGATGTAGAGGTGGCCGTTCTGGATGAGTTCGGGCATGTAGCGGTAGAAGAGGGTCATCAGCAGGGTGTCGATGTGTGAGCCATCGACATCGGCATCGGTCATGATGATAACCTTGTAGTAGCGTATCTTCTCGTAGTTAGCCTCCTTTGAGTCTTCGCCCAGACCGAAGCGTACGCCCAGGGCCTGTATGATGTTGTTCACCTCTTCGTGCTCGAAGGCCTTGTGCCACATAACGCGCTCTACGTTGAATATCTTGCCGCGGATGGGCAGGATGGCCTGGAACTGGCGCTTGCGTCCCTGCTTTGCCGAGCCGCCGGCCGAGTCGCCCTCGACGATGAACAGCTCGCAGTTGGCTGCATCCTTGTCTGAGCAGTCGGCCAGTTTGCCGGGTAGCCCGCCGCCTCCCATAGGCGACTTGCGCTGCACGCTCTCGCGAGCCTTGCGTGCGGCTACGCGAGCCGTGGCGGCCAGGATTACCTTATCCACGATGAGCTTGGCCTCCTGGGGGTGCTCCTCCAGGTAGTTCGTCAACGCCTCGCCTACGGCCTGCTGAACGGCGCCGGCCACTTCGGAGTTGCCCAGCTTCGTCTTGGTCTGTCCCTCGAACTGCGGTTCGGCCACCTTGATGCTGATGACGGCTGTGAGTCCTTCGCGGAAGTCCTCGCCGCTGATCTCCACATGGTTCTTGGCCAGCTTCTCCAGTTCCTTCTGGCATTGTGCCTCGGCGTATGCCTTCAGGGTGCGGGTCAGCGCGGTGCGAAAGCCTTGCAGGTGGGTGCCGCCCTCGATGGTGTTGATGTTGTTTACGTAGGAGTGCAGGTTTTCCGTGTAGGCGGTGTTGTACATGATGGCCACTTCGATGGGTGTGCCCTGCTTCTCTGTGTTCAGGTAGATGACGTCGTTGAACAGGTGTGTGCGGCTTGAGTCGATGTAGCGTACGAAATCGCGCAGCCCGCCTTCGCTGTAGAACTTCTCCTTCCGGGTGTTGCCCTCTTCGTCGGGACGCAGGTCGGTCAGGGTGATGGTAATGCCTGCGTTCAAGTAGGCCAGCTCACGCATGCGGTTGGCCAGGATGTCGTATTCGTAAACGGTGGTGGTGAAGATGGTGTCATCGGGCCAGAACTGCTGGCGCGTGCCGCGCAGGTCTGTCTCGCCTATGACCTCCACGCCTGTTACGGGCTTTCCCTGGGCGTATTCTTGCTGGTATATCTTGCCGTCGCGATATACGGTGGATACCATCTTCGTCGACAGGGCGTTCACGCAGCTCACGCCTACGCCGTGCAGTCCGCCGCTGACCTTGTACGAGCCCTTGTCGAACTTTCCGCCGGCGTGCAGTACGGTCATCACCACCTCCAGGGCGCTCTTGTGCTCCTTCTCGTGCATGTCCACGGGAATGCCGCGGCCATTGTCCTGCACGGTGATGCTGTTGTCCTCGTTGATAGTCACCTCAATGTGGGTGCAGTATCCGGCCAGAGCCTCGTCGATGGAGTTATCAACGGTTTCATACACCAGGTGGTGAAGTCCCTTCTTGCTGATGTCGCCAATGTACATGGCGGGACGCTTCCTGACGGCCTCCAATCCTTCCAGCACCTGGATGTTGGAGGCACTATATTCCGAGTTGCTTTTCTGAATCTCTTCCATTCTTTTTGCTATGTCGTTTAACAGGGCACAAATTTACAAAAAAAATCCCGATTGGGCAAGAAATCCGGGCAAAAAAATGGGCAACTTTCGCCTGTCCGCGCAAAAAGAGGAATGATGTTGCGAAATGGGGCTGGGGCAGGCAAATAACCCCTCTTCCCGGAAGGCTCCGAAGGCTGTTAAATGATTTGCAAAACCCGGGCGCAGATTTTGTAAAACCCGGGTGTAGATTTTGCAAAACCCGGGTGTAGATTTTGCGGAACCCGGGTGTAAGTGTTTCTGCAGCCTGTGTCCGCCACTTGATCTCCGCCTGTTTCCGGATACAAAAAGGCAGCACTCCCCGGGTGGGGGAGTGCTGCCTGTCTTTTCTTGTTCGTTCAGCCTTTCTGAAGGCGGATGCTTATCCCAGCTTCTTGATGTAGAGAGCCAACTTCGACTTCAGGTTAGAAGCCTTATTCTTGTGAATGATGTTGGTCTTGGCCAGCTTGTCCAGGATCTTCTGAACGCTGGGATACATCTCCTCGGCAGCTGCCTTGTCTGTGGTGGCACGCAGCTTACGAACAGCATTACGCATCGTCTTGGCATAATATCTGTTGTGGAGCCTTCTCTTCTCCGACTGGCGGATTCTCTTTAATGCAGATTTGTGATTAGCCATCTCTTGTATTACCTATTTTACAGTTATTTTATCTTTTTTATTGTAGTCCCTAGGAGAGTCGAACTCCTCTTTAGAGAATGAAAATCTCTCGTC
>CAMJQA010000028.1 GCA_946407895.1 uncultured Prevotellaceae bacterium
TTTTCGCTAATCACCAAATTTATAGACAATTATATTTCATCGAACTCACGTTAAAGTAGGGGTCGTAGGAGGAACGGTTCTTGTCGATATAGATATCATCCCCAACCGACAGATAGATGGGAGAGCCCTCCCGGCAGAGTACCTGCCGGACTGCAACCTGCTCGGTCCGCTGCCCATCGGAAAGAGCGAGAGAGATATCCACGGCCGGCTGCACGGCGCGGAACTCCAGCACATGAAGACCCGGCTCGTCGAAACAGACCGTCTGCTCGCGAGGACTGATGGCAGGAGAATCCGAATGGGCCGTGAGTGTCTGGCCGGGCACGTTGGTCTCCACTAGAATGCCAAAAGCAGCACCAGACGCCACGTAGGGAGGAACAGCAATCACCTCGAAAGGACGGGCCGGCTCCTGCAGCACCTCGAGGGTGCGGAGCTCATAGGGGAAAGCCTGGCGGTGAGGTTCCCGGAGCAAGGTGAGGCGCAACTTCCGCCCATTCAGCTGGCCGGAAGGGAGAGGCAGGCGAAAATCCGCCACACAGGAAGCACGGTCGAAGACCTTGCCACGAAAGATTACCTCCCCATCGAGTTCCAGTCGCCACATAGGCCAGCTCCTGTCGGAAAGGTTCTTCCCAACCCAGTAATTCACCTCACGAGTCTCCATGTCATGAGGCGCAAAAGGCATGTGCCAGAAGCAGTCCCGCCCCCTGAGCAGGGAGGGAGCCTCCACCCATACCTCGCCGGTGAAGGCCAGTGCCTCGATGTTCAGCACAACACAAACCATATCGGCAGGCACCTGCACCGCATGTTCAATGATTTTCTTTTTATACGTACCTCTAGGAAGGGGAACGAACACCAGCGAGTCGGGAGCATCATACACGTCCAGGTGATGCCGCCCCTGCCGATGGCGATAGAACTGCAGTTCCACACCAAAACGACCTCCAGGGCAGACTTGCAGGTCCAGAGCCTTCACAACCGGAATGGAAAGCGTCAGTGTACCAGTGGACAACCCGTCAAGGGCAATCCGGTTGAAGGCCTGCCGGGGGAAGTCCTCACCCTGACCACCAAAGTAGAGGGAGCGGCGGTCGTGCCAATGGATAAGTGAGTCGAGGTTATCCTCCAGCTGAAACTCAGCCTGGCGAAACAATTCCTCGCCTCGCTTGCGATAGCGCTCGGGTTGTAGAATACCGCCAGTGACCCTGAGCGTGTTGCGCATGGGAATGGAGGAAGGGGGGAGGGAGAGTTCCTGGCTGACGCCCTCGCCAGGGGAAAGAAGATGCGTTCCACCCGGCTCGGATGCGTGAAAGACAACCTGCCTCAACTCTTTATATTGGGCAGAAACGGGTAAGACAGGGTGCAAGAAAAGCACCACGAGCAGGATTATCTGTTTATAATTCATAATATGTGAATATTATCTACCTTATTGAACAATCTTTATCTCGGCAAAAGAGTCCATAATCCACAGAGCGACCCACAAAGAGCGCGACTTTCCTGTGGTATTAGGTTCGGCAATGAGAGTCAACTTGTTGTCGCACCATGCCGATTTCACCGTCAGCCACTGATAGGTGACGGCGATAGAGTCGGGCCAGTAGTCCAGTGAATCTTGCTGCAAAGCGGTCAATGAGTCTGCTCTTTCGCCATAGTACGGCTGGTCGGAAGCTCCATTGCCATCACGGTCTGTGATGTCAATGCTGTAAAATGTGTCCCACCCCGCTATCACCCGAGTTCCACCGCTCACACCGATACGCAGACGATGGGGATACCCATAGTTGTGCATGGGCGTGCACGAAGCAAGCCAGAAAAGGACAAAAAGCAGGGCAACCATGCTATGCCACAAGCGAGGCTTCCCATCCATGAAAAAGTATGTAGCAATCTTACCTATTTTCATTTTCAGATTAAAATACTCAGCTAATTAAAGATAATTGCCGGGAGCCGTCAATTACTGAGCCAGCAAGAAAGCACGGAAGTCATTGAAGTCGGCCGACATAGGCGTGCTCTGCTTCGTACTCTGCATGAAAGCAGCCAGGCGGTCGGGGACTGGAATCTCTATACCCAGTACTTTGTCCACCAGTTCCTTGAACTTTGCAGGATGCGCCGTTTCCAGGAAGATGCCTATCTCGTTCGGTTGCAACTGTTCCTGCAGAGCGCGGTATCCACAGGCTCCGTGCGGGTCCAGGATGTATCCGCTCTCACTGAGACACTGGCGCATGGTCTCTGCTATCTGTGCGTCGCTATAGGAAGCTCCGCTTATATGTTGGCATATAGCATCATGGTCCCGGCCATAAAGTTCCAGGATGCGGGCAAAGTTGCTGGGATCGCCCACATCCATAGCATTGGCAATGGTCTGTACGCTGGGGCGCGGTTCGTAGCACCCGGTCTGCAAATAGTTATAGAAAACATCGTTGGCATTATTGGCCGCTATGAAGCGGCGAACGGGTAGCCCCATCCTGACGCCAAAGAGGGCAGAACAGAGATTGCCGAAGTTGCCAGAAGGCACGGAAACCACAATCCTGCGCCCATCGAGCCCCATCCGCACAGCCTGGGCATAGGCCCAAAAGTAATAGAAAGCCTGGGGCAGGAAACGAGCCACATTGATACTGTTGGCACTGGTCAGATGCATGCGCCGGTTCAGTTCCTCGTCCATGAAAGCACTCTTCACCAGGCGCTGGCAGTCATCGAAGACACCCTCTACCTCCACAGCCGTGATGTTACCGCCCAGTGTAGTGAACTGGCACTCCTGGATAGGCGACACCTTACCCTTGGGATAGAGCACATAGACGTGTATGCCCGGCACACCGAGGAAACCGTTTGCCACCGCAGAACCCGTATCGCCACTGGTGGCCACCAGCACATTTATCTGCTGCTCGCTGCGGAAATATCCCAGCATACGGGCCATGAAACGAGCGCCGACGTCCTTGAAGGCCAGCGTAGGGCCGTGGAAGAGTTCCAGGCTGTAGATGTCGTCGGTGACCCGGACCAGCGGGCAGTCAAAACTGAGTGTACTGCGAACGATATCATAGAGTGCATCCAGGTCAATGTCCTCGCCAAAAAAAGCACTGGCTACATTGTATGCCACGTCCTGGAATGTCAAAGAAGCAATGTCATCAAAGAATTCCTTCGGCAGTTGGTTGATACGTTCAGGCATATAGAGGCCACGGTCTTCTGCCAGCCCCTTCACTATGGCTTTCTCCAGTGTTGCCTGGGGTGCCTTCCTGTTTGTGCTATAGTACATCATAAGCTTGGGAGAAAGGAAAAATCCAAAGTTTCAATATTTTAAACGCCATTGTTCATAAAAAGTCGGATGAATTCATCACCATGCAGAAGGCCATAGACGCCCTGTAAACATGCCGTTTCATCGAATGTCTGCACCGGGTCACCTTCAATACCTGGATACCATATACAGAAGGGAACTGGTTCGGCCGTGTGTGTACGTAGTTCGCATGGCGTAGGATGATCTGGCAATACAGCTATGCACACAGGCTCCGTCCATTCCTGAATTGCTTCCAAAATTGGCCCTATCAAACGATGATCCAAATCTGTAATAGTACGGAGTTTGAGTTGCACATCTCCATCGTGACCAGCCTCATCGCTGGCCTCAACATGCAGATAGACAAAGTCATCAGTCTGCAAAGCCATCAAGGCAGCCTCTGCCTTGCCCTCGTAATCAGTATCGTAGAGCCCTGTGGCACCTTCTACCTCGATGGCGCGCAACCCCGCATAACGGCCGATGCCACGAATGAGATCCACAGCTGTGATGACAGCACCTGAGTGAATTTGCGGGAAGGTAGTGGTTAGCGGAGTCATCTGCGGCTTATAGCCCCCACCCCATGGCCAAATACTGTTGGCTTTATCCAACCTATTCGATTGACGTGCAAAGTTTAAAGGATGCATCTGTAAGATTTCCTGACTCTTTTCAATTAAGTCACGCAGCAATTGTGCTGTCTCCTCAGCCTCGGGCACAGCAGCCTGGGGCAGGTAGGGTTCATAGGGACATCCAGGGATATCGTGCGGAGGTGTGCAATGCAACCGTTTATCACCACCCTTGATAACAAGAAGATGTCGATATTGAACACCTGTATAGAATTGTACACGCTCGTTACCCAAAGCATTTTGAAGACTGGTTATCAATACGTCGGCATCTATAGTTTCCAGGCGTCCACAACTGTGGTTCTTCAAGATATCGCCTGACATACAAACCAGATTACAGCGTAGCGCCAGATCACCCTCATCCAAATGAACACCGATGCTTGCTGCTTCCAGGGGGCCACGCCCCTCATATACAAGATGCTGGTCGTAACCCAAAATACTGCTGTTTGCCACCTCACTGCCCGGATGGAAACCATCTGGAATAGTCTTCAGCCGCCCATTACGCCCCATGCGGGCCAAACTATCTAAGTGGGGAGTCTCTGCATACTGCAGCAATGTCTTGCCTCCCAGCTCTTTTACAGGCCAGTCAGCCATACCGTCCCCAAGGATGATAAGATGTTTCATAAAATGAAATGTTTATGCAAGGCTCATAATATCAGCAAAGACACCAGCAGCCGTCACACTGGCCCCTGCGCCATAACCTTGAATGAGCATTGGATATTCATTGTAACGTTCCGTGGTAAGCAGGACAATGTTGTTTGACCCTTCCAAGACAAAGAAGGGATGGTTCTTGTCCACTTCCTGCAATGATACACATGCCTTTCCGTTTTCGTACCTGGCCACAAAGCGCCACTGCTTGCCCTTTGCTTCGAGTTGCCGACGCCGTACTTCAAAATCGGCATCGAGCAAAGGCAGGTTCTTCCAGAAGTCCTCCAGCGAGCCTTGGAAGAAACTATCGGGAACGAAAAGGTGCGCTTCCACATCTTCCTGATTTATCTCATAACCCGCCTCGCGAGTCAAAATAACAAGTTTGCGTATGACATCTTTGCCACAGAGGTCTATGCGAGGATCCGGTTCACTGTACCCCTCAGCCTTTGCCATCCGTACGGTTTCGCTAAAAGGTACATCGGCAGAGATTTTATTGAAGATGAAATTCAGGGTGCCGCTAAGCACTGCCTCTATCTTCAGAATTTTGTCGCCACTGTTGCGCAGGTCGTTGATTGTACGTATGATGGGCAGACCAGCTCCCACATTTGTTTCGAAGAGGAACTTAACACCACGCCGCTGGGCAATATTCTTCAGGAGACGGTAGTTCTCATAGTCACTACTGGCAGCTATTTTGTTGGCTGCTACCACATGAATGTTATGGGATAGGAAATCCTTGTACAATCCAGCTACCTGAGGACTGGCTGTGCAGTCCACAAAGACACTGTTAAAAATGTTCATGCCTATTACCTCGTCGCGTAGGCGCTCCACATTGCTTTCGGGAGCCTGTTCGAGCAGTTCGCGATAGTGCGAAAGGTCTATTCCGTCGCGGGTGAAGATGGCCTTCCTGCTGCTGGCTATGCCCACTACATTCAGCTTCAGCCCCATCTCGCGCATTAGTTTCTCGCGCTGATGGTCTATCTGTTCGATGAGGCTGCTCCCCACCGTGCCCACTCCGGTGATAAAGAGGTTGAGCACCTGATATTCGCTCAGGAAGAAAGAGTCGTGGATGACGTTTAATGACTTACGCAGCAAACGCCCTTCGACAACGAAGGAGATATTGGTTTCGCTTGCACCTTGTGCACAAGCTATCACACTGATACCATTGCGACCCAACGTTCCAAAAAGTTTACCTGCAATACCCGGTGTGTGTTTCATATTCTCACCCACGATGGCTACTGTAGCCAATCCGCTCTCGGCCTGCATCTCGAACATGGCACCGGTCTCTATTTCTTTCTGGAACTCTTCATTTAGCACCCTACATGCCTTCTGGGCATCAGCGTCACGAACACCTATGCTGGTGCTGTTCTCCGAACTTGCCTGACTCACCATAAATACGCTGATGCCATGCTCAGCCAGGCAGCTGAAGATTCGACGGTTCACACCGATTACACCAACCATAGATAGGCCGCTAATGGTGATCAGCGTAGAACCGCTGATACTGCTGATACCCTTGATGGCCTTACTGTTCTTCTCTATCGTTTGCTTGATGATAGTGCCCGGAGACTCAGGGTTGAAAGTATTCTTGACCAAAATGGGTATGTTCTTCACACATACCGGATAAATGGTAGGCGGATAGATGACCTTGGCACCGAAGTTGCAAAGTTCCATCGCCTCAATATATGAAAGTTCGTTGATTACATACGCATTGTGTATGACGCGTGGATCGGCTGTCATAAAGCCGTCCACGTCAGTCCATATCTCCAACACCCCGGCATTCAGGGCTGCAGCAATGATACTGGCCGTATAGTCACTGCCGCCACGTCCCAGGTTTGTTACTTCGCCACTCTCGGCATCGGTACTTATGAAACCCGGCACCAAGCTTATCTGAGGAATCGTCTTCCACGTCTGGCGTACCAATTCGTTGGTCAGTTCACTGGCCAGACGACTGCGCCCAGCCTTTACCTCTGTTTTTATGAACTCGCGACTGTCATACCACACAGCCCCCTCGATGAGTGTAGCAACGAGGCGACTGCTGATGCGCTCGCCGTAACTGACGATGGCCGCGCTGGTCTTCGGCGTCAGATCGCGAATTAGATAGACCCCCTGGTAAATGCTGCGCAGTTCCTCAAGCAACTGCTTCACATCGGCCCAAAGCACCTCACGTTGCCGATTGTCTGCAATTACAGCATTTATCATCTGTTCATGGCGCTCCACGATTCCCCAGAATGAACGCTGATACATCGAGTCGCCCTCCACAGCCATCTGGCTGGTCTTAATAAGTTGGTCAGTAATGCCGCCCAGGGCACTTACCACCACGATGACTGGCTCCTGCTGAGCCTCGACAATATCCTTGACTTTGAGTACACTTTCTACAGAACCGACAGATGTGCCGCCAAATTTTAATACCTTCATTGTGCCTTTTTACCTGGAAAAGTTACCATTATCGCATGCAAAAGTAGGAATATTTTCTGAAATAAACGGTAAAAAGAAAAATTATTTGTACTTTTGTGCCACATTTGTATGTTATGGTCAACGAATTACTACTACGCATCCTCCCTCAGGATGCCTACAACGAGCAATCCATTCGCTCATATCTGGCTCGAGAGAAAGGGCTTCAGGCCAATGCCGTGCGGGTAGTTAGGCGGAGCATCGATGCCCGTCAGCGCACCATCTACGTCAACCTCACCGTCAGGATTTACGTAGGCGAAGACCCCGAGGCTAATCTTTTCGAGCCAATCATATATCCCGATGTCAGCGAAAAGCCCACGGTCATTGTGGTGGGTGCTGGTCCCGGAGGGCTGTTTGCCGCCCTTCACCTGATAGAGTTGGGGTTGCGGCCTATTATTGTGGAGCGGGGCAAGGACGTTCATGAACGCAAAAAAGACCTGGCCCGCATACGCCCGGAACAGCAGGTGAACCCCGAGAGTAACTATGCCTTTGGCGAAGGCGGTGCAGGAGCCTACAGTGACGGCAAGCTATATACTCGCAGCAAAAAACGTGGCAATACAGACAAGATTCTGCAGGTTTTTGTACAGCACGGTGCAAGCCCTGCCATCCTGTCGGATGCCCATCCGCATATCGGCACGGACCGGCTGCCCCGCGTCATCGAGAATATGCGACGTACCATCCTGAAATGCGGAGGCGAGGTTCACTTCGAGACACGAATGACAGGCCTGCAAATTCATAATAACAAGGTGACGGGCATTGAGGTGGAAGATACTCGCAACACTTGGCATGAGCTACCGTCATCGCCAGTCATCCTTGCCACAGGACACAGCGCACGCGATGTCTATCGTTGGCTTATTGCACACGATGTAGAGACGGAAGCAAAAGGCATAGCTGTAGGCGTTCGCCTGGAGCACCCGGCAGAGTTAATAGACCAGATACAATATCACAGCCGGCAGGGACGCGGGAAATGGTTGCCTGCGGCCGAATACAGTATGGTTCGGCAGGTGAACGGTCGTGGTGTATATAGCTTCTGCATGTGTCCTGGTGGCTTCGTCGTACCAGCTGCCAGTGGCCCTGAACAGATTGTAGTAAACGGCATGAGCCCCTCTAACCGTAACGGGCGGTGGAGCAACAGCGGTATGGTGGTTGAGATAAGGCCAGAAGACATTCCCGGACAAACGATGCTTGACTTCCAGGAGGGGTTGGAACGTCAATGCTGGCTTCAAGGCAACCAACGCCAAACAGCACCTGCTCAGCGAATGGCCGACTTCGTGAACGGAAGGTTGAGCTGCGAACTGAATCCCTCGTCCTATGCACCCGGACTCATAGCCAGCCCCCTGCATTTTTGGATGCCACATTTCATAACCGATCGCCTGCGCGAGGCATTCCGCTTCTGGGGACGCCAGAAAAATGGATTCCTCACCAATGAGGCAACTGTGATTGGCGTAGAAACACGTACCAGCAGCCCTCTGCGCATCCTGCGGAATGGCGATACACTGCAACATATACGCCTGCAAGGACTTTTCCCCTGCGGAGAAGGGGCTGGCTATGCAGGTGGCATTGTCAGCGCAGGTGTTGACGGCGAACTATGTGCGGAAGCTTGCAAAGAATATTTGGCAACAATTCAATAAAAAGGGGATGGGAAAGTATATCTGCTTCATGCTTGCCGTAGTAATCGGGTCCATGGGAATGGCAAAGGAACCCATCCGAATACTGGATTTAAGTCAGTGGAACAAGGCCGACCTGCATGACTCAGTCGAGGTATGCCGCCTGTGGGACGTAATGCACGCCACAGCAACGCTGCAAGGCATTGTCAACCGCAGGAACCCACGGCTCTACATACGCTATGTCGTGAATCATATGGGGCAGAACGTTGATGACTATTGGTGGCAGAAGTATCGCCAAGCAGGTGAATGGCTCAGCAACTACGACACGCTTGAGTGCCACAACCTCATTGATGCCGTGCAAGCCTTCCGCAACGAAGTGAGGGGACTGGTTGTCTATGACCCTAAGGTGGCGGCAACCAGCAACGTGGCCAGCACGGTGGCTGGGGTAGAGAATCTCATTGCTGTACGTTACGACCCGTCTCCACAGAGCCTCTATTCGCAACTCCTGGCCTCCGGACTGCCTGTTGTTTGCCGGCTGGTAAACGAGGACGGTTCATCACTCTTCACAGGCAAAGGCCTTATTGCAGATACGCAAAGGCCTTCCAGTGGCTCCAAAAAGGGCGATGCTTACCTTTGGATGATTGAGCACTATCTCAAGCCAGGGCGTTGCAACACACGCTATGCCGCCTATTATATCGACCAGTTCTGGCGTACCGCGCCCACACGTACGATATCAAATCATCATCAGCTCACGAACCATGACTTCTTCGTCAGCAAGAGAGCTTTCTTTTTTGACCTCTCGCCTTGGGCCGATGAACCGGCGACAGATATGCCTTCGCAGCCTGATACGCTGGACAACTACCTTTTGCGCACGATGCTCAACCAAGCCTATCGGCAGAACCGCGGCCACCACTTCTGCTATATCGGCGGCTTCCCCTGTTGGGCCTTCAAGTACACTAAGCATGCAGGTGGATGCCACGCAGATGTAGCTACAGAGTGGGAGTTTTCACGCATCATATCAGCCTATAATGCGTTCAAGGATGCTGATGCTATTGGTCTCGGCGCCCTGGCTAACGCCTCGTTCTGGCAACACTTCCCCCTCAAAAAGCATTACCCGCAACATTGGGTAACCCGCCAAGAACTGCTCCAGAAAGGCTATCTGACGTCCGAAGGGCGAGTAGATACCAGCCGTCGGTACATGCTCTTCTATGTAGGCGACTACGATGCATCGTCGTGGGTAGCTCAAACCACACCCTTCCTATGGGACGATCCAAACCGCGGACGTGTACCTTTGATGTGGAGCATAAGCCCAGTACTGATGGAACGTGTTCCGATGGCGCTGCATAACTACCGCCAGACCGCTTCGTCGAAGGACTATTTCGCTGCTGCGGACAACGGAGCCGGCTATCTTATGCCTGGCATGCTTCAAGAACCTCGCGCGCTCTCCGGCTATCCCGATGGCCTCAGGGCATGGGCACACCATTGCCGCCGATACTATCGCAAATGGCACCTCACCATTTCCGGATTTGTCATAGACGGAGAAGCACCGGCTCTGAATCAGAAAGGGCTCGACTGCTATGCCTCCTTCAGTCCCAACGGTATCGTGCCGCAGAAGATTGAGGGGACGGACAAACTGGCTGTGTTGCACGGAAAGATGCCGGTACTGCGTTCCGACTGGGATATCGTAGATAACGACCCCGTTAAGGCAACTGATGTCATTATGGATCGTATGGCACTGCGTAAAGGATTCCCCTTCCACTGGTTCCGTGCCATCCTGAAATCCCCTACATGGTACGCAAATGTCCACGACGAAGTCTTACGCCGAGACCCTAATATAGTATGGTTGGACGCTCCCTCCTTTTTTGAACTGCTCAGAATTTATCTAAATGATGAACAATAGAAGCATAGTAATCATAATTGCGCTGGCAGCCACAAGGTTTGTTTCCGGAATGAGTATAGAACTGAATACTGATGCAATATCGCAGCAGCAGGAAAATGTGCGTTGGGAACAACGTATTCGTGTGCTTTCCCCTGCGCCATGTTCAGACGTGAAGGGGCGGGTGAAGGTACAGATGGAGGCAAAAGGGCTATCTCACATTGCCGCACATTGCTTTGTACTTAAAAAAACGCGCAAAGGAATTATCGCAAAAGACATCTCCTTGTTGCCGGAAGGATTTGTGCCTGAAACTGACGGCCGAGGCATGTTCCTCCTTAATGCCGATAAATTGCCACACGGGCCCCTGACGATTCAGATTACAGGCAGAAATGAAGAAGATGGAGTGAAAGACCTGTATGAACTTCAAGTTTACAACACAGGCGGCAAGCGAAACAAGGCGTCGGGGATTCCCGACACCATTCCCGCTGCTGCTCGCGGCATGAGGCTGGCCTACAGCGATGACTTCGACGGGCCGCTGTCTATTTCGCGCGACGGGCGAGGTACCCGATACAATGCCCACAAACCCACCTTTGGCGATTTCAGCGGATGGCCGTTCTCCGACCCTGTGGGAGAACTGAATCCGTTCCAGCAGCGCGACACCTACCTCATCATACGTGCACGAAAACCAGAAGGAAGTATCGGCAGCACAGGGCTACTGGCTACTGTTGACATGGACGGCAAGGGCTATCGTGCTACACCACCCTTCTACATAGAGTGCAGGCTAATGGCTCAGTCTGCACCCGGCACTTGGCCTGCTTTCTGGACCATAACGAACATCAACCATGGTCAGGGCGATGAACTGGATGTCATTGAGGCGTATGGAGGATGGGGCGAGGGAAACCCAAACAGCACTGGCTACTGGGTAACATCGCATTTCTGGAACCAGAATGACGAAAACGGAGAACCTCTGAAACATCCCGGCCAGCTCATCCAGACGACCGGCCGGGGGCTGAAAACCTCTTGGAGTCAGACATTCCACACATACGGTTTACGCGTAGATCGCGAGCTCACTACCTATTATTTGGACGACCGGGAAGTATGGCACCATCGGACCAACTCATTCTCGTTGCTGCAACCCCATGTACTGCTAATCAATTATGCCATTGGTGGCTCAAGCGGCTGGAAAATAGACCTTGAGCGCTACGGCAACACGTCAGCAATGTATGTGGATTTCGTTAGAGTGTTTGAAGAATAAATAAATTACAAAAGTCTGAAATACATGAATTTATCGAGAGTTCTCACTCTACTCTCCGCTATCGTGCCCGTAACATTATGTGCACAAACCCTCAGCAGCCCCAACGGGTGCTACCAGTTCAGCTATTGCGAAGTAGATGGTGCAATGGGCTACTGCATTACCTTCTGCGGCGATACCATCGTACGCCCCAGCCGTTTGGGTGTAGACATTGAGAACCAGTTGTTCGAATCGGCACTGGCTGTGCCGCGAGGAAATAACGAGGACTGGAGCAACGACCTCGTTTTGCGCAGCGAAAAGCGTTGGGAATGCGATTCAACATGGACGCCGCCCTACGGCGAAAATGCCTGCATACGCGACCACTACCGTCAGCTGGTTATGCACTTCGAGAAGGGGTCTAACGAGCAAGGAGCAATCAGCGAGGGGTACGACAAGCGCAAATTCTACGCAATGGACATCATTGTGAGGGCATACAACGAAGGGGTGGCACTGCGCTACCATTTTCCAGAAACCAGCAATGGCCTGTTCCTTCATGTAACAGGTGAGCGGACTGCTTTCTGTATGCCTGCAGGCACGATGGCATGGTACGAAGAATGGGCACAGGGACCCTACAACTTGCGACCGCTGTGTCAACCCTGGACTGAATGCGAACGCCCGCTCCTGATGCGACTTGCCAACGGCACCTATGTCGCACTGCTGGAGGCTGGAGTGCTCGACTATCCCCGCGGCAAGTTCAGCTTACGTGGCGATGATGAGTTGCAAGTGCTTCTCTATGGCAGCGTTGACCTCATCTCGCCCTACGATACACCTTGGCGAGTAATTATGGCAGGGCAGAAAGCCATTGATCTGATTAATCATAAAGACCTGGTGCTAAACCTCAGCAAGCCAGCATCAGCCACCTTGGCGGAATGGACTGCCAAGGCACCCGGTCGCGCTTTCCGCTGCACGCGTCTGGACAAAGCCAGCCTGTTGCGCAGTATAGATTTCTGCGCAGACTTCGGTATAGAGTATGTAGAACTGGATGCCGGATGGTATGGTCCTGAGGGTAAGGTGGAAAGCGATGCCCGACAAGCAGCCACTACGCGCGACTTCCGCATGGAAGATATCTGCGCCTATGCTCGGCAGAAGGGTGTTGGCGTATGGGTCTATGTAAACCAGCGGGCCTTGGCCAGGCAGTTGGATGAGTTGCTGCCCATCTACCGCCAGTGGGGCATCAGTGGCGTTAAGTTCGGCTTCGTACAGGTGGGTAGCGCCCAGTGGACGGCCTGGCTTCATGAGGCGGTGCGCAAGTGTGGAGAGTACCGTCTGCTGGTGGATATCCACGATGAATACCGCCCGACAGGGCTCTCGCGCACGTTCCCCAACCTGCTGACACAGGAAGGCATTCGCGGCAACGAGGAAATGCCCGATGCCAGGCATAACGTTACCCTGCCCTTCACACGCTACCTCTGCGGTCCTGCCGACTATACGCTCTGTTACTTCAACAACCGCGTCAAGAACACCCATGCCCACCAGCTGGCAATGGCCGCAGTCTTTTACTCACCCCTGCAGTTCCTGTTCTGGTACGACCCGCCCTACCCCGAGGGATGTGACAATGCTGAACTTCAGTTCTGGCGCGACTGCCCCACTGTGTTCGACGAGAGCCTGGCCCTCGATGGTGAGCCTGGTGAGTTTATTGTTCAGGCACGCCGCCGAGGTGAAGAGTGGTTCGTTGGCGTTATGAACGGCACCGAGTCGCGCAGCCTCCTCGTCCCCACCAATTTCCTTACGAAGGGGCGCAAATACATCGTAACTATCTATAACGACGACCCGACACTCACCACTCGCAGCAAGGTTTCCGTACAGACGATTCGGGCGAAAGCGGGCAAGTACATACCTCTGCAACTGCAGCCCAGTGGCGGAGCTGCCTTACATTTCAAGATCAAAAATAAGTAATGCAAATATGAAAAGGACTTTTTTGGCAATAGTGTTGCTGACGGTAGCCATAGGGGCTGCAGGCCAAATTGACTATGCTAACTATAAGATGGCAGGACCTTTCGAGGTAGTAGCCCGCGACGGCAAGTTCCGTAGTTCGAAAACTGGAAGCGAACGGGATATGCTGGCGGCATTGGAATGTGCCCGGACGGGGCTGAACGCCAAGGCGTTGGAGATTATAAACGCTTACGCCGGAAAGCTGCAGCACTTTGACGGACATGATGCTCCGCTCTGTACCATTCAGGCTTACGATTTGGTAAGAGCAATGACCCTTTTGGCAGTTTACCAGACGAAGGAATGGGCAGCTATGGTCAGGCGTGCCATTCTGCCTACGATAGACAAGTTCGAGGCAGACAGCCCCTATGCCAACGGTAACTGGGGAGCCATAGTGAACCGCTGCCGTATGGCCTGCGGCATCTTTCTCAATGACAGCACCATTTATAATACGGCAGTGGATTACTATCTACATGCCAACGACAACGGTTCGTTGCCGAAGTATATCGGGCCCACCGGTCAGTGCCAGGAGACAGGACGCGATCAAGGCCACACACAGCTGGGCCTGCAGGCTATGGCTGACATCTGCGAGATGGCATGGGAAAGGGGCGACGACCTTTGGGGCTCATTGGACAATCGCCTCATGAAGGGATTTGAATATACGGCGCGCTATAACCTGGGGTATGAGGTACCTTTCGAGACGTGGACCGATTGCACAGGGCTATATAACGGCTGGACGATGCCCGGCGAGATGGGACGCGGCAAGCTGTGGGACATCTATCAGCCTGCCTATAACCACTACGTAGGCCGCATGAAACTGTCCATGCCCTACACCAAGAAAGTACTCAAGCTGCAGGCCAAGGCCGAGCGGCAGGGCAAAAGCCGCCAGGTACAGGCACCGGGCGTCGCAGAGGGCGTCAAGCTGCATCAGATATTCACCTACCCTGCACCTGAAGGTGCTCCGCTGAAGCATGACTACGACGTGTTTATCCAGCCTCGCGGCAGCAAGGACTGGACGAGGATAGACACCTATATGGCCAAGGTCAATGCCCCGGACTCCGCATCAGCAACCGGGCATCGCATTTCCGAGATTTCCTATGCAGTATTTGATTTCACGGGCGATGTTTTCGTGCGCGTTGTCTGCCGCAACAAGAAGTTCCAGACAGCCCGGGTGCGCCCCGACTATCGCGGCACGATTGCCAATATTCAGAACGACTCCACAGTGCAATTCCTGCTTTTCCAGCCCGAGAACGTAAGTGTGGAGTTCGACGGCAACATCAGGGACAACCTGCACATCTTCACCTCCAAACCACCCGTAAGCAAGGACGAGGCTGAGCGCAAGGCCAGCCAGGAGGGGCGCCAGTTTCGCTACTACCCGCCTGGATACTACTCGGCTGGCGACACACTCTTTGTGGGCTCCAACACGACCATCTACCTTGATGGCGGCGCCTATTTTACAGGAACCTTCGCCATCAACGATGCCCGCAACGTCAGCATCCTCGGACGAGGCATTGCCCGACCCGCTCGCGGCTACGAGGGTTGCCATGTCTATCGCTCTGAAAACGTCTGCATCGACGGCCTTGTTTGCTGCACCTGCCCTATCGGAGAATCAAGGAATGTCACACTTCGCGACGTCCGCAGCATTTCACATCCCGGCTGGGGCGATGGCCTGAACGTGTTCGGAGGTTGCAGCGACATCCTGTTCGACCGCGTATTCTGCCGCAACTCTGACGACTGCACCACCGTCTATGCCACCCGCAAGGGCTTCTCGGGCTCTGTTCGCAATGTACGGATGACCAACTCCACCCTGTGGGCAGACCTGGCCCACCCCATCTTCGTCGGCCTGCACGGAGCGGCTGCCGGGCCGCATCCCGAGCGGCCTGACACGGTGGAACATATCACCTACGAGAACATCGACATCTTATGTCAGAGCGAGTGTCAGGTTGACTACCAGGGTTGCCTTGCCGTCAATGCGGGCGACAACAACCTTGTCCGCGACATACTCTTCGACAACATACGCATCGAGAACATCCGTCGGGGCAGCCTCTTACACGTGAAGGTAGCCTTCAACTCCAAGTACTGTGCAGCGCCGGGGCGGGGCGTAGAGAACGTTACCTTCCGAAACGTGCGCTACTATGGCCAGACGCCCAACCTCTCCATCATAAACGGCTACGACGAACAGCGACGGGTGAGGAACATACGCTTCCAGGGCCTGAAGGTCAACGGCCGGCTCATTTATGACAACATGCCCGGCAAGCCCCGCTGGTATTCCACCGCCGACTACATCCCCGCCTTCGTGGGCAATAACGTAGAACAGGTGACATTCGAGAAATAGCCGCCGCAAAAAGGGGGCGTCTTTGCCCTATTTCAAATAATTATCAATAAAGTCCAGGCGTGGGCGCAGGTATTTCTCCTCCCAGTAGGAGCGCCAGGGCTCCGAAGGCCAGGCATGGGTGCGGAAGGGGGCACACAGCACGGTCTTACGGCCCGGTGCCACATTGAGCGAAGCCCAGACGGCTGAGGGGGGACAGGTGGTATCGATGAGCCCTATCTCGCAGAATATCTCGGCCCGCGAATGGCGGAGCAGCTGGGCTCCATCGAAGTACGGCAGGGTGGCATCGAGCTTCCGGGGTTCTACATTGGGGTTGCTCTCGATAGGCTGAGGCCAGCCGCCGCGCCTTCCGGCCCGCGGACCGCCCAGGTCCTGCATGGCCGGCACGTGAAGTACGACGGCCGAGACGCGCGGATCAAGCCCAGCCGCAGCTGCAGCCTGTCCGCCACCCTGGCTCTCTCCGATTACGAGTATGCGCCGCCCGTCCCATTCGGGCTGCTGAGTCATATACTCAATGGCCCGCAGCAGCCGCAGGTACATGCCGCGGAAGTAGTAGGTCTCCCTGTCGGCTGCATTATGATGGAAATAATTGCGGAGCGGACCGTCCTCGAGCATCTTGTAGTACTGGTCGCCCTGCCCGTTGAGCATTCCGTGGGCATTGATATCGAGGCTGAGGGCCCCGTTCCCAAGTGCTGCATTGCGCACGCACTCCTCTACCGAACAGCGGCACCAGAGGCCGCTCACTCCGGCAGCGCGGCACAGCACTACGATGGGCAGGGTTCCGGGCTTGGCGCCCAGCGGCTTGCCCATATAGGCCCGGACGGGTGCGGGCCCCAGGCAGTTTATCTCCAGGTCCTGGCACTCGTACTTGCCCCGATACTGGGAGGGCACTTCGAGGGGTGTCTTCCATACCTCCATAGGCAGGGCAGAGAGCTGCGCCTTCAGTCCGTCCCAGTAGACCATCAGGTCGGCCGGTTCCTCGTATCCGGGGCGGAATCCCTCGGGAGCCACCACAAAGCCGATGGCATCCTTCTCTCCCTCGCCCGCCTTCAGTTCCACGCTGACGGCACAGGTGCTGTCCAGCGCCTCCTCCAGCACGGTAAAGTCGCCCGCCCGGGGCGGCAGGCTGAATTCCCGCCCCAAACGGTTATTATAGAACACCTGTGCGCGGAGCGAGTCGGTTCCCGCAGCATCGGCATGACACTTCACAATGGCCCGCTCCCCCCGGTCGTAAACGCCACTTTCCTTGTTGATGGTAAGGTGGATTTGCTGGGAATAGGCGGGCAGGACGCCCGTCAGCAGCAGGAGCAACAGAATTTTAGACTTCGACATTTTGAACCTTGAACGCCCGAAGGGCATTTGAACCTTGAACTTTGAATCTTTATTTCCCTATCACTGCGGCGAAACCGCCGTTGCGGACCATAGAGATATGTAGCCGGGTATTCCTGTTCACCGGGGCTTTCTCCATGCGATAGTCCATAGCTATACGGTCGGCATTGATGCCATCTGCGAAGGAGGTCATCTCGGGGTTGGCCCCCTCGGGCAGGAAGTCGAGCACTACGTCCAGTTCGCGCGGCTGTTCGTTGGTGATAGCGCCTATGAACCACTTCTCCCCCCTGCGCTTGGCCATTACGATATACTGCCCGGCCTGGGCAGCCAGTACGCGGGTGTCGTCCCAGTTCACGGGCACACTGGTCAGGAAGTCGCGGCAGTCGGGCCATTGGTCGTAGCGGCAGGGATTGTCCATGAGCATCTGCAGGTTGCTCTCGAAGAGTACGAATACGGCCATATTATAGGCCTTGGTGCCCACTCCGGCACAGATGGGGCGGTTGCCATGATGAGCCTCGGGCTGATAGCAGAGCATGGCACCGGGCGTATAGTCCATCGGCCCTACGGCATTGCGCACGAAGGGGAACCAGATGCTGTTCTTGGGCGCACAGCTGCCGTTGTACTCCATGCCGCGCACGCCTTCGTAGGTCAGCACGTTGGGATAGCGGTAGTCGAGCCCGCTGGGATGGAAGGCTCCGTGGAAATCAACCATGATATGATGCTTGGCCGCCTCCTTGGCTACGCGGTCGTAGAAGTCGATCATCCACTGGTCCTGGCGGTCCATGAAGTCTATCTTGGTGCCTACGATGCCCCATTCCTCGAATTTCTGGAAGAGTTCCATGTTGTGCTCAACGGTGAGCCAGGGCAGCCATACGAAGATGCCTACGTTCTTCGACTTGGCATAGCTGATCAGCTCGGGCAGGTTCACCTGAGGGTTCGTGCGGTAGGGGTCGCGGGTATCCAGCGCCCAGCCCTCGTCCATGATGATGTAGGGCACGCCGTTTCGGGATGCGAAGTCTACGAAGTATTTATAGGTGTCCAGGTTGATGCCGCTCTTGAAGTTGACGTCCGGCCCATAGGGTATGCCGTTCAGCCAGTCCCAGCAGGTCTGCCCGGGGCGTATCCAGCTGGTATCCTCTATCTGGCACTTCTGGGCCAGTCGCACGGGCATTCTGTTCTCGGCCAGGCGCCCGTCATCCTGCGTAATGAGCATATATCGCCAGGGGAAGGTGCGCGTGCCGCTGGTGCGGGCTATGTAGTCGGCCTCCTTCAGTATGCGCTGCCTGCGGTCTCCGTCGTCCTCGTACTCCAGGGGGCAGCGGGGCTGTATGGCCGACAGGCTGTTGTCGGCATTCCCCTTCAGGAACAGTCCGGGATAGCTGCAGAGGTCGAATTCGCTGAGCAGCACCTTCTGGTTCCGGCCCATGATGAGTACGGGCAGCTCGGCCATCTTGTCGTCGGCCTTCCACTCGCTGCTCCTCAGGAAGGTGTACTTCTCCTCGCAGCTGGTCTTGAACCCGCCCGGCTGCTGCAGCACCAGTTCGCAGTCCTCGGCCAGCCGGAAGAGGGTATTCTCCCTCATCACCTCTATCTCGCCGGGCAGGGAGGTACGAAGGCGGAAGGCCACTCCGTCGTCATACAGGCGGAATTCTACGCCGTAGCCGCCCTTCATATCCAGGCTGAGCAGGGTGTAGTTATTCTCTACCTGGCTGAACTTCAGGGGCAGCAGGGGCGTCTCGGTTCCCTGTACGGAAGTGATGCGCTTCTTCTTCAGCACGGGCTTTTGGCCCAGCTCCCTGTCGGAGAGCTGCATGCCTACGACGCACTTTTCCATTAGCGTTTCTCCGTGACTTACAATATCGTAATAGATGCGGTCCGAGAGCGTTACGCTCACGCTCGTTTGCCCGTCAGGGCTCTGGGCGGTAACCGTTTTCTGGGCATAGCCCGAGAGGCAGACTGCTGCCAGCAGCAGGAGCGAATATAATCTTGTAGCTTTCATATCATAAAGTTTAAAGTTTAACGTTTAAAGTATCTCGCCTTTAGCCTTGCAAATTTAGATATTTTTTTTGAGATTATAGGCCTGCCGGGTGAAAAAATATGCCCTTCAATAGAAGAAATGCAGGAAAAAAGAGATTTAACCGCAAAAAAAGCGTATTTCATTATGCCTTTCGCCTGCGAATTTGTATTTTTGCAATTCAGAAAAAGCAATCTTATGAAGATTAACATAAAAAGCAAACCTATGATTATCAATAAGAGAATCTTCAGCCTCGCCACGCTCGCCCTGTCGCTCATGCTGGCCAGGGCACAAAACCCCTTCCTACCCCTTTGGGAACACATTCCCGACGGAGAGCCGCACATCTTCGAGGACCCCGACAAGCCAGGCAAGTACCGCCTCTATGTCTATGGTTCGCACGACGAGCTGGTGAATGCCTACTGCGGGCTCGACCAGGTGGTTTGGTCGGCTCCTACGGACGACCTGACGCGCTGGCGGCTGGACGGAGTCATCTTTGAGTCGAAAACAGATGCCAAGGGCAAGCAGCTTCGCGCCGACGGCGGCGGCGACCTGCTCTATGCACCCGACGTCTGCGAAGTGCGCGACTCCAAGACGGGCCGCAAGACCTACTATCTATACCCCAACAACCAGCACCGGAACAGCATGGTTGCCAAGGCCGACCGCCCGGACGGCCCCTTCCGGCCCTGCAACTGGGATTCCGGCAATCCGCAGCAGACCGTGGGCCCCATCGGATTCGACCCCGCCGTGCTGGTGGACGACGACGGGCGCGTCTATGCCTATTGGGGCTTCCGCCACTCCTACGCCGCCGAACTCGACCCCGCCACGATGGCTACCGTGAAGCCCGGCACGGAGATTGTGGACGGCATGGTGACCAGCCTGCACGAACCCGGCCCCTTCCGCTTCTTCGAAGCATCGTCGATACGCAAGGTGGAGGACAAGTACGTCTTCATCTACAGCCGATGGAGCGAGAACGGCGAGTTCGGACTGCGCGACACGCCCGGCACCCTGGCATACGCATACAGCGACCGCCCCCTGGGGCCCTGGACCTACGGGGGCACCATAATCGACATGCGAGGCTATGCCACTGACGCCCAGGGACGACGCATCCCGGCCACCGTACCCTCGGGCAATACGCACGGCAGCCTGTGCCAGGTGGGCGGACAGTGGTACATCTTCTACCACCGCCATTCGGGTCAGGACGAGTTTGCGCGCCAGGCTATGGTGGCCCCCGTCAGCGTGAAGGTGGAAAAGGGAGCCGGCGGCAAGGTAAGCATTTCGCAGGGCGAAGTAACCTCAGAGGGGTTCCAGGCGGGCGGCCTCGACCCCCTGAAGCGCTACTCGGCAGGCATCACCTGCTACTACACAGGGCCAACGGAAACCACACAGGACTATCCGCGATGGACCTTCAGCGGGCCATACATCCAGCCCGCCTATGCCGAGTACGACGGCCGCAGCAACCCCTACGACCTGCACATCAACCATAACGCAGTGCTGAACAACACCAGCGGCTCCGTTGTCGGCTACAAGTATTTCAACATGAGCAGGCTCAGGGGGAAGAAGCATGTGAGCCTGCTCCTGCAGCTGGTGCCAAGGGGGGTGGACGGCAAAATAGAGGTGCTGGCCGACAGCCCCTGGGAGAGCCAGGGCGGACTGTTGCTGGGCAGCGTACAACTGACAGCCTCAATGCCCCAGCGGCCGACCGACCTGCACATACCCGTGCCCGAAGCAACAGGGCTGCAAGGCAGGCATGCCTTGTTCCTGCGCTTTAAGAGTACAAAGCAAGACGCTTCGCTCTGCGACCTCCATTTCCTGCAATTCTGCCAGGCGGATTAGTTCAAAGTTGTAATCAGGCAAAATGCAAAGGAATGAGAGCTGAGGCGAAAGCTTGCTTTCAGGCTTAGCCGAACTGATGGAGCAGCAAGAGCAGAATGAAGTTCACTTCAATCCTGCCGAGTCGCGACAGAGGAAGACGAAGTCAATGACGCAGCATTTCGACGAAGTCAAAATGCAAAGGCTGCGATTAAGCGAGAGGAGAGCGGAATCTTGTTCCGGCTCGGCCGAGCGTGAGCAGGCTCGAGCGAAGCTCAAATGCAAAATGCAAAATGCAAAATTTACTGCCATTTTGTCAGTAGAAAGCCGAAGCCCGGGGCGGAGCCATTCTTCTCTATAGCCATCCGTATTTGGCTCCCGGAAACATCTCAAATCTGCCACGGAAACATCCCAAATCTGCCCCGGAACGGCAAAAAAATGCCCCCGAAGCGATAAAAACGAGCCGGGAGCACGAAATCGGAAATCTTTCGATTTTGGCGTTTTTGAGCCCCAAAATTGCAGGATTTTCTGCAAAAAAATGCTGGTCGGGCCGAATAATCCCCCTCTAAGGGTTGTGGCGGGCGTGTCTTTGCATTTTGCATTTTGCATTTTGCATTTTGACTTCGTCGAAATGCTGCGTCATTGACTTCGTCTTCCTCTGTCGCGACTCGGCAGGATTGAAGTGAACTTCATTCTGCTCTTGCTGCTCCATCAGTTCGGCTAAGCCTGAAAGCAAGCTTTCGCCTCAGCTCTCATTCCTTTGCATTTTCACAGGTTTTTGCCGTCGCCCCCCCTTCCCCGCTCACACCGCATGAATTCCGCTACTATCTGTTACAATGCTATTACAAATAGGGGCTGTAACTAAAATGTAATGGATTTTTTTTGTGCCGCCGCCGCCCGCTTAGTACCTTTGCGCCCGAAAAAGAAACAAAAAAGCAACGACTATGACACAAGACTACATATTGATCGGGATGAAGCTGCTCGGCGCCCTGGGGCTGCTGATCTACGGCATGCGCATGATGAGCGAGGCCCTGCAGAAGATGGCCGGCCCGCAGCTGCGCCACATACTGGGCAAGATGACTACCAACCGCCTGACGGGCATGCTTACGGGCACGCTGGTGACGTGTGCCGTGCAGTCGTCATCGGCCACTACGGTGATGACGGTGTCCTTCGTATCGGCCGGGCTGCTCACCCTGGGGCAGGCCATATCCGTAATCATGGGAGCCAACATAGGCACTACGCTGACGGCCTGGATAATGTCGCTGGGCTATAATGTCGACCTGACTACGGTGGTCTTTCCGGCCTTCTTCGTGGGCATAGTGCTCATATACAGGAAGCGGCATCGCTTCGTGGGCGACTTCCTGTTCGGCATCGCCTTCATGTTCCTGTCCCTGGTGATGCTGAGCTCGGCGGGCAAGGAGCTCGACCTGGAGCACAACGAAGACGTAGTGGGCTTCTTCGCCTCGTTCGACACGGGCAGCTACTGGACCATACTGGCCTTCCTGGCTATCGGCACGGTGATAACCTGCATCGTGCAGTCGTCGGCCGCCGTAATGGCCATCACCATTCTGCTGTGCTCCACGGGCGTGCTGCCCATCTACCTAGGCATAGCGCTGGTGATGGGCGAGAACATCGGCACCACCGCCACGGCCAACCTGGCCGCCCTGGGGGCCGGCATACCTGCGCGACGGGCGGCGCTGGCCCACCTGCTGTTCAACGTGTTCGGAGTGGCCTGGATGCTCTGCATCTTCTACCCCTTCGTCAACCTGGTTTGCGCCCTGGTGGGCTACGACCCCGCCGGGGGCGGCCAGGCTGCCTTGCTGCCCGTGGTGCTGGCCATGTTCCATACGTGCTTCAATGTCATCAATACCGCCCTGCTCATCGGCTTCATCCCGCAGATGGAACGCATCGTATGCCGCCTGCTGCCCGAGCGGAAGCGGCCGGAGGGGGAACGGCTCCACCTCCGCTACATCCAGGCCAACCTGGTGCAGACGCCTGAGATTGCAGTACTGCAGGCCCAGAAGGAGACGGCTGCCTACGCGCAGCGCGTGCAGCAGATGTTTGCCCTGGTAAGGCAACTCGCGAATGAGCAGGACGAAGAGGCCTTCGCGAAGCGCTTCGCCGAGATAGAGCACCAGGAGGACATCGCCGACAGGATTGAGATTGAGATAGCAAGCTTCCTGGAGGACGTAAGCAAGGACCACCTGAGCGACATCACCAAGCTGAAGGTGCGCCAGATTATGCGCGAAATCGGGGAACTGGAGAGCATAGGCGATGCCTGCTACAATATGGCGCGCACCCTGAATCGCCGCTACGAGCTCGACGCTGCCCCCACACTGACGCCCGCGCTGAGGGAGCGGCTGCAGACTATCATGCAGCGCACCGACGACGCCCTGACGCAGATGAACGCCGTAATGACCGGCCACGGCCGCGATCATGACATCAGCAAGACGTACGGCATTGAGGATGAAATAAACCAGATGCGCCACAGGCTGAAGGCGGAGAGCATAGCCGAGGTGAACGACCAGCGGTACAGTTACATTGTGGGCATCATGTTCTCCGACCTGGTCGGCGAGTGCGAGAAGCTGGGCGACTACGTAGTTAATGTGGTACAGGCCCGGTTAAGTACCACTTAGCCAAGTACCAAGTACCATTTTCCGGCAAGCGAAGCGCCTATAACCTATAACCTATAAACTATAAACTATAACCGCAAACTAACTACCACTTAGCAAAGTGGCCAGTCCGCCCTCGCTCGTTTCCTTGTATAGGCTGGGCAGGTCGTGGCCGGTTTTCTTCATGACCTCGACCACCTTGTCGAACGATACGCGATGGAGCCCGTCGGTAAACATGGCGTAGGAGTTGGCATCCATTGCACGGGCCGCAGCGTAGGCGTTGCGCTCGATGCAGGGAATCTGTACGAGTCCGCCAACGGGGTCGCAGGTGAGGCCCAGATGATGCTCGAGCCCCATCTCGGCAGCATACTCTATCTGGGTGGGAGTGCCGCCGAAGAGCTGCGCAGCCGCTGCCGCAGCCATAGCGCAGGCCACGCCTACCTCGCCCTGGCAACCGACCTCGGCACCGCTGATGCTGGCATTCGTCTTTACGATGTTTCCGAACAGGCCTGCCGTAGCCAGGGCCCGCAGGATGCGCGGCTCGCTGATGCTGCGACTCTTCCAGAGGTGATAGAGCACGCCGGGCAACACGCCGCAGCTGCCGCAGGTGGGAGCCGTTACGATCTTGCCGCCCGAGGCATTCTCCTCGCTGACGGCTAAGGCGTAGGCGAAGATGAGGCCGCGGCTCTTCATGCTGGCCTGGTAGCCCTCGGCACGGGTGTAGTAGGAGACGGCCTTGCGGCGCAGGTTCAGCGGCCCGGGCAAAACCTCCTCGTGCTCGAGCCCGCGCTCCACAGCCTCGCGCATCGTCTGCCAGACCTCGCCAAGGAAGTCCCAGATGCCAGAGCCCTCGCACTCCTGAACGTACTCCCAATAGCTTTTACCCGTGCGCTCGCACCAGGCAAGTATGTCGCTGGCAAAATGCATGCCGTATATGTGGGGGAACTCAACGGTGGGAACGCCCTCCTCGGCCAACGCACCGCCCCCTATGCTATACACGGTCCAGGCATCGTGCGGGGTGCCGCCTGCCGCATCGAGCACAGAGAACTTCATGCCATTGGGGTGGAAGGGCAGGAAGATGCGCGGCTGCCACTCTATCTCCGTGCGGTCGGCACCCAGGACGGAGAGTATGGCACGGTCGGTCATGTGCCCGCGACCGGTGGCAGCAAGCGAGCCGTAGAGCGTAACACGATAGCGGCGGGCATCGGGGTGGCGCTTACGGTAGAGGGTGGCCGCATAGCGCGGCCCCATTGTGTGGCTGCTGCTCGGCCCATATCCGATTCGGTATAGTTCGCGAAGCGTTATCATCTTACCATCTTATTATTTACCAATTTAGACAATTTACCATTTACAATTTCTTCGACAAGCGAAGCGCAGGCGAGCCCCCGTTAGCCATGCTTAGCGGCTGCGCTCTATGACAAAGCTGTAACTGTAGGCAGGCTCGCGCAGTTCGTACTTCTGCAGGGGGCCTGGGCCGCAACTGCCGTTTCCTATGCCTCGCATGGCTGCATCAAGGTGCAGGACGACCTCGGGGCGGCGCACCTGACCCAGCTGGTGGCGGAACTTGGTTCGCCAGAGGTCTTCGTCGGTATAGTGCAGGGCGCTGAAGCCCAGCCATCCGCTAATGTTCTGGATGCGCACGCCGCGCCCGCGCTCGTCGGTGAGCGAGAGCCAGCGCACATCGCTGCGCTCGCCCATGCTCTGCGGACGGATGTACTCCTCCTCCATATCCGACACGCTCCTCTGCCAGCGCCCCAGGCGGGCGGCGTCCAGGCGGTCGGGGTAGTTCTCCATCGGGCCGCGCCCCATCCACTCTACGCGCTCCAGCTTGTCGGACAGGCTCATCTGCAGGCCCAGGCGGGTGAAGTCATGATTGTTCGTATTGCCGAACGAGGCCTCCACCTCGATGCGCCCGCCTGCCGTTACGCAGTAGTTAATCTGTATGGGCACCTCCGTCTTGCCCTGAACTGCCTTCTGTACGACGCAGACGAAGAGCGAGTCGCCGAGGGCGCTCTGCTTGATAGTGGCCGAGCCGGGCGTAAGTTCCATATTCGAGTGGCGGTTATCGTTGTTTATGCTGCGATAGCCATTGAACATCGGGCCTTGCCCCTGATGCAGCATCTCCTGGCCGCGATACTGAAGGCTTACGAGCAAGCCCTGGGCGTTGAACTCCACCTGCCAGTCGCTGCCCTTGGCGCGAACGCCGCCGCCGGCCGGCTTCTCGATGTCGAAGGGGAAGCTCCCCCACCCGCCTCCGTACTGAGGCGTAGTGCGGTCGGCCAGGACAATCTGCTCCTCGGCCACTACATGTCCGGCCTCGGCCCAAAGGGTAGGCTTTGCAAGCTCCAGGGAGAGGTTCAGGGTGTAGAGGCCCTCGCGCGGCGATGCCTGGGTCTGAATATCCGGGAGGACGATGCTGTCGCCGGCAGCTACGCTGGGAAGGGTGCGCTCGCCGCGACCGACTACCAGCCCGTCGCGCTCGTAAGTATAGCGCAGGCGGAAGTCCTGCAGGTTCAGGAAGGCATAGCGGTTGGAGATGACCAATTGCTTCCGGGCATTCAGGTGGAAACCGACGTACTGATAGACTTTCTTCACCTGCAGGAGCTTGGGCGTTACGTGCCGGTCGGCCGTAACGATGCCGTTGCAGCAGAAGTCGCGGTCGTTGGGCTCATCGCCGAAGCCGCCGCCGTAGTACATGTTTGTCTGCGGCTCGCCGTACTTGCAAAGGCCCTGATCGACCCAGTCCCAGATGCAGCCGCCAATCTGGCGCTGCGACTGGAACTCGATGTAATCCCAGTACTCCCGGAGGTTGCCGATGGCATTGCCCATTGCATGGGCATATTCGCAGAGGAAGAAGGGCCGCCCCTGGAGCTTCTCGTTGCGGTCGAGGTTTATCATGTCCTTGATGCTGGGATACATGCGGCTGTCCATATCGGCCACCTCATTCATGCCTTCGTAATGAACCATCCGGCCATCCAGGGCATTGATGGCCGCCTTTCCGGCCACGAAGTTCTGGCCGCCGCCGCACTCGTTGCCCATGCTCCAGAAGATGACGCTGGGGTGGTTCCTGTCGCGCAGCACCATGCGTTCCATACGGTCCACATAGGCTGCCTTCCATGCCCCGTTGTTGCTGAGGGAGAGGTTGCCGTGGCATTCCAGGTCGGCCTCGTCCATCACGTATAGGCCATAGTAGTCATAGAGGGCGTACATGCGCGGATCGTTGGGATAGTGGCTGGTGCGAACGGTATTCAGGTTGTGGCGCTTGAAGAGCAGGATGTCCTCGATCATGCTCTCTACAGGAATAGCCTTGCCATAGACGGGGTGAGTGTCGTGCCGGTCGGCACCCTTGAACATGATGCGACTGTTGTTGATGAAGATGCGGCCGCCGCGGTTCTCAATCTTGCGCAGGCCGTAGCGGAAGGTGCTGACGTCGCCGTTCAGGGCCACCGTAACGGTATAGAGGCTGGGCGTCTCGGCACTCCACAGCTGCGGGTTGGCAACATGTATGGAAGCGCTGGCCTTGCCCTTGCGACCGCGGCCGAGAAGTTCCATTGCCAGGGTAGCTCGCCCCACCTCGCGGCCATTGGGGTCGAGCAGCGTCACCTCGGGCGCAGCGTCAGACTTGCCGCCCAGGTTCTGCACCTCTACCTCTACCTGCACATCAGCCTCCCTGAGGTCGTTGCTGAGGCTGGCGGTGGCATAGACGTCGCGAACGTGCATCTTCTGACGCGCCTCCAGGTAGACGTCGCGGTGGATACCGCTCAGGCGGAACATGTCCTGATCCTCCAGATAACTGCCGTCCGACCATCGATAAACCTCTACGCAGACAAGGTTCTCGCGCCCGTGCCGGACGTAGGGCGTAACGTCGAACTCGGCATCGTTGTTCGAGCCCTGAGTGTAGCCCACCTTCTTTCCGTTCACCCAAACGTAGGCAGCGCTGTAGATGCCGTTGAAGTGCAGGTATATCTGGCGCTCACTCCAGCTGTCGGGCATCGTGAACGTGCGCCGGTAGCTGCCCACGGGATTACCCTCCTTCTCGATGGTCCAGTCCTTGACGGGCTGGATGAGGGGCGGTACGTTCTTGTGGGGGTACGTTACATTAGTATAGATAGGTGTGCCGTAGCCCTGCATCTCCCAGTTGCTGGGCACGGGAATGGTCTTCCACGAAGAGGCGTCGAAGCCGGGCTTGAAGAAGTCCTTCGGCCGCTCCTCAGGGTTGGGAGCCCAATGGAACTGCCAGTTGCCGCTGAGCATCATCCTGAGGCTGCTGTGCACGGGGAGCCAGGGCTTCTGGCTGGCCTCGTCGGCCTGCATCTCCTGCTGGCTGGCATAGAGGAGCATTGTGGCACGCCCCACCTGCTTGTTGATGGCAAAAATGGCGGGGTTCTCCCATTCGTTCTTGCTGGTAACGGTTCGCACCAGGGCCGAAGCCTTCAGCTTGCTGGGCACCAGTCGCCACTGGACGGAGGCATCCGATGCCGCGGCCTTGAGCTGCCATACGCGGCTGCCCGGGGCGGGCTGGTCCTTGTAGCCAAGGCGCAAGCCTCCGGCCACGCAGGTCAGGGTATAGGTGCCGGCCGTGGCAGCCGGTTCTATGCGCCACTGCTGGTTGGGGTTGCCGGGGTTCAGGGGCCACTGGGTCACCTTGGCCTCCTTCTCGAAATTATTGCCGTTGTCGAGGGCCATATCGGCATTGGGGCAGTACAGGCATACGTAGCCGCTGCGGGCAGAGGGCTTTATGAACCATACCTGCGAGGGCGATTTCTTGTTGACCGCCGACAGTACGAAGTGGTCCTGCTGGCTGTCCAGGGCAAAGCCGTCGGCAGTCTCCAGGCGATAACCTTGTTTCGAATCGAACTCCTGAGCCGTGAGACCCAAGCTGAAGGTCAATGCCAACAGCAAAAGGGGGAAGAAGAAGCGGGTTTTCATTCTCTTTAATCTTAAATTACGTTATTTTTTGTGCAAAGATAAGAGTTTTCTCAGATAATTTCCATAATTTTGCGAAGAAAAAGTGAGATAACCCCTAATATTAAATATAAGTATTATGATTAGACTGAATTGTTTTTTCCAAGCCAAAGAGGGTCAGTACGACCGCGCTTTGCAGGCAGCCATCGCCCTGGTAGCCAAGACTCAGAGCCACCCAGGCATGATTTCCTACGACGTTTTCGAGAGTGCTACGCGCCCCGATGTATTCACCTTCATCGAGACCTGGGCCGACCAGGCAGCCCTCGACGCCCACAGCGCAACGCCCGAGTTCAAGGAGAACGTAGGCATCATACTGGAGTGCGGCGAGATGAAGATTGAGCAGATGGTGAAGGAATAAGGCCTCGTCGCTCATCTGACTTAAGCGTTCCGAAATCGGCTAGACCCGGGTCTGTTTTTTGCAAGACCCGGGTTTAGCAAAATTTACACCCGGGTGTAGCAAAACTTACACCCGGGTGTAGTAGTTCTTTTACACCGGGCGGGGCACTCAGCTAAGGTAGAACTGCGTGAAGGCCCGGATGCAATATTCGTGGTCGCGGACAGATCCCGTCTCGCGAACGCTGTGCATTGCCAGGATGGGGTTGCCCATATCCACGCCGCGCAGGGGGAGCGACGAGGCCAGGATATTGCCCAATGTGCTGCCTCCGGCCACATCGCTGTGGTTGACGAAGCGCTGGCAGGGCACACCGGCCAGGCGGCAAAGTTCGGAGAAGACGGCCGCGCTGGCAGCATCGCTGGCGTACTTCTGTGCAGCATTGAACTTGATGACAGGTCCGCCACCCAGGACGGGATGGTTCGTGGGGTCGTACTTCTCGCTGTAGTTAGGGTGCCAGGCATGGGCATTGTCGGCCGATACCATGAACGCCTGCTCCACGGCCCGGAAGTAATCCTCGCCGGTGCCGCCCTGCAAGGAGACGATGCGCTGCAGGATGCTGGAGAGGAAAGGACTTCCGGCTCCCTGCTTCGTCTGGCTGCCCGTCTCTTCGTTATCGAAGATGGCCAGCACCTGAGTTGTCTCCGCCTCGCCGCGGCTGCCGGCCATAAGGAGGGCATCCAACCCGGCAAAGACCATGCTGAGGTCGTCGAGCCGGCCGCTGGAGATGAACTCGTCATGAACGCCGAAGGTACAGGCAGGCGTGGCATCGAAGAGATAAAGGTCGAAATCGAGTACATCCCCTGCCCCTACCTGGAGCTCCTCCGTAATGACGTTCATGAGCAGCTGGCCGCGCTCAAGTTCCTCGCTGACGATGCCCAAGAGGGGGAGCATATCCTTCTGCTTGCTCAGTTTTACCCCGTCGTTGACCTGACGGTTGAAGTGAATGGCCAGGTTTGAAATCTGCAACAGGGGACGACGAACATGCAAGAGACGCGTCTGGGGCCTCATCGGGTCAGACGAGCGCAGGATGACGCGGCCGGCAAGGCTGAGCGGACGGTCGAACCAGGTGGACATAATGGGCCCGCCATAGACCTCGGTATTCAGCCGCACAATCCCCCCTTCACCCGTCATCTCGGCATTAGGCTTGATGCGGAAGGTAGGTGAATCGCAATGGGCACAGATGATGTGGAAGCCGGCCTCGCTGAGCGGACGGCGCCCAATGCGGAAGGCATAGAGCGAGGAATCGTTCTTCTTGACATAAAACTGCCGGCCCTGTGGCATGGAGCCCAGAGGCTGAGCTGCATCGAGCGGCTCGAAACCCGCCTGCTGAAGTTCCGTCTCAAGGGTCTTAACGGCCAGGAAATTCACTGGCGAAGCATCTAAAAGCTGTAAAAGTCGCGTTATCATACCAAAATTAAGTCAAATATTAGCTGTTATTTCATTTAAATTATGTACTTTTGCATCAAATCTTCCGCAAAAATATAAAAAAGATTGGAAACAGCAATGGAAACGGAGAAGAAAATAACCGAGCAGCCCTCGCACTTCGACCACTTGGAACGCATGACGGCCGGAGAACTGCTCAGGCACATAAACGAAGAAGACCATCGAGTGGCAGAATCCGTAAAGCTGGCCATACCGCAGATTCAGGCCCTGGTGGAAGCCATCGAACCCCGAATGCGACGGGGCGGCAGGCTTTTCTACCTGGGTGCCGGCACAAGCGGGCGGCTGGGCGTGCTGGATGCCAGCGAGCTGCCACCCACCTTCGGAGTGCCCGATACGTGGGTGACCGGCCTCATTGCCGGCGGCGACCAGGCCCTGCGCCATGCAGTGGAAAGGGCCGAGGACATAGCCACTCAGGGGTGGACCGACCTGCAGCCGCACCACCCCACTGCCGACGACACGGTGCTGGGCATTGCCGCCTCGGGCACCACACCCTATGTGGTTGGCGCAGTAAAGGCTGCCCGCGAGCACGGACTGCTGACGGGCTGCATCACCAGTAACCCGAACACCCCTCTGGCCGAGGAGGCGGAGTTCCCCATCGAAACCATTGTAGGACCAGAATTCGTAACCGGATCGAGCCGCATGAAGAGCGGTACGGCGCAGAAGATGGTGCTGAACATGATCTCCACCACCCTGATGATACGGCTGGGACGCGTGCAGGGCAACCGAATGGTGAATATGCAGCTGACGAATGCCAAGTTGGTGGACAGAGGCACCCGCATGCTGCAGGAGTCGCTTGGAATAAGCTACGAAGAGGCGCAGCAACGTCTGCTCGAAGCCGGCAGCGTGAAGGAGGCGCTGAAATAGATTACCTGGACAAGCCAAGCCGGCAGAGCCAAGCGGAGAATTGAAAACTGACAGAGAACTATTTAACCCACTTGAACCACTCGTCATGCACATAGCCATAGCAGGAAACATAGGAAGCGGGAAGACAACCCTGACGCGTATGCTGGCCGCTCACTACGGCTGGAAGCCACAATTCGAGGCCGTCAGCTACAACCCCTATCTGGAGGACTACTACCACGACATACCCAGATGGTCCTTCGCCATGGAGGTGTTCTTCCTGAAGGAGAGATTCCGCAACGTGCTGGAGATTGCACACACCCAGGGAACCATCATTCAGGACCGCAGCATACACGAGGGTGTATATGTATTTGCAACCAACAGCCACCGCCTGGGTTATCTCTCCGACAAAGACTTCCAGACCTTTATGGAACTGTTCCAGCTGATGACGGATATGGTGCGCTATCCCGACCTGATGATATACCTGCGCTCCGGCATACCACACCTGGTGCATAACATACAAAAGCGCGGACGCGACTATGAGCAGGCCATACAACTGGAATACCTGAAGGGGCTGAACGAACTCTACGAAGACTTCATCTGCCGGAAATACCAGGGCCGCGTGCTCACAATCGATGTGGACGACATGGATTACCAAAACAACAGGCAAGACTTCCAGTTCATCACCGACAAGCTGGATGCCCTCGTCTATGGACTTTTCCCCCTGGAGCAGCAGATTACTGACAAAGAATAACTGAAACCCTATTTTTGAACTCTTATCTATGCATATAGCTATAGCCGGAAACATAGGCAGCGGCAAAACAACGCTGACCAAGATGCTCGCCAAGCGCTACGGATGGACACCGCGCTTTGAACCGGTAGATGTGAACCCCTACCTCGCTGACTTCTACGAAGACATGAACCGATGGTCATTCAACCTGCAGATATATTTCCTGAACAAGAGGTTCCGCGATATCGTGGAGATTTCCAAGTCGGAGGACACAATTATACAGGACCGCACCATCTTCGAGGACGCCCGCATCTTTGCCCCCAACCTGCACGAGCAGGGCTACATGAGCGACCGCGACTTCCAGAACTATTCCGACCTGTTCGACCTGATGATGTCGCTCGTAGGCCTGCCCGACCTGCTCATCTACATCCGCAGCACCATCCCCAACCTGATTGCACAGATAAGCAAGCGCGGACGAGACTATGAGCAGAGCATACGCATCGACTACCTGACCGGCCTTAACAACCGCTACGAGGAATGGGTAGGGAAATATCCCGGCAAACTGCTCGTAGTGGACGGTGACAAGCTGAAGTTCGAGAGCAATCCGCGGGACTTCCAGGCAATTACCGAGCAGATTGACTCCCTGCTATACGGACTTTTCTGAAAGACAAAACGCATTACATCAACCATCAATTCAAAATACAGGACATCAGACAACTATGACAAAGGAAATCTACCTGGCAGGAGGCTGCTTCTGGGGAGCAGAGCACTTCTTCAAACAACTGCGGGGCGTTACCGCAACCGAAGTGGGATTTGCCAACGGGCATACCCAGAACCCCACGTACAAGGAAGTATATACCGACTCTACGGGACATGCCGAAACCGTTCGCGTAGAGTATGACGAGGACACAATTGCCCTGGAATTCCTGCTACGCATGTACTTCAAAGCCATCGACCCCACAAGCATGAACAAACAGGGCGAGGACGAGGGCACACGCTACCGGACGGGCATTTACTACACCTCGGAGAGCGAACTGCCCGTCATCAGGAAAGTCTTCGACGAAGTGCAGGCAGCGTATGACAAGGCACTGGCCGTGGAGGTGCTGCCCCTGCAGAACTTCTACCCGGCCGAGGAGTATCATCAAGACTATCTGGAAAAAAATCCCACTGGGTACTGCCACCTGCCACAGGCACTCTTTGAGTATGCCAGAAAGGCCGGCAACACCCCTAAATAAAAACACAACACATGAAGAAGATTCAATTACTGACCGTATGTTTCTGGTTTACAATAACCGGAATCTGTGCCCAGGACAACGAGAGAGGTCTGAAAGAGGCATACAAGGATTATTTCATGATTGGCGTAGCCGTAAACCAGCGCAACATTGCCGACACGGAGCAGGCCAATCTGGTGAAGCGCGAATTCAACAGCATGACGGCCGAGAACGACATGAAGCCTATTTCCGTACACCCCGAGGAGGGACGATGGACCTGGGAGAGGGCCGACCGCATAGCAAACTTCTGCCGCCAGAACGGCATAAAGCTGCGCGGACACACCCTGATGTGGCACAACCAGATGTGCGACTGGATGTTCTATGACGAGAAGCACAATCTGGTGACCAAGGAAGTACTCTACCAGCGCATGAGGGAGCACATCCATACGGTAGTGAACCGCTACAAGGACGTGGTATATTGCTGGGACGTCTTCAACGAATGCATAGCCGACGGCGGTCGCCGCCCGGATGCAAACGGAAAGGACCAGCCCCTGCGCGAATCCACCTTCTACAAAATATGCGGCAGCGACGAGTTCATACGCAAGGCCTTCATCTATGCCCGCGAGGCCGACCCCAATGCCCTGCTCTTCTACAACGACTATAACGAATGCGACCTCGTGAAGCGAGACCGCATCTGCGAGATGGTGAGGGACATGAAGGCTGCCGGAGTGCCCATCGACGGCATAGGCATGCAGGGCCACTACAACATCTACAGCCCCTCTGAAGAGGATATAGAGGCCGCCGTAAGCAAGTATGCCGAGGTTGTTGATCACATCCACGTAACCGAACTGGACATCCGCGTGAACCAGGAGATGGGCGGGCAGCTGCGTTTTAGCCGCAACGAGGGTGCCACCGTCACCAACGACCAGAAACTGCTGCAGGAGGCCCAATATGCCGCCGTATTCCGCGTCATGCGCCGCCATGCCGACAAGGTGGAGTGCGTAACCTTCTGGAACCTGAGCGACCGCGATTCGTGGCTCGGCGCCAACAACTACCCCCTGCCCTTCGACCGCGAGTATAAGCCCAAGAACGTATATCGCGTAATCAGGGACTTCATCCCCTCGACCGACAACCCCGACATCAGGGAAGACTTCAAGCCGTCGGCTACCTGCCAGCCGCGGCAGGAGTACCCGCAGGTGAACTCGCAGGGCTATGTGCGCTTCCGCGTGACGGCTCCCGGCGCACGCTATGTCATTGCTTCGGCCGGGCACGGAGGCGGCATGGGAGGAACCGTGCTGAGAAAGCAGCAGGACGGCTCCTGGATGGGTACTACCCTGCTGCCCGAGGACGAGGGATTCCACTACTACACCCTGTCCATCGACGGCGCTCAGGTGACCGACCCCGGCACCAACAGCTACTACGGCGGTGCCCGCTGGATGAGCGGCGTAGAGGTTCCCGCACACGACCAGGCCTTCTATGCCGAACGTACCGATATAGAGCACGGCAACGTGCAGAAGATACTCTTCCCCAGCAAGGTGCAGGGCGATCAGCTGCGCGTAGCCTACGTCTACACACCAGCCGGATACGACCAGAACAGCAAACAGCGCTATCCCGTCCTATACCTGCAGCACGGATGGGGCGAGAACGAGACAACATGGCCCGTTCAGGGCAAGGCCAACATCATCATGGACAACCTGATAGCCGAAGGAAAGGCCCTGCCCTTCATCGTGGTAATGACCTACGGCATGACGAACGACGTCGTCTTCGGACGCCCCTTCGACCGCAACAAGGTGGCAGAAGACTTCCAGAAAGTATTGGTGGACGAACTGGTGCCCTACATAGACAGCCACTTCCGCACCAAAGCCGACAAAAAGAACAGGGCAATGGCCGGACTCTCGATGGGCGGTATGGAGACGCATGCCATCACCCTGGCACGCCCCGAAACGTTCGGGCACTACGGCATCCTGAGCGGCGGAGTATATACGCCCGAAGAGATTAAGGACAAGAAGCAGGTGGACTACATCTTCATCAGCTGCGGCAGCAAGGAATGGCCCGACCGCGTGCTGAAGGCTGTGTCCGACCTGAAAGCGGCTGGATTCAATGCCGAGAGCTACGTCTCAGAGGGAACCGCACACGAATTCCTCACTTGGCGCAGAAGCCTGTATGTGATGGCACAGAAACTCTTCAAATAAAAAATGAACGCCGCAACAATATGAAACGACTTATCCTCGGCTGCCTGCTACAACTCGTCCTAAGCACAGCCTTCGCCCAAAAGAGCACAACCGTCAGGGTGGACAAGATATGGGACAACGGCACACACGCAGCCTTCACATCGCTCATCAAGTACAAGGGACGTTTCTATTGCTCTTTCCGCGAAGGGTACAGCCATATCTTCGACGAGAACGGGAAGGCGGAGGGAAAAGTGCGCATACTGGAATCTCGCAACGGGAAAAAATGGCACTCGGTGGCTTGTTTCGGTAGCGAGGGAACCGACCTGCGCGACCCCAAGCTATCGATAACCCCCGACGGGCGGCTCATGGTCACCATCGGCGGTTCTGTCTATAGAGACAGGAAGCATGTAAAATCTATTCCCATGGTATGCTTTAGCCAGGACGGCCGCAACTACACCGCCCCACAGCCCATAGAAATCAGCCGCGAGGCAAGAACCACTCACGACTGGGTATGGCGCGTCACCTGGAACGGCGACACCGGCTACGGCGTGAGCTACTCGGGCGCGAAGCCAGACACCCTGAGCCTGCTGCGAACGAGCGACGGCGTGCACTACGACCTCGTTGCCGAGATGCCCATAGCCGGTTTCCCTAATGAAACTACCATACGCTTCCTGCCAGACGGGCGTATGATGCAGATGGTGCGCCGCGACGGAGCCGATGCACAGGGCTACTGGGGCGTCAGCCAGCCGCCATATACAAGTTGGGAATGGAAGCCCATGGGATTCCGCATCGGAGGACAAGATTTCATTACACTTGAGAACGGAAAGCTCATCTTAGCCACACGAACCTATTTCAACAGAGGGCACTGCAAGACTGCCCTGTTCAGGGGAACCGCAGAGGGGGATTGGGAAGAAATCTACGTCCTCCCCTCCGATGGAGATACAAGTTACCCTGGCCTTCTCGTTGAGGGAAAAGAAGTATGGGTGAGCTATTATGCCTCCACGGCACAACCGGGAAAAGCTGCAATATACCTGGCCAAAGTGCCACTATCGCTGTTCTTGGAATAAGGCAAACTCTTTTCAGAACGTCATACCCGTCCAGAACGTCAAACCCGTTCAGAACGTCATATTCGTTCCAGACGATAAACCCGTTCAGAACGTCAAACTCGTTCAGGACGTCATATTCGTTCAAGACGTCAAACCCGTCCAGAACGTCAAACTCGTTCAGGACGATGTCGTTGCCTTTTCGATTGATATTATACGGTCATCCCGCACAATAAATATCTTTACATTTCTCCGTCTTCAGAATTCCACCTTCTGCTTTCCGGGCCGCAGAGGAATCTCCTGTCCCTTCCATACGAAGGTACCAGACAGACCCTCAGGCAGGGTCACCGTGCCCGATACGCCATCGCCCCGGAAACGCAGATTGGTAAGGATCATACCCCGGGGATGCGGCGTGGCAGAGTCTATCCACTTCAGCCCGCCCGGCTGCGGAGCTATGCACACAGACCGGAACCAGGGCTCGGCCGGTCTGATACCGGCAACGGCCGAATGCAGGAAGAAAAGGGGATGTGCTCCCCAGGCGTGGCAGTCGCTCTTGGTCTCGAAATCGTCATCCTCCAGGGGGCAGCGGATACCCCACTTTACATGATCGCGCCAGAAATCCATCTTCTTCATGAAGAAGTCCATACGCCCCTTTCGGGCAAAGGCCTCGAAAAGATAGTAGCGGAAGTAGTCCGTGGCTACCGCTATGTCCGTACGCTCTGTAAGCCCCCGGAATGCAGCCTCCTCCTGCTCGGGAGACAGAATACCGGCCAGAATGGCCAGACACTGCGAGTGCTGGCTGAAGCTGTCCTTTCCGGGCGTATCGGCTATCATGCCATTAGCCTCGTCCCAGAATTTCTCCACCACCTGTTGCCCAAGTGCCTTGGCCTTGGACAGCCAGACCTGTGCCAAGGCTTCGTTGCCCATCTGCCCGATAACCCTTGCCGCTGACTGAAGAGACAGAATGTAGAAGAGGTTGCTCTGCGAGTTCACGCCCTTGCCAGGCAGTCCCCCTGGCGGAATGCCGGCATACCAATCGCGGGGTTTCTGAACCCAGTCGATGAAGCTCCATCCGGGCAGATTTTCCAGCAGACCTTCTTCGTTCTCGAACTGTTCCAGGCCCATTATCGTATGGCACAGTCCGGGCATGCGAGCCTTGAGCCATTGGGCATTCTCGTGCCACATCATGTAGCTCTCCAGCAGCATGGGCCAGATCATCGTGTAGGTGGCCGATTCCTGAGTGCCGGTGGTGGGAAAGTTCATCGGCAGCATTCCATTGTCGCGGCGCGCAAAGTCATAGAGCGAGATGCAACGGCGTATCAGTCGGTCGTCGGCATACATCACAGCCATTATATTGGCCTGGACGTACGAATCGCCTATATACATCTGCTGCTCATAGTGGGGTCCGTCACAAAGGGTCTCGTGCGTGTCCATCTGCATACCTCGGATGCATACCTGCTGTACGCCTTCGAGCGAAGCATCATCGCACCGGAAATGCGAGGTGATGGGCGTGGGATAGCGCGTCTCCAGTATGCTGATGTCCTTGATTGTCAACGGTTCGTCGGTAGTCTTAATCTCCAACTGACACCATCGCCCGGCCCGCCACCAGGGGACTCCCATACGGGCTTCTTCCCGCCCGTCGGGGAAGAACCGGTCGCAGGGGCCCGAGCAATTCTTGCCCACAAACTCGTTGCGGTTCCCCTTGTGCTTGTTCTCGTCCTTTGGGCCTTCAACCCACATCCACCGCACCTCGGAACCCTTTCCGCCGCTCACCACCAGTTCGGGATAGGCACAGTAGTAGTTGTCAAGATCCAGCAAGACACAGCGTATCGAATGGGCGGGAATGGTCACGGGCCGCCCCTTCTGCAGCAGGGCATTCAGGTCCTTAATCATTGGGTGCCGCCCGTCCTCCTCCTTGTAATACTCACCTCGGTCGAAGGTTTCCCTGGCTGCGCGAAACAGACCCGGGCGAACCCGTTCGTACATCTGGTCGGGAAGCGGCGTGGGAAAGAGCATCCACCCCCTCATGCGAATGCCGCAAACGTTGAAGGACACCGGCTCGCGCACCATAATCGGCTTCTGGTATTCATCCGGGGCGGGCTGCTCGTCGATGAGCGAACAGCCGCTCACCTCGCACTGTGCGCCCACACCGAAGTTGTGCCGCATTCCTTCGCGCCTCATCTTCACGTTCCGAAGCTCAGCTACGCTCCATTTGGCCTTTCCTGTGCTAAGCCGGGCATCGTATTCTCCCTCGGCCTTCAAGATGAATCCGCCTCGCCAGGAGAGCTGAGCGGACGGGGCATAGGGTCCCATCACCCATACGACAGCCTCCATAAGGTGAGGTCCAGGCGAGAGCCGGGCTTCATAGGACTGATAGAGCCAGTTCTCCACCATACCCCGATGCGGCCCGAACGATACAGGCTCCCCGTCGAGAAGAAGAATGAATCGCTCGTCGGCACTGACATCGAAGCGCAACGGGGACTCGTCTGCGGTGAACTCGCACCGGAAGCGCAGGAAGGCGTATTTATCCACCTCGCCATGAGAGACGGCTGTGGGATGCCATATCCAGTGGGCATCGTCTATGTCCTGCACCCGCGAGACATTCGTATCGCCACGCTGTAAGCGCTCTGTCCTGAATATCTGTTCGATAACCACCTGGGCAAAAGCACCGAACGGCGCGATATAGGATATCGCCATAACCGAAAAAATCAATAATATCCTCATACCTATTTCTTTTGTTAGTTTCGTTTTCTCGTTCCACTCTCATTCCAACACTTTCACCTCTACCACTTGCCTTGTCCTAACTGAGTCTCCTAAGACTCTTCTGAGTTGCAGAAGGTTAGCATGGCAGAGGATCCAGAATAATGGATATAAAAAAAGATTCCAAATCTCCCGACTTAGAATCTTTACCTTAAAAATCTAATACCATGAAAAACACTTATTCGCGGTGCGTACGGGACTCGAACCCGTGACCCCATGCGTGACAGGCATGTATTCTAACCAAGCTGAACTAACGCACCATTATGTTTAAAGAACACTTTACATTGGCAAACGAAACTCAATGCTGTTATGACCTTGAACTCCATTTTGCTCTTGGAGCGGCAAACGAGACTCGAACTCGCGACCCCGACCTTGGCAAGGTCGTGCTCTACCAACTGAGCTATTGCCGCATTGGCTTAGTGGGTAGAGATGGATTCGAACCACCGAAGGCGTAAGCCAGCAGATTTACAGTCT